>JAYPIL010000054.1:0-5124 GCA_038127845.1 Candidatus Poseidonia sp.
TTCGTAGACACGGCCGAGGATGTGTTCTTCGGCCTCACCGAGGGTTTCGCCAATTTGCTTGAAGTTCCATGGATGGCGAGGTGCACGGATGGTGAACCATCGCTTTGTCTTCCACTTGTCACGTTGTTTACGCGCTGCTGCGCGTGCCTTTGCACTTACTTTCTTCGCCATGTCAAATCCCTCGGTGGTCTTACGGGGGCTACCCCATTTGCAAGTTGCCGACAAACACCCCCTATTTGAAGGAGCCTCATGCAGTGGAATCTTGACGGAAACCGAGAATTCGGCAACCTCTTGACCTTGAGCCACTGCCGACGGACTGTGGGGCTCCACCGAATCACATGGCGGGCGACATGCACCGCTCTCAGCAATCTTGACGCCATCGCTGATGCCATGGCGTGGTTGATCGGCGATGCTGAAGACGTACGTCTCGATAAGACCACGTCCTATCACGGCCCCGAAGTGGTGCTCATTGAAGCCACGACCAAGAAAAAAAAGCAGGCACTGGGTTCCATGGCTCGATTGGGCGTCGAACAACTGGCCATCGTTCGGGAAACGCTTGACCAACGCCTTGACAATGAACATGTCATTCATTTCAGACTGGACCTCAACGAACTCATCAACGGAACGATTGTGTTGGCCAACGCAGGCTCTACGGGCCAAATCAAAGGCCAAGCCAAGGTCGAAGTCTACCCCGGTCAATCCGTTGATGAACAGATTTCTTCGGTCATGGATGAAGTCTTGGCCATGGCCGCTTCAGCGTAGGAGAGGTTCGTATGCGAAAAACCAGCGTTGCTGCCATCGTGTTGATGCTGCTTCTCACGACCTCCACCTTTCCCGTTCAGGCAGATGGAGAGGGACCCCTCAACCCGACGCCCACCTGCAACGCCAACCGAGAAAACTGGACCATAGGGTTGGTGTATTGCGATGCCAACGCAACGGAAGGTTACACCTTGTTTGCCCCGATACCCTCCAACACCACCTACCTCATCGACCACGGAGGCCGATTCGTTCACTCTTGGACCTCCCCGGGGGAACACCGGCCCGCACTTTCAGCCTATTTACTCCCTGACGGTGATTTGCTCCGCACCGCCAACATCGCCAACAGTGCGGTGGGAAATTTTTCCGGGGGCGGGACCGGAGGAAAATTGGAGCGCATTTCATGGAATGGCACGCTTGAATGGTCGTGGGAATATTCCTCAGAGACCTTCATTTCTCACCACGACATTGAGCCTATGCCGAACGGGAACATCCTCATGATCGCTTGGGAAGACCGAACCGAGGAAGAAGCCCTTCAGGCTGGACGAAATCCAGAGATCGTAAGCGATTCTCCGGGAGGTGAAAACAACGTTTGGCCGGACCACATCATCGAGATCGAACCGATCGGAAACGACAGTGCAACCATCGTCTGGAAATGGCATGCATGGGACCACCTCGTCCAAGATTACGACGCCACCAAGGACAACTATGGGGTTGTTTCAGACCACCCCGAACTGATCAACATCAACTACATTGGGGGCACAGGCAACGCTGCAGGAAGAGCGGATTGGATGCACTGCAACGGCATTGATTACAATGCGGTGTTGGATCAAATCGCCATCTCCTGCAGGAGCATGAATGAAGTGTACATCATTGACCACAGCACCACGACAGAAGAAGCCGCAGGTCACACCGGCGGTAGATACGGGAAAGGAGGCGACCTCCTCTATCGATGGGGCAACCCGCAAGTGTACGGGAAGGGACTTTCGTCAGATCAGCAGTTTTTCGCGCAACACGATGTGAATTGGATTGAAGCGGGCCACCCTTACGAGGGATCGCTCTCCGTGTTCAACAACGGCAACGGGCGTTACCCAGCCTCCTCTTCGGTTGACATCCTCGTCCTCCGTGTGGAGAATGGGAGTTACGCTCTTGAGAGCAACGGAACCTTTGGTCCTTCCATCCCCTCATGGTCTTGGGATCAAGGTGAGGCCATGTACTCGGGCGCTATTTCGGGCGTGGACATGATGAGCAACGGTCACATGTTGGTCACGCACGGAACGCAAGGGACACTCTACGAGGTTGCACCAAGCGGTGATATCGTGTGGGAATACATCAGCCCCATCGGCGCCAATGGCACGTTTACCCAAGGGGAAGAAGTCCCCGAAGGAAACCGTGCAGGCAACACTGCGAATCCGATTTTCAAGGCGAAGCATATTTCTATAGAACACCCTGCTCTGGCGGCGAGAACCCTCACGCACGGCCACTTCCTTGAGCATTGGGACGATGTGTGTCCGGCTGAAGACGCATGGGGGTGGGACCGTGATGGCGACGGCTGCATCGACGATACCGATGGTGATGGAGTCACCGACCCGAACGATGTATGCCCTGCTGGTGATGACGGCATCGACGTAGATTTCGATGGTTTGCCGGACGCATGCGATGATGTTGTCGACAGGGACCAAGATGGCGTTCCAGATGGTGAGGACCGCTGCGACGGATACGACGACCATGTGGATGTTGACAACGACAGTCTGCCTGACGGTTGCGATGATCTTGTGGACTCAGACAGGGATGGAGTTGCCGACAACACCGACCGTTGTCAAGGACATGATGATGCGGTGGATGTGGATGGGGACAGCGTACCAGATGGTTGCGACGGGCTCATCGACAGCGACGACGACGGGGTTGCCGATTTCGCCGATGTGTGCCCGGGTCACGACGATACCGTTGACCTTGACGAAGATGGCGTACCCGATGGATGCGACGACCCGTCAGAAGTGTCCAACACCACGCTGGAAACCCAAGAAGAACAACCTCAAAACGAAACGTTTCAGGACGACACTGCCTCAACTTCAATCGTCAGTCTTCGCTCGTTGGCAACGCTTCTCGGTCTTGCGATTTGCGGCACCGTTGTGTTCATCTTCTTCACTCGGAAAAAAGCGTAAACAATCAACATCAACGGGTCCACAGCCGAACCGTAGGTTCTGAGTTTCGTTTTTGAACTGACAAGCAATTAAGTAGGCCATCTCCACAGCCAAGGTTTGAGGAATCTTATGCCACACGTCGTAACATCTGCCTGCGTTGATCACAAGTATCAGGAATGCGTTGCTGTTTGCCCTGTTGAAGCCTTCCGAGAAGCGGAAACCTATCTGGTCATTGACCCCGATGAATGCATTGACTGCGGCGCCTGCATTCCAGAATGCCCCGTCGATGCCATCTTTGCCGACACCGATGTACCAGATGGTGAAGAAGCATGGATTGACCGCAACGCCGAGGAGTCCGTGGACGCCGAAATCGCAGAGGGCGACTCACCCGTGCTGGCCTCTGACTGAAGGTTTGCTTCCACGGAGATGAACCAAGCGTCTTAAGGGACGCACAACCGACAGGAGATGAATACCATGAACACCGACATCTCCGAATTCCGAAAAGGCAGCGACCTCGTGAAGCGAGGCTTTGCTAGAATGCAGCAGGGTGGCGTCATCATGGACGTTGTGAACCCTGAACAAGCAGCCGTCGCCGAAGACGCTGGTGCGGTTGCCGTCATGGCACTTGAACGGGTCCCCGCCGATATTCGCAAGGCTGGGGGTGTCGCACGCATGAGCCATCCCGATATGATTCAGGGCATCCTCGACTGCACCTCCATTCCCGTGATGGCCAAGTCAAGGATTGGACACGATGGCGAAGCCCGTATTCTGGAAGCCATGGGCGTTGACATGGTTGACGAGAGCGAGGTGCTGACGCCTGCGGACCCGTATTTCCACATCAACAAACACGACTACAGCATCCCCTTTGTCTGCGGTGCAACCGGTCTAGGAGAAGCCGTTCGTCGAATATGGGAAGGTGCAGCGATGATACGGACCAAAGGGGAGGCCGGAACTGGTAACGTTGTTGCGGCCGTCACCCACGCACGGCTCATCGACCAAGAGATTCATCAAATTCAGTCGCTTGACGACAACGGTCTTGACTTGGCAACAGAGAAAATCATGGAGCGGTACCGCGTTCTTGCCTCGCAATCCGAACTACCAGGAACGCACCTCCACACGCCCTTTGGCGCCATTGATGAGGCCATGCACGACGGTGTTCGCTCCGTTCTGGACGATGTTCATCGGCTTGGCCGCCTTCCGGTCGTCACCTTTTCTGCTGGAGGTATCGCCACACCAGCAGACGCCTCCCTGATGATGCAAATGGGGATGGACGGTATCTTCGTCGGATCGGGCATCTTCAAGTCCAGCGACCCGAAAACCATGGCGGATGCCATTGTGATGGCAACGGCCCACTACGACGACCCGAGCAAGGTTGCTGAAGCCATGGCGATGATGCAGGGTGACCCAATGAAAGGCGATGAACTGGAAACACTCGAGGTACGCCTTGACCAGCGCGGCTGGTGATCAGTTCAACGGGTCCGTGACGCCCTCTTCACCAAGCGTCCATTTCAGCGTTTTGACAACACCCTGCAACGCCTTGTGATTCCGGGCGGCTTCCTTCATCCCGTCCTTATCTTCCTGGTCCTTACACGCGTCATACCACTCTTTCCACTGGTTCATTTTTTCAGTGGCTCGGGCGAGCATTTCTTCAATCTCTTCCCAAGTGCGGTTGTAACTCCTGTGTGGGTTTGTGCTCATGCTATCACAACGGCGGGCGAACACCCACCCTTAAGATTCTCACCCCTACGCGGTCAAGAATTGTCGGGAATCCGTTGGTTGAAGACATGTTCACCGTCTTCAATCGTCACGCCATCGCCAATGACACATCCCTCAATCCGGCAAGAGGAGCCAACGTGTACGTTTCTTCCGAGAACGCTGCCTTTGACCACCGATGCAGCACCTATGGAACCGCCGTCCATGACGAGACTGTTCTCGAACACAGCGCTTTCGTGGAGATGACAGGCATGGCCGAAAACACTCTGCTGATGATGACCCTGAATCGTTGAGCTGCTCGCCACGAGCGAATTTCCTTGGCGTGAGAAATCAGGCGGAAATTCAAACGGTAATTCGGCGACGCGCTCCATCAACGTTCGTTGGGCGTTCAGCAATTCAAAGGGATGGCCTACGTCGTACCAAACCCCATTGATGGCGCTGGCGTACATGGGCCATCCCATCTCGAGCAACGTTGGAAACAATTGTTTGCTAAAATCAAACTTCTCTCCGG
>JAYPIL010000054.1:5224-10604 GCA_038127845.1 Candidatus Poseidonia sp.
ACCACGCACGTTCCGTTGATTTGCTCTCGGAGAAGCCCCACGCTTCCGGCGGTTCCCATCGGGGTCACCTCTTGATTGACCCTCGCCTTCAATTGTCGTTCATCCGGGAATGTTCCGTTCCAGTCATTGACGTGGTCTCGGAGTTGCTCCCCACGATAGCCGGTGGTCACCACGATCTCGGTGATACCCGCCCGGACCATGGCATCCTTGACGTAATCAATCACGGGACGTCCGAGTACCTCAACCATGGGTTTTGGGCGAGTTTGTGTCAACGGCATCAATCGGGTACCTTGGCCACCGGCCATGATGATGCCCAACATGGTGCTGCCTCAACGTCGTCGAATCGGTCCCATTCTTCGCATGTTCTTCTTCTTGGAAGACTTTGAACCACGCATTTCCTTGTTGACAGCGTCGTCCTTTCCAACCCCACCGAAGACCAATTCTCCCTCTGAGAGAAGAGAGTTGACCAACATGTCAGCGACTTCATCGGATTCAGCGCCGGATTTCATGGTGGCCTTGACCTCTTTGTTGTGGTCGACCAACCAAGATTTCCTTTCCTCAATGGCCATGTTCAACTGCTCACGGGCTTTGTTCACGTTCACCATGAGCTCGGTGATTTTGGCGTGAACGGTGTCTGCTTTTTCGTGGAATTCAACGGATTCTGCATGATGACGGTCTCCCTCGGCTTTCAAGAAATCACGGTGGTTGAGTTGTTCTTTGTATTCCCCCCACTTCTCGTCAGCACGCTTGAGGGCATCAACAAACATGGCGTGTGCATCGTCGGATTCTGCCTTCAATGTTGCAATCGCCTCGTCGAGATTTGAGAGGTCAACAGCTACCATTTCGAATTTTTCGACCTCAGGCTCAAGTTCCTTGACGCGGTTTTTCATGCGCTTGATTCGTTCCATGGTTTCCTTTTCTTTTTTCGTGCTTGACGAAGTGGTCTGGAATTGCTCCTCAAGGTTGTTGATTTGACTCAGGAGATGTGAGTATTCTGCCGTTGCTGATTTCCGCTCGCCATGTTCCCCTCGGCGCCCTTTGGCTTGGGAAAAGAGATCTTTGAGTTGGGCTTGAATGGCATCCCGCTTGGCGCGGTACATGTTTCGCTCAGCCTGTATGGCGTCAAGCTCTGCCTTCATTTCCTTGAGTTTTTCACGGTGTTCACGGTATTGGTCTTGGACCGCATCCCGCTTTTTTGCCATGGCCTTCCCTTGGTCCCGCAAAGAATTGCGATTGTCTCGCATTTTCCGGACACGAGCCTCCATGGATTGGAGTTCTTCTCGTAGTTCCGCGTCGGGGTTCTTTTCACCATCCTTGGGGAATCCGCGCATGGTCTACTCCACCACCTACACCATTTCAAGGCTGTGGCTGTGGAGAAACATCCATTGGTCAGACCCCAGCGCCACCAAAGACCTCGAACAACACCAACATCATCGAGACAAAAACACCAAATCCGCCGAACAAATAAGCAACATAGGAACCTGTTGTGCGCAGCCAGTGACGGAATTCAGAACGAACCCGGACATTGATTTGGCGGCCCAAAAGCAGTTCACCGTTGGTTTCTTCGAGGCGAACAGAGACGGTAGCGTCGCCTTTGGTGGTGGGTATAAGCGTCTGCCACGAAACGGTGCTGTCCTTGAGCAGCCCGGACATCTTTCCGAGCACGTCCTCGTTTCCTTCCGCAGCAAGTGGAAGAGCTTCGTTGGACCACCAATAATGCTCACCCGGCTCGAGTCTGTAGGTGAGCGCCAAGTCTTTGGGCTCAAAATTCGGTGTTTGAACACGAAACACCACCGTTCTCGTCTTGTTGGAGAGGTTGTGGAACAACGTGAAGAGGTTCGCTTTGTTCGTGACGACGTTTTCCATGTCAACCTCAAAGATGAGATCGGACATGGCGGGAGAGCGTCCCCCTTCCAAATCCTGCTTGAGTCGGTCCACCATACGGAAGAAAGCAGGACAACGCTGGCTGATCAAGCCGAGAAGAACCAACCAGGATTCCAACGTGAACACCTCATGGGAAAACACGAACTCCATGCCCTTCTTGGTCAGTATTTCACCCATTTCAGATTCGAGCGTTTTTCGGTCAAGTCCCGTTGCATGCCGATACAGCGTCATCAGGAATTTTTCATGGGCAAAGTGTCGGTCAATGCCGCGTTTGAAGCCTGTTTCGAGGGTCTTGGTGTACTCGTCGTATTGCGAGCGCAAGAGCGGGTCCATGTGTGTTTTGATGAGGTCGTTGAACACCATGTTGAGGGTTGAAGGATGAACTGGAGGTATGTAGGCGGGCAACAACCCTGTTTGTTCGACCATGTTGAACGGCGTCGAACGGGTTGGCAAATGCTGACCTACGGACAACACCAACAAAGAGGCCGAGGCCAACAGAAACAGGTTGCCGTAGATTGTCCCCGTTCCGTACCACAACACCGCCACCAACATGACCGCAGAAAGCAACGCAAATCCGAGTGATTTTGTGTGATGGGACATCGAAGTTTGAAGTTGATAAAGCAGCCCGTCGTAGCCTTGAAGCGATTGAACAGAGCGATGTTGATCGTTCGATTGCTCAACACGTTGATGAAACGTCATCAAGGAAATGCTCACGCGATAACGGTGGATTCCAACGGCCAGAATGTAACCGAGAACCACGACGAAGGACAGACTCGCCATGAATGTGGAGAACCCCATACCGAGATTGGGCTCGATGTTTTCCAGCCAGAAGGTCGGGGATGATTGTGAGAATGCCCAGCTTGAAAAAAACGTGAAGGCTGAAAAGGCGGGCAAGAACATGATCAAGCGGAGACCTGAACTGATGATCTGCCGGTCGATAGCGTGAACAATTGACTCCGAGAGGCGAAAACCAAATCGCTGGTTTTCTTCCTCAGCAGGAGGGGGTGTTTCAACCGCTTCATCTTCTGCCATGGGCCGGGATGAAATCCTCACTTCTAAAGGGTTCACGCTGATTCTTCCATGAACTCAAGAAATATGCATCTTAGGAAGGGCGGCGTGAGTTGAATGGTCGTTCCATCGTGGCTCACGAGGTGCTGGTCTTGCCGAGTGACTTCACTTCCGAGACCAAACCCTTGTCCGGCCAAAGCCGAGGAGATGTCGGCAGGCAACAACAGACCGGCAACGATGGCGGGCCTCCCCTCCTCAATGAGGTCGGCTGTGACCAAGCTGTTCGCTGCATTGAGCCGTTGGGCAATATCATCGGTAGGTGCAGGTATTGGACGCCCGCTTGGGTCAGTCGCTGCAGGTCCGATGAGTTTGGACAGCGCCACTTCCATATCGTCGTCGATGGCGTGTTCCAACCGGCATGCGGTTTCATGGGCGTTTCCATCGTAGGGGAGAAGTTCGAGGAGCACCTCGGCAAGACGGTGCCTGCGTTTCATTTTTTGGCCGTGAACCAAACCATCCTCGGTCAAACGAGCCCCCTTGTAGGGGATGTACTCCAACAAGCCTCGTGAAGCGAGACGCTGAACCATTTCCGTTGCAGAAGCAGGCGACACGCCCAACCGTGAGGCAAGGTCGCCGGTTCGAACCAAACCCATGGGCTCGTGTTCGTGAAACTCATACATGGTCTCGAGGTACTCATCTTCAAATTCTTGAAAATGCCCGACCATGAAGCCACCTACTCAAGGACAGTGACACCCTCGTTTGCTTTGAATATTTTTGTGCAAGCGGGGCAACGTACTGAACCGTTGTAGGACGCAGGAATGCGCAGAGATTGGCTGCAGTCGGGACAAGCAATCTCAAGCTTGCCATCGGATTTGGCCTTCTTTTCTTCAACCGGCGGTGGAACTTCCTCAGCGGGAGGAGGTCCCTCGCTGATCGGTGCCTCAACACGGAACTTGGTTGAACAATCGGGGCAGCCCACCGAGCCCTCATACGCCATCGGTACACGGAGCCGGCGTTCGCATTCTGGACAGGAAACCTCTCGCTTTTCCTCTGAGCGAACAGAGGTATCCCCCGTTGACGTCTTCGTACGATTCGCCGCTGGTTTCTCCTCACGCGTTGGCGGCTTGTTTTTCAGGCGCAGGGCCAACACAAGACCCAAGCCAAGCATGGAGCCCCATGCCATGGCCCCGAGTGGCCATTCGAACGAGGATTCAACCACCTTTTCTCCCGAAATGTAACTCGTGTCCTCGGTGACCACCAATCCATCGATGTGCCAGATGGCTCTCAAGGCCACAGTCGAGCCTTTTGGCCAGGCAATATCAACCATCAATTCAGATGTTTGTCCGCTCCAGCTCGGAGAGGGTTCATTGGCGAGAATGGAGCCGTAGGCATCAACAACCCACACCTCGCCCGCTGCATTACTCGGGGGACCGGATTGGTGGAACGTCAGGGTCACCGATGTCACATCGTTTTGAACCGGGCGCAAAGGAGAGGTCACGGTGGCAAATTCAATCCAAAATTCCGTCGCCTCACTCGGTATGGATTGCGAAACACTGAGAGGACCGGGTCCAATGAGCCAGTCCACCGCTGAAATTTGAGCAGTGACCTTTTCCCCGTTGGAGGTGCCAAATCGAACCGCTTGTTCGTACAGCCCATCCTGCAAGGTGACGGTCTGTTCTTGGAGGTAGACGGTTGAATCCCCCGTCTCGTAGCCAACTTGAAGCGTCACATCCCTGTTCTTCCCAGCATCGAGCAGGAGTTTGAGGACAAAACTCACCTCACCCGTGTCCTCCACTGTTAGATCGGTGATTTCAAGCCCAACAGATTGTTGAGGTGCCACCGTAAACGGCGTTTCTCCACCTGCATTCAATACGAGACCATCGTCGCTTTCAAGTGACCAATCGACCGTGATTTCACCCTCGCTCAGCACTTGGGTGGATGCCGTGACTTCGCCGGCGCTGCCCTCGCTCAACACCAGCCACTCACCGTGGGTTTGAACGCCATCAATTTCGAGCACAAGTCGAATGCGCCCGTCAAGGTCGCCGGTGTTTCTCATCAGAAGGTTAGCAAACAACGCATCGCCTTTGTGCCATGGCCCTCCGGAATAGGTGGGCGTTGAGGCTCCCGCTGACTCAAAGACAGCAGAAGGAAGTTCGATGAGCAGCACGCTTGGGAGCGCTGAAGCATTGTCGACGCGTTGATCAGCGACCGTGCAGGTGATTTGCATGGGTTTTGCGGTCATGGTGAAGCTTGTGTTTGCAGAGGCCCCTACGACCAAGGATGTTGTCGAGTTGAACTGCTCTTGTTGGTCACCGGAACACACCACCGTTCCGGAAAAGTCGGCACTCCCGTTGTTCCACATGTGGATGTTCACCAGAAGCTCTCCTCCTGCTTCCACCTCATCTGCGTTTGAAGTCAACGACAACGCAATGAGCGGAAGCGGTGGGGGTCCAACAGCAAATTGACCGGAGAGGCCGTGAACGCCCGA
>JAYPIL010000054.1:10704-12610 GCA_038127845.1 Candidatus Poseidonia sp.
CCCATGAGCGAAGAGACCGTAAGCGTTTGATTGGCGAGGAGAACACCTTCCATGGTATTCAACTCAATCTCAACGCTTACGTTGCTTTCTTGACCGCTTCGCTCATGCAGTTCAAAGCTAAACGAGATTGAATCCTCTGAAAGCGCAACATAGTCTACGATACCAAACGATTCAACTTCGATGGAAACGGAGCCGGATTGCCCCTGCACGGACGACAACAGCGGGGTCGAAAGCAGGAGGCACATGACCATCAGCATGACGGGGGCATGACGCCGCTGCCTTCCCATGGATGGAGCGTAAATCCCGTGGTTCTTCACCTTCGCGCAAGGGAAGTGGGCAAGGGGTTGTTTCTTTTACGTTAATGGGCACCGCCAAATCGATGGAAGCAAAGGACCTCATGTCGGTGACCCCCGAGGTCTTGGCTCAGGCTATTCTCCGTCGTAGGAATGAGGCATCCAAGCATCTTCCGAAGGAACTCGAACAGCGCAACGAGGAAAACGACCGTGCTTATGCGGTGTTCCACGAAGCAAAGCAGCGACTCGAAACAATCAGCACCTCAGGACCCCCCGGTGACGAGCAAAAAGCGGCACAAATAGAGTTGGAGGAAAAAGAAGCTTTTCGCCGACGTACAGTGTCCCGTCTCTGGGTCGTCAAGAACGCTATCAAAGATAACGACGAAGCCATTGAGTTTTGGTCGTCGATGGTCGACAGCAATTGGGGCCATCTTCTCGAAGACGCTGAACGAGTGAAAGCGGGTGAACCGTCAAGTTACACCCGCAAAACTGGTCAATCAGTTGAGGTGAGCGAATGACCGCTTCAGATCTCTTTGCCGACCTTCGAGAAATGTCGCTTGACGATGTTCGGGAGCGCTACAACACGCTCCTCGAGACGATACAGCGGCTTGAAACCGAACGCAAAGAAATGTATGTGGTCAAGAAACTTCGATCAGATGTCATTCGGTATGCTGTCAACAAACTGACAACGGCACCGACCATCCAAAACATTGCTCAAAAAGACCTCCTTGAACAAGCAGTGGCTGAAAAGCAAGTATTCGACGAACTGCTTTCCCAACGGGACGCTTTGAATAACCGAATGGGCGTGCCGAGGTACCGCTTGGTCGAAACCCTTCAGGAGTTTCACCGCCGTTTGACCCAAAATGCCCATCATTCAGAATCCCCGAGCTTGGCTTCTGAAATGGACATGTTTTCTCGATTTTTTGAGATTCAAGCCATGATTGAAATTTACAACGCCCATCGCAGCCTCCTAACCGACATCGACCATGCAAGAAGGCAACTCCTTGAAACCGTGAAAGCCATCAATCGAGAGGACCGAAAGTTCGCTCAACAACTGACGGCGAACAATTCTGAAACACGACCCTTACGCCGGGAAGCTGGCCGACTTCGGGCTTTTCTTGAAAAGAAATCAAAGCAGGAACCGAAACCCCTCCCCGAGGAAATTGAGGAATTCAGCCTGCGACTCATGGCCGGAGATTCACTTTCGATGGAGGAATTTTCATCGATGTTGTCCCACGGGGGCTTGACCGAACTGGAAGAGCGAGGGGCCCCGGCATCCTCGCCTCAAAAACGGAAGAAGAAAACACAACGGCGCGTGGACCCCATGCCCGGAAGAAAGCGTAAATCTACAAAGAAATGACGTGATCAAGGTGTCGGGTGTTGTGTGGAGAACGGGGCCGAAGCCGCTCAACTTATCCCCACGCCAAGTGGATGAAATCATTGCACTGTTCCTCCGGGAAACGGGAGAGCGTTACACCGAAGCATCGGTACGCCACTTGCCCATCCCTTCTTGGAACGGCAATTTGCTGCTGGTTGATGACACCGAACAAGATGAGGCCTCCATTCAGGGAGTTTTCTGGGCCACACCGTTCAAGGAAGATATCGTTCGCGTG
>JAYPIL010000055.1:0-12453 GCA_038127845.1 Candidatus Poseidonia sp.
GATCGAAGGTCTTCAAGTGTTTGCAAGCACTTGTTGTGGAACAGGTTAGCGACATCAACATCATTTTTGATTCTTCCAACTCCTGGGGTCGGGCCGAATTTAATGTTTGATGAAGGTGTAACAATCGCGGCGAGGCAACAGAGCAGTAAATCCTTCACTTCAGGTGTGCAATTGAATGGAACAATTTGTTCTTTTAAGTGGAGGAGTTTGGCGAGGGGTAGGTCAGAAATGTGATTTTTCAGGAGCAATTTTCTCGAAGGCCATCTTGATTTGTAGGATGTTAAAATATCCTGAAATTTGTCCTGATTAGATGCAGCAGTTGTTTCAAGCTCCTTGAATTCAATTTTTACGTCTTCAATGATGGTTTTGAAAGAATTCTCGAACTCATTTTTGTCGACCTTCCAATGAATTTTTGTTGTTGCCATGAAATGACAGAAATCATTTGCCTCAATTCCCAATGATGGTACATTCATTTTTTTTGCAGCAACAAGCGTTGTACCCGTACCACAAAACGGATCGAGTACCACTGAAGAAGAGCCCAAATCGAGTCGATTTATTTCATAAGTTGGGAATGCAGGTGAATAAGACAATACAAAATGATAAATCCGGTCAATAGCAGATTTTGACAGTTCAATGGCTTTGATTTGACTCCTCAGCCCTTTTTGACCTCTGTCTGCCTTAACCATGTGCGAATAAGGCAACCAGCCCCTATTAACTCTTTCTTGGAGACTTCAAGTTCACAATTAAAGTGATTATCACGTCTTACCAAGGCATACTCATTGATCGGCTCGTAACTTTCTGTTTAGGTGGCCATTGGAAGGTGCTTGACCGGCGGCGCAATCCCCAAGTCCTCGGGGAAGAACATCGTCGGTTCGGGTATGGGAATGGGCGTAATTTCGGTGCCCACCAGGGCCACTCGGCTGGGGCGTGAGTCGGAGAGGACCTCTCGGTTCGTGAGGGGTGCAATCTTTCGAGAGAAGTCCATGATGTCGTCGTGGGTTGGCATGTTTTCCATGGCGAGATTCTCTCGGCTGTGACCAACGAAGACGTAGCCCTTGTTTTCGATGAAATCGGGGTCGGCTCGGTTGTCCAGTGCGGCGAATTCCTTGATGTGGGCGTCGCTCATGTTGACACCTTTCATCAGCGTGTGGCGGCAAACGATGCGGGTGTCCAGCGAGGGCAAGAGGTCAATCGTCTTCTCAAACTGCTCCCATGCACCGCTGTTCCATTTGGGCCGGCAGACCTCGTCGAAGACCTGCTTGTTGGGGGCGTCCACCGAGACGTAGAGTTGTGTCGGCAAGGTGTCCAACTTCTCGAGCACCTTTGGCAGCGTGCCGTTGGTGACCAACATCGTCGTCATGCCGTGCTTGTGGCACAGATCCATGTATTCGCTCAGACGGGTGTAAAGCGTTGGCTCACCGTTGAGTGAAATCGCCACGTGCTTCGGGTTTTGGGCGTCCAGCCACTTCTCACGAGGAACCTTGGGGTTCCCTCCGAAGCCCGAGAGCAAGCGTCGCTGGGCGCGAACCGATTCGTAGAGCAGGTCGAGCGGGTCTTGGTCGGTCAGTTCGAGCGTGTCCATGTGGGGCTCTCGCCAGCAGTACGTACACGCCAGGTTGCACTGGTCAACGACGGGCGACATTTGCATGCAGTTGTGGCTTTGGACGCCGTAGAATTTTCCTTTGTAGCATTGGCGGTCGCGCAACAGCGATTCCTTGGTCCAGTGGCACGTTTTGACGCCACCGTGCTCGCCCACGATGTGGTAGCGTTGCTTCTGCAGTTTGGCTTTCAGCTGCGGGTCCATTCCTGCCATGCGGCTCACTCCTGGAGCCGGATTCCACGGTCGGCGTTCACCTGTTGGGAGCGGCTCGGATGACCACGCCTGTCGCCAACTCGCTATCAAGGGCTCGCCTCCTGCGGAAAAAAGTATCTCAAAATACACTTGGTTTCATTTTAACATCCTTGTGTTGGCATTTTCACCGCTGGTTCATATAGGGTCAGCACCAACATATTCAATGAAAGGAGCGACCTTTCGGCGATGGATATGGACAGAGAATTGGAGGCCTACACGAACCTTGTTGTTGACTCGTTTGAGTACCGAAACGGTATCTTTCGAAGTTTCTGGGACCGTTGGATGACAGCGGTGGCCTTCTATCGAAGCGGTGTCGATCGTCGTGGGGCGCTCATGGCAAAAAGGAGGACGATTTGAATGGACGCATATTTGGAACGCTTTGTGGATGAAACGATGGACGCTCAAGTGACCCGGAACGGCATTTTCGCCACTTCGTTTGGTTCACGTGTTCGCCGCTGGTTCCGCATGAAGTAAAGCCACTCTTTACATGAGAGTAGGACCCGTAGCTCGGGCATGAACCACCGGTGGGTGCCGCATCTTTGGGGTCTGTTGACGCCAGGCATCACGCTTGCGAGTTTGGTCGCGGGCGGTTGGTGGATGGCCGCTCCGCTGGTGTTGTTGCTGGTCGTCTATCCGCTTCTTGAGGTCGTTCTGGGGCAATCAAGAACCACAGAACCGCTGCAAGAAGGACGGGCCCACGACATCATCGTGCACCTCCATGCGGTGTGCGTGCCGCTGGTTCTCTTGGCCGTGTTCTGGCGCGTTTCCCTCGACGGCATCACGCTCCTCACGGGCATTGGCTTGATTTCAGCGGGGTTGAGCAACGGAGCCTCAGGCATCGTTTCAGCCCACGAACTCGGCCATCGCCGCCCACGCTCGAAGAGCTGGTGGACCGCACGTCTCTCGCTGTTTTCCGTGCTCTACCTCCATTTCACAACCGAACACAACCACACCCACCATCGCCATTGGGCCCGTGACGTTGATCCGACCTCCTCTCCATGGGGTCGCAGTGTTTACATTCATGTGCTGCAAACCATTCCACGTCAGGTAAAAGGTGCGTATCGAGCCCGGCCCGTGGACACTCGGCGTTCGCTGGGACTTGAGGCACTGTTTATCGGCGTACTGACGCTTGCAGGCTGGCCGTTCGTGGTGGCGTATCTCGGTCAAGCCGCCGTAGCGATTTACCTCCTTGAATTCGTCAACTACTTGCAACATCACGGGCTTCGCCGTGGCGATGATGAGCGTCCAAACGCCACACACGCTTGGGAAAGCCGTCATCGCCTCTCCCGCTGGACGTTGATGGAATTGCCCCTTCACCCCTCGCACCACCTCAAATCCAGCACGCCCTATCAACGGCTCGACGTGCACGATGAGGCACCACAACTTCCGCTGGGCTACTACGGCATGTTCTGGGTGGCGCTTGTTCCGCCGCTGTTTTCACGACTGATGAAGCAACAACACGCAAAGGCATCAATCAGTGGATGATTCGCTGTTTTCAATGTCCCAAAATCCGCCGGAGGGTTGGGCGCTCGCTTCGTCTTGACTCGTTGATTGGTCCGGTTCGGGCGATTCGGTTTGGTGAAGTTGTGACAGCAACGCCTCTCTTGAAGTGAATGAAAACTCGGGCGGATTGTCGGATGCCTCTTCCTCGTTCTTGCGTTCAGCAAGTTCCTCCAAGGTGACAACATAGGTGAGGCCTTTTCCGGTGATGCCCGAGAACAGTGTTTTCAATCCACCTGCGAGCATGATGCCTCCGACGAGCAGGAAGATGCCAAAAAAGGGCACAATGCAGAGCATCTCCACGAACCCATCCTGCAACAACAAGAGCATCATCGAAAGTGGAAAGAAGAAGAAGACGCTGCCAACCAAGGTAAAGACCACACCGAAGGTGAGCGCCTCCTGTTTGGTGGTCTGCTCTTCAATGCCAACAGGTTGGCCGTGCTCATCAAATTTAATGACGCTGCCTTCGTGCTCCCGTTCAAGGGTCGCAATCAGGGTTTCCCTGGTCTGCAAACTCTCCTCCTCGGCCATGATGGGTCCACCGAAGGACTTTGCTTGAATTCTTCTCAAAAACGGACCACTGGTTCAGTTTTTCAAACATGAGTTGATATAGCAAATGGAAATGATTTGATACGAAAGGTGACGAGATGTTATCAGTCAACGGACTTACCAAGGCCTTTGGTTCAGGCGCCAACAAACTGCAGGTTCTCAAGGGCGTGGACATGGACATCAAACAGGGCGAGATGGTCGCCTTGATGGGCCCTTCCGGTTCTGGCAAATCCACCTTGCTCAACATCATCGGCGGCTTGCTTGCTGGTGACGACGGCAGCATCACGCTCGGCGAGCGCACCTACGGGCTGCGCGGACCATCCAACGTGGTTGACGTTCGCCGAGAACTCGTCGGATGGATCTTCCAAGATTTCCACCTGCTTGACAACCTCACGGCCATTGACAACGTCGCCATGGCCCTCGAGTTGTCGGGCATGTCCTCTTCAGAAGCGGAGCAAGCGGCGACCGTGGCCTTGGAAAAAGTCGGTCTTGGTGACCGTATGCACTTCATCCCCGACCAGCTCTCCGGCGGTCAACAGCAGCGCGTGGCGATTGCACGAGCCATCGCTGGCAACCGGCCCGTTTTGCTGGCCGACGAACCCACCGGGAACCTCGACATCGCCAGCGGGAAAGAGGTGATGGCGCTGTTCAAGGAACTCTGCCACGATGAGGACAATCCCATCTCCATTCTGATGGTCACCCACGACCCCGACTTGGCTTCCAACGCCGACCGCATGCTGTTGCTCAACGACGGCAAAACAGAGGCTTCCGACATCCGTTCCGCATGGGGCCTTGACGACGAGGAGGGTGAGGAAGAATGACCTCCGAACATGATGAATTGACGGAGGCAGACTTTGCCATTGGGCGCTCTCGTATGGCTCGTTTCAAGCACCGAGTCACTGAATTTCCAAGCCGCATTCGGCTCGCTGGCCAAGGAGCATGGCGTGGACGCGAGCGCGGACTTGCCGTGATCGCAGGTGTCTTCCTCGCTTCGCTGGTCATCACGACCGTCCTGGCGTACGGCGTGGGGTTATCGCAGTTGTTTTTCGAGGAATCACTGAAGTCGGAGCCCTTCGATGCGAAGATTGAGTACGCTCGCACCCCGGTGGAAAACGCCAGTGGCTGGTCGAACAACACCACCACGATGGTGAGCGTGTGCGATGAACTGATGGACGAATTCAGTGAATTCAACGACTGCACGCTGGTGCTCGGACGGCAGGGCATTCACAGCGGCGGGCTGTTCAACATCGAATTTGTGGTCGCCCAACCCCTCGAAATGCGGGCTATCACCGACGACGCGAATCCCTACTGGTCAAACGTGACCTTTGACTATCCGGAAGCAGCCGAGGCAGGTCCCCCCATTTCCGACCAGCGTGCGGTTCGGTTCTACGGTCCAGAAGCCTTTGACGGGGAGTTGGCGGAACGCTACAGTCCCAGTATCATCGCCGGTGCGGGTGAATGGCCGTCACCGGAGAACATGACGGCGAACCGCGGCATTATCCTGCCTTCCACCATCGCCAGCGAGGCACAAGCCAACGTGGGTGACGTGCTCGATACGCTGACCTTTGCCTACGTGGTCGACGAATCGACGCTTCTCGAAGGCACCGTGAACGAGGACAACTGCGACGGTGAAATCACGCCCGAGAACAACGAGATGATCTACTGCCGCATGTGGATGACGGTTGAGAACCTCACCGTGATGGGCATCTACGAGCCCTGGCCGTTTGGCAACCCGACGCTGCCGTTCAACCCCATCTTCTCCACGTGGGAAGTCCTCACCGAGGAGCAGCGCGGCGTGCTGATGGATCACGACCACATGTACCTCGGCGTCACCATTGACCGAGGGCAACTGCCAACCACCTCAACGGCGGACGCCGCCGATTGGTTGGAGGACTTGGGTACCCGGGTTCAAGACGGTTCATACACCGACGAAGGGGTCGAACTCTACTACACCGACATCATCAGCGGAACCATTCTGTTTCTCAACATCTTCCTCGGGTTGATTCAGATTTTCGATTACATCATCATGATTCCCATCGTGTTCCTTTCCATTTCCGTGCTCATTTACGGGCTGGTGCTCTCGCTGGAACAACGGCGCAGAGAAATCAGCATTCACCGGGTCATTGGGGCCGACGGACAAAGCCTGCAAGGCATGGTCCTGCTCGAGCTCTTTGTGATGTCCTCGGTGGCCTGGCTCGTCGGTTACCTCTTGGCGTTGGTGGCGGTCCCCGTCGTTCTTTCGGCGGTTGGTTTCATGGAGTTCAGAACCGGTGACTTTGACGTCAACCCGACGCTTTCGTTGGGCTCGACCATCTTCACCGCCGTTACCACGCTCGGCTTGGCCCTCATTTTCGGACGGAGCCGTGCGCGTCAATTCATCGAGCTTGAAATCGAAGAGGGTGTTCGCAAAACCTCGCAGGCTGCTGAGCCCAAGCGTTGGCTCCACTGGCTTGCGTTCCTGTTCGGTATGCTCGCCGTGGCGGATACGTGGTTGGAGGCCAACGGCAGCGAAGACGGCATCATCTCGAATTTCTTTTTCGAAGGCCTCATCAGCATCTTCGGCCCCTTCGCACTGTGGATCGGTGGCGCGCTTCTGCTGGGTCGCATCGGTGCCAAAGGCCCGCAAATCATGCAGGTCATCTTCGGACGCACACCGCTGCTCAACGACGTCAAGCGCGGTCTGAAAGGATCGGGATCGGCAGAATCTGTGAACCGCTTGGCGGTCATCATGCTCCTCACCCTCTCCATCGTCACACTCGCAGCGGTGCAGGGCTATACCGGCACGCTCGTGGACGAGAAAACGGTCGACGCCCAAGTCGGTTCGGATTTGAAAATCACCATCGAACAACCCGTGGACGAGGCGGCGCTGCTGGCGCTGGTTGGCGAATTCACCAGCAACGAGGTGAAGACCTTGGCCACCAGCGTGCCCGAAATCGGTCTTGCGGACAGCACCGGTGGCGACACGCTGCAAACCTACGTGTTGTTTGATGACAACGGCGAGGTGCTGCGCTGGAGCGAACAGGCGTTGCCCGGTGAAGACATCGGGGCGGCGATGGCCGCCTACGCTGCTGGCGGATTCAGCGCCGGTGAAGATTCCGCCTACACGCTTGACCTCCCCGGTTCTGACCGCGGTGGCGATGAGAACCGACTGGACGATGTTCTGCTCGAAGCCGGCGATGAACAATCGGAAACCTTGACCTTCGTGTGGGAGAAGATCGAATTCAACTTCACCACGGGAGGCTCTGAAGAAGCCGACCCGCTTGCTCTGTTTGAGGCCTACACGCTTCTGATGGACAGCGACTGGTCCCGGTTGAACCTCAGCGGCCAAGACCTCAGTGGTCGTGACATCGGGCGCGTGGACCTCTCGTCGAGCAACCTTTCGGGTGCAAATTTGGCCGATGTCAACCTCAGCGAAGCCATTCTGGTGGATGCGGACTTGTCTTATGCAGACCTGAGTGGAGCCAACCTCCAGAACACCGTGCTGGTCAATTTCATGGGCGGTTCGCTTGAGGGCACCGACTTTACCGACGCCAACCTCGAAGGAGCGTTCGGGTTCTTCGACCTCTCGGGAGCCGTTCTCACCAACGCCACCTGCCCTGACGGCACGGCTGCAGACGAGACGGGATGCGCCACGGGCGCAAGCGAAGTTCCGCCCCCGTTGGCCGCCGACCTCTTCTTCGCCGACACCACGGTGCGCATCATCATCACGCCCTTCACCACCGACATGTACTACATGGGCACCCACGAGTACATCCCGGGCGTGAATTCGGTGACCGCTTCCTCGGCGCTCATCATCGGTGAGGCTTCATGGCGCACGCTCGTTGGCGAAGACGAAGCCAACAACTACACCTCCACGACCTGGATCGTCGATGTGGGTGATCTCGAAGGGGATGAACTGGAAGCCCTTGGCTCCAAACTCTCGGCCGACGCACGCATCTCGAGCGTGGAGGACTGGTCGAGCACCCACAAGGACGTGGAACGCAACGGCGGTCTCATTTTCGGAACGCCGGGCCTGCTTTCGCTGCAATTCGTTGTGGCGAGTGTCGCTGCGGTCGCATCGAGTTTCGTCTTCCTTTCCTTGGTGCTCAGTCAGCGTCAGAAGGAACTTGCCGTGCTTCAGGCCATTGGGGCTTCACCCAACCAAATCATTCGCTTGGTGCTGTTTGAGATCCTCTCCATCGTGATGGTCTCCATGGCGCTCGGTATCGTGCTCGGCATCGGTTTGGCCCTCTCCTTCAACGGCTTCTTCGACGTCTTCGGCTTCATCTTCCAAATCTTCGGTGGCTCAACCACCACCATCCAGCGGACGTTGGTCTATCCGTGGGCCCAGATCATTCTGGTGTCCCTGGCCGTGTTTGCTGCGGTGGTCGTGGCGCTTCTGGTAACGACACGGCGGGCGTTGAAAGCCGATTTGGCCAGCGTGCTGAAGGGGGAGTGAAGATGAGTGAAACGATCCTCCATGCTGACGGGCTCTACCACGTCTACGAATCCAAGGCCGAAGACGGCAACGTCGTGGCCCTGCGAGGCTTGCACATCGACATGAAAGCGGGTGAAGCCATCGCCGTCGTGGGACCTTCTGGCTCCGGGAAATCCACCCTCATGAAGTGCCTTGGCGGTCTCATGAAGCCCAGCGCTGGCTCGGTGAGTTTGGCGGACAAGAACATGACCCGTTTGACGGGTCAAGAACTGGTGGAACTTCGCCAAAAGACGGTCTCTTTCATCTTCCAAGAAGGCAACCTCTTGCCCGATTTGAACGCCCGAGACAACGTTGCTCAGCCCTTGCGTCATCAAGGTGTGAAGTCGAAGAAGGCGCTCGCTTTGGCCGACGCCATGCTTGAGCGTCTCGGCATGGGGCACCGCATCCATGCGCTTCCTGCCATGCTCAGCGGTGGTGAGCAGCAACGTGTGGCGATTGCCCGTGCGCTCATCACCCAACCACGTTTGATTTTGGCCGACGAGCCGACCGGCGCGCTCGACCCGGTCACCAGCCGTGAGGTGCTGGCGCTGTTCAAGGACCTGCACCAGAACGACGGCGTGTCCTTCCTCATCGTGACCCACTCGAAAGAGGTGGCTGCCTTCGCCAACCGCTCGCTTGAACTGCGGGACGGGCGCTTTGTGGCCGAACACGGCGAGGGCGTGGATGTTGAGAACCTCAGTCAGGACCGTGAGTTGATCATCGACGAGACCGGAACGGTCACCCTGCCGCCCGACTTGCTCGTTCGTCTGGGTGGTGCGGGACGCTACACCGTTGGCAACGTCAACAGTGGCTACCTCTCTCTGCAGGGTGAAGCCGTTGAGGCCATGGGGAAGATGGAACTCGCCTCTGCGTGTCCAGCGTGCAAGCACGATTACGGTGAAAGCAACGACCAGGAATGCCCCTCGTGCGGTTCAAGTAGGCCGATGGTCGAGGTCAAGCCGTGAAGCACTGGGTGACTTTTGTCGGCTATTTGGAAGGCTTTTCTTTCCTCATCTTGATGTTCTATGCGATGCCGTTGAAGTACATCGCAGGCGAGCCCGAAATGGTCTCCCTGTTCGGTTCCATTCACGGCGGGCTGTTCGTGGCTTACGTCGGCCTGCTCTTCCTTGGAGTTGGCAAACACTGGACGAGCACGGCGCTGATTCACGGGTTCATCGCAGCGGTGGTGCCTGCAGGGCCGTTTTTGTTCGAGGGGATGCTTTCGGGTGGAGAATACGACCTTCGAAAGAGCGCTTGATTTCTCAATATCGTGTTCCATGATTATATGGCTGAACGAGTTCCACTCCGCAAAGTGATACGTTATGGATGCAAAAACAATACTAAACCCGAAAGGCTGGCTCATGGCCTTCGGTATCATCTTCATCTTGCTGGGAACGGGCAACTACTTGACGGCAGAAACCGCCGCTGAGACGGCCTACCCAGACCCGACCGACCGAGACGTGTTCTACGAGCAGACGTTCGGCCTCTTCTCAATGGCCCTGGCCGTCATGGCGCTGACCACCGCGTTGGTCGTCACCGGACGGCCCTTGTCCATTCTCGCCATGACCTCTTCGGGCGTGATGATCGTGATGATGTCCCTGCACTACATGGCAGGCGAAGCCGTTGAGTACGGCTACAACGACCCCGCAGTTCTTGGCGTGGTTCTCACTTTGATCGCTACGATGGGCGTTTCCGGCTACCTTCACCTTAACGATGACGAAGTTGAAGGTGCTGAAGCATGAATCCTGTCGTGAAGAAGATTTTCAACCCGAAAGTCTGGTTGATTCTTTTTGGCTTGCTCCACACGGTCGGCTTCACGATGGATGTCATGTCAGCCATCAATGACGACGACGTCATGAGCGAAATCATCGAGACGGAAATTGACGCCACGCTGGCCGATAACCAGGTCTTGATTGACGCCTTCCAAGAAAACATGTTTGGTGCGTGGGCACTGGGTATGGTTTGGTCACCCATCCTGTTTGTAGGGGCGTTTTGGTTGAAAGGTTCGGAACAAGCGAAATTGAGCATCACGTTCGGCGCTGCTTTGGCTGGTATCGGCGTGCTGTTCGGGTATGCCGGCGTGATGTTTGGTGATGGATTTTCAATCGGCGACATGATGGCGCCCTTGATATTCGGCGCACCCATGATCCTCTCAGGTGTTTTGCATTTGAACGAGGATGAGCCTGCCGAGGCTCCCGCAGCCGAAGCTTGACCGAATTTCACATGGCATCGGAATTGAGTTCTTTAAATACTATTGAACGCTTGAAGAAGCATGACAATCGGAGAACCCCGTGCGACGAAGCCTGCTGCTGATGCCTCAACCCATTTGGTTGAACTCTCGATTCCACACAACGTGTGGGTCCAAATCCCCGAACGCTTCCGAGCGTCGGAAGAGGACTTGATTGATTACCTCCAGAACGCCACGCAAATCGGCATTCTGGCGATGGCCAACGCCTCTCTCTCCTTGGACACCACCGAGCTCGAGCGCATGGTGGAACACACCGCCGAACAAACCCTCTCCCAACAGCAAGAAATCAACCAAAATCTCGAGGCCTTCGTTGAGTCCAACCTCACGGGCAGCGATTCCGTCCTCGCTCGCCGTTTGCAAGAAACGCTTGGCTCTGACGGCTTGCTCGAGCGCCTGCTGAGCACGCTTTCCGATAACCTGACCGACCCCGACCACGCCAATTCCATCCCTGCAAAGACCGGCCAAGTCCTCTTGGAGCAAGCCACGCAGGTGATGACCACCCTGAACCAAGCCACCGACATCACGGACGAGAAGACCAACCTCGGCAAGTTTGTTCGGGAACAACGCGAACGTGTCGGCGAAATTCAAACCATGGTGACGCAGTCCATGACCGAAATGGGAGAGCAACTCGACGCTCGCATGAAGCGTATTGAAGATGCACTCAACGTGGATGAGGCCCTCCAAGCCAAGGAGGAGGAGATTGAAGAGCTCCACGAAAAGAGCACCGGAAAGGGCATTCACTTTGAAAACGACAGCGTCGATGCCCTCCAGGACATTGCTGGCCTGTTCGGTGACCGTGTGGAACACACGGGCGGTGAAGGCGAAGGGGCCTCACGCTCGAAAGTGGGTGACATCGTCCTGGTCATCAACCACACCGGCCTTCAGCCGTTGCGGGTGGCCATTGAAGCCAAGGCGGGCAAGATTGCTCGCAAGGAACTGCTTCGCCAAATTCGTGATGGCGTCAAGAACCGGTCTGCCCTCTGCGGCATCGGTCTGATGGAGCGCAAGCACATGGGTGTCCGTTCCTTCGTCGTGGAGAAGGAAGACGAGAACTACCTTGTTGGCGTGGACTGGAAGAACGACGACTTCCTCGCTCTCGAGGTCGTCTACCGAACCCTGCGTATCCAGCTCATCAACGAGCAACTTCAGGCTCAGGGCGAGGTTGACGTGGACGTTGATGCCATGAAGCGGTCCCTTGCCCAAATCAAAACCGACCTCGGTGACTTCCAAAAGATGAAGGGCAACGCCAGCAACGCCATGAGTGTCATTCAGAACCTCAAGGACCAGATTGAGGCCCTGGAGCGCAAGTTGAAGCGCGAGCTCAAGGATGCTGAGGCCCTTCTCGAATGAGGCTCAAGCGGCTTTGACGCCTTGAGGCCACAGCACGAGAATGAGGGTCTTGCCACGCGTTTTGGGCGTGTGGGTTGATTCCGGGTCCATCCAAACGATGGATCCCGTCGGATAGGTCCCGTCTTCGTCCCAGACTTCGCCTTCGAGCACAACGTAGCACTCGCCACCAGGGTGGCTGTGGGGCATGAATGCATCCACTTCAACCTCGGACTGGGCTTCGTAGAGCACGAGGGAGGTTTTCTCCTCCCGCTTGAGTTTGCCGAGGCGCACCCCGGTGCCGAAATCCTTCCAGGAGATGTTTTCCTCAAGCCAGGCTTCGTCGATGTTGAAACTCAGCCAGTCCGCCATGCCGTGGGTGAAGACCATGCCACGCCCAACGGGCGGTGAATCATCATCCCTTCGGTGAGAGGGTCAGCCGTTTTCATTCGGCTTCCGTCACGGCCTGCAAGCGGTCCTTGCGCAGCACGTACCACCACAGGAAGGCCAGCGCTCCCATGT
>JAYPIL010000056.1:0-11978 GCA_038127845.1 Candidatus Poseidonia sp.
ATTTACCGGATTCGCCTGTCAAAACTCATTCGGAACGGGCGCCTCAAATCGGACAGGGTCGTCGGTTTCTGGATGGAGGAACTCCAAAGATGCGGCGTGGAGCATCACGCGCTGATGCGGGTTGCTGGCTGCTCCGTGACGTTCGTCGCCAACAACCGGTGTGCCAAGGTGTTGCATGGCCATACGAATTTGATGACGACGGCCTGTCTCAATCATGACTTCCACTCGGCTCGTGGCCTCGCTGTTCGACAGCACGCGGTAGTGGGAAATGGCTTCCTTCCCTTTCGGGTGGTCCTTGTTCACCGCCTTGACGTTGAGGTGTCTGTCTTCCATCAACCAAGTTCGAACGGTGCCCGAGGTTGGCTGCGGTTGACCCTCAACCAACGCCAGATAGATGCGATGGACGTCCCTTTCGCTGAATTGATGTTGCAATTCTTCCTTGGCCTCTTTGGTTTTGGCAAGCACCATGATGCCGGAGGTGTCTCGGTCCAAGCGATGCACGATGTAACACCAGTTGCGTTCGTTGGCGTGACGAATGTAATCCACGCATCTGCTGTGAAGTGTATCCGCTTCCATACGGTCGGTGGCAACGGAGAGAAGATGCGGGGGTTTGTTGACCACGAGGATGCTTTCGTCTTCAAAAATCACCTCGAGATCAACAGGTGATGTTGTGTTGGGAGGTGGGGTCAAGTCCTCGGCTTTCGCTCGGTCAAGAACCTCAACAACCTCGCCGGGGTGAACGGTGTGCTTGGCTCGATGAACGACGTCCCCTTGAACCAGAAGTCTGCCTTGCGTCAGCATTTTCCGGAGGGTACTGGAGCTTGAGGCAGGATAGAGAAGTCGCAGCAGCTCAAGCAACGTCGTTTCGTTCTCTGCGGTGTGTTTCATGGACTCACCTACAACACCAACACGTCAATCCATTCTCCAACTTCACCCGACTGTCCGGGTTGGAGGAGTGTGAGTCCACTGGCGCTCGCAAGACTGTCGAGATTTCCTGAGCCTTGGTGCTTTGGCTGGTGCGCCATCATACCCTCCTCCGTTGAGACCAACGTCACGCGACGGAGGGTGAGGCAGTCGTTCGTGGATTTGACCCGATCGCAAAGTTTCGCACGGACCGTCCATTCTTTTGGCCCGTCGGAGCCAAGCGCCGCACGTACATATGGCGCCACCAACATCCGAAACACGACGTGACTCGACACCGGGTTGCCGGGCAGACCAAACAGCGGCGTGCCCTTCCATGTCCCGAAAAGCGGTGGGGAGCCCGGGCGTATTTTCATCCGCCAAAAGTGGATGTCGGCCTCGGTTTCCATCAATCGCCGCACGTAGTCAAACTCGCCCATGGAAACGCCGCCTGATGTCAAGATGATGTCGCATGACGTGGCCGCTTCGTCCAACGTGGACCGGAGGGCGTCGAGTGAATCTGAAACCGCCGCAAACCGCACGGGGTGATGGCCCATCCACCGTACCAAACCCGCCAGTCCAAACGAATTGGATTCGTAAATTTCCCCGTGTTGGAGCGGTTCTCCGGGAGGTATCAACTCGTCTCCCGTCGAAACGATGGCGATGCGGAGTGGCGTGTAGGTCGGGAGGTGCGCATACCCCATGGTGGCGCACAATCCAACGCGGGAAGGTGTGAGGTACGCGCCCTGTTTGAGAGCGATGCTGCCTTTCTCGAGATTCTCGCCCTTTTTGCGAACAAAGTGGGGTTTGGGTGCTTCATGCAACGTAACGGTGGATGAGGCTTCGTCAACATCGCACCGTTCAATGGGAAGGATGGCGTTTGCGCCTCGAGGCATGGGCGCGCCCGTCATGATGCGGACCGCTTGTCCGTGTTGCACCTCAACATCCTCGTTGGCTCCCGTAGCGGCTTGGAGACCAACGATGTCGAGCGTCAACGGATAGGTCGCTTCGGGGTTAAAACGGCAAGCAAACCCGTCCATGGACGAGTTGTCGAACGGAGGGTCGTTGACCAAGCTGGGCAGATCGCTCGCCAGCACTCTGCCGTGACTTGCATCAAGAGGAACCTCTTCAACCGTCACGGATGGAGGCGTTCGAAAGCAAATCTCACGCGCTTCATCCACGGAGATAAAATACGGGACCTCAGACATCGTGCTCACCTATTGTTTGACATCGGCAACGACGGCTCCGGACCATGTTTGAAGTTCGCCCGGTGTTAATGGAAAAACTGTTTGTGCACATCCAGCAGCGCCCCACACCACATCGTATTGGAGCAAATCCTCGTCCATGAACACCGTGCACGGGTGGGTATGCCCAAACGGTGGAACGCCCCCTGGCTCGTAACCCGTGTGCTCGAGGATGTACTTGGCATCGGTCATGCTCGGTTTGTAGCCGAGAAGCCGTTTGAGTTTCTTTTTCCGGTCGACGTGATTGGCGCCGCTCGTGATGACGACGATGGCACCATCTTCTCCCTCAAACACGATTGATTTTGCAATGTGGGCCACTTCGCAACCGAGTTGGTCCGCAGCATCCTGGCTGGTTCGCGTTCCTTCTTCATAACGACGCGGTTGAGGTGTGTATCCAAGCACCGTGCATTGATTCAACCACAATGCATGGCCATCCATGAACCCTCCACGGGTTGCTTGTGCTTGAGGGTGTGGGTGAACGGTAGAATGATGGGGGGCGCGTGGATGTCGCTGCATGGTGGATGGTGAAGCGCTTTGGCAAGCGATTCAAACCACCTTTCTCACCAGCGGGAGTGCGACGCTGTTGGCGACGCTGATCGGTGTGCCGCTCGGTGCTTGGTGCGCCCACCAACGTCATCCGGCATTTAGAAAATTGAAGACGTTCGTGACCGCATTGTACGGCCTGCCGCCCGTGGTGGTGGGTGTGTTCGTGTACTCGTTGTTTTCCAAGGCCGGAGCGCTGGGTTCCCTCGACCTCTTGTTCACCGTGCAAGCGATGGTGTTTGCACAAACGTGCCTCATTCTACCTCTCGTTTGGGGCGGCTCATGGGTTGCGTTTGAGGGCGTCGGCCAACACTACAACGACACGCTGGCCACGCTCGGTATTTCGAAACGTCAGCGGTTTGAGATGGAAATCCGATTGGCCAAAAACGGCGTGTATCACGCCATTGTCATCGCCTTTGGACGCGCAATTGCCGAGGTCGGTGCCGTCATCATGGTCGGCGGGAACATCGCAGGAAAAACGAGGGTGATGACAACCAGCATCGTTCTCGAGACCTCGAAAGGAAACATGGACCTCGCAGGTCTGCTTGGCATCCTCCTTCTCGCCCTTTCGCTGATGTTGGTCGGTCTGGCTGGGTTGGTTCAGACCAAGCGAACGGTGGCAAAGGTGGAGGTTCGTGGTGATGCGTTACCAACACCTGCTGCTTGGCCGGCCTCAGAAGAAAAAACCATTCACGTCACGAAAAATCAGCAAACACTGTTGAACAACGTCGGTATTGAACTCGCTTCCGGGACCATCACCGCCGTCGTTGGAGAATCTGGGGCTGGAAAGACGACGTTGTTGCGCTCCTTGGCTGGTCTTGAGGGTGAGGAGACGTCATGCGGGCCGCAGGCTTGCATCTATGTCCAGCAGCACCCCGTGCTCTTGACCGGTTCTGTGGGGAGCGAGTTGATGTTGGCACAACGATGGTTCGGTGACCTCGCGCCGACGGGGCTCGCGTATGCTCGTTTACTCGGCCTTGACAAGCAACTCGACCAGGATGTTGCCCAGTTATCCGGCGGCGAACGTCAGCGATTGGTGCTTGCCCGTCAACTTGGTTTGTCTCCGTCGTTGTTGTTGCTGGATGAATGTACGGCGAACCTTGGATGGCTCCACGTTCAGACCATTGAGAAGGAATTGATTCGCCTCAAAGAGGGCGGCACCTGCATCGTGATAGCAACACACAACATCCCGCAGGCGCATCGAATTGCTGACAACGTGATCGTTTTGCGAGAGGGAGAATCGGTTCCGCTCGACGACCCGTTTGCCGTTTCGATGTTGAAAGGTGAGTGGATCGAACATTAAACGAAAAACGCTGCTTCTCCACCGATGGTGTAGTTTGCAATGGTATCGCTGCCTTCATTCAACAAGTATTCCAAGAAACGATGAGCAATCGCTTCGTTCCCGCCGGTTACCGTGATGAACGAATAGGGATTGTACACGGCTTCATCGTCGTATTCGTACCGGTCGAGTGAAATGGAGGATTGGAACTGAAGGGCGGTGCCTCGGTCTGAGAGCGTCACACAACCTTTCTCGTGGGCCATGTTGATCGCTGCCCCCATGCCCTGTCCAATGGAGTAGTACCAATCTCCAACGGGGTGGACACCGTTGGCATCCTCGACAAGCGTGATGTTGGAGACCGTAGCCAACTCGCTCCAGATGGCCTGCTCCTTGAGGTGGGTTCCCGAATTGTCTCCCCGTGAAACAAAACATCGTTCTTCATCAACAACGGTCTGAAATGCATCAACGAGCGTAGGTGGGAGTGGTTTTGGCGAGAGGAGAACAAAGGCATTCCACGCGATTTGAGTACGGTTGTAGCCGTGACCCGATTCAAGAAAGGTTTCCTCCTGTTGGGGAGCGTGAACGATGAGGGCATCAACGTCTCTGTTTTCGCCGAGATGGAGAGCAGCACCCGTGCCGACGGCGACATACTCAACGTCGATATCATGAAGTTGTTCAAACTCCTCGACAAGGAGATCGAGCAAGCCTGAATCTCGCATAGACGTGGTGGTCGCAAGACGAAAATCTGCTGGTTCGGAAGTGGGGGGTGAAAGACAACCCGGTAGAAGAAACAGTCCGGTGAGAATCAAGGCCAGGGGTACCCGGGTCATCTCAATCGAAGTTCATTTGGTGGCCGCACTCGGGATAGGAACATGTCACGGTGTATTTCGACCGTTTTGGTTTTGGAATTTTGAGCATTGACCCGCACATTTCGCATTGAACTTTGAGCGTTTCAGGACCCTTCGGTGCTGGTGCTTCGCTCAGCGTGCGTCCAACATCTTGGGACCAACCAAGCGAATCGCTGTACTTGTCGGACGTGGTGTTCATCTTTGCCTGCTTCAGTGAGAGGCGCATCTTGCGCTTCTTTTTCCGCTTCTTTCCGCCGGTTGGTGCTTTGGCCGCCATGGGACTCAAGTCTTCGCTGGGCTTGGATGTATTCAATCGCTTCGCTTTCTTGAGACGGCGGAAGAAAATCAAAAACACGTTGGAAATCAGGAATGAGTATGACTACCAAATCATGATGGGTGTCAGCTCGGACACGCTTTGATCACTCGATGATGTAGGATTCGCCGTTCACAGGTTCGTGGACAACGTGTCCTTGTTCTTCGAGGGCGACCACCAGTGGCGGACGAGCATGGGTCGGATCGGTGTGGTAAACCACCACGTGTTTCGCCTCGCAAGCCTTGGCAAAATCAAGGATTTCTTGATGGCCGGCATGTGTGGAGAACGAAAACTGTTCCAATTCCAGGTTGATGTCAACGTTGGTGCCGTAAATCTCAACTTTTCCCGTGTCGAGGAGGCCTCGGCCTCCTGTGTCTCGTGCTTGGTATCCGGTGAAGAACACGGCATTCTTTACATCGTGACGAAGACGGTTGAGGTACCAAATCGCCGGACCTCCGTTGAGCATCCCGGATGTGGTGACGATGACGTCGGCGTTCAGGGCTTTCTTCTTGTCAGACTTGCTCGAGACTTGTTTGGCCCATCGCCATGCACGTTCAAGAGATGTGCCGTCGCGAAGCATGGACTGATGTTCAAGATGGATTTTGGCAACACGCTTCCCCATACCGTCGACATGAACGTCCAACCAAGGGAGATGTTGGTGAAGAAGCATTACCACGTCCTGCGTTCGACCGTTCGCAAAGGCAGGAATCAGAACTTTTCCACCCTGTTTGACGATTCGTTCAACCGCTTCGATAAAGCGGCCAATCTCCTCCTCCTTTGGTGGATGATCTCGACCACCGTAGGTTCCTTCGACGAACAGAATGTCAGCCTTCACCGGTTGTGCTCCTGCGACCAGGGGTGAATCTCGGGTGTCAAAATCGCCAGTTAACAGAACGCTGGTGGTTGGCATGTCAATATGAAGCATGGCAGCACCGGGAATATGACCGGCGGAATGGAGTGTAAGTTTCCAATCATGGTGGTTCCAAGATTGTCCGAAATCGTGAACGTACCATGAATCAAGGGCTGTATCAATGTCTCGTTTATCCCATGCGAGTGGGTATTTTTCGATGGAACTGACTTTGTAACAATCATGCCACATCATTTCAGAAAGTTGTGATGTTATCACCGTACCGTGTAGTCGAGTTCGATGGTGAGCACACAACCATGGAGCCATACCGAGATGATCGATATGGGAGTGCGTGATAACGGCGTCGTGAATAACGGGGGCTTCCGAAGGATAACGTGGTGGTGTGGTGGGTGCAAGACCGTAATCCAAAAGTAAGCGGGTGCCGCTCGGATCTTCCAAAACAATACCAACGTTTCCAACTTCATCACCCCCGCCAAGGTAGTGAAATCGTAATCCTCTTGTTGGCGGCTCTTCAGGATAGGAACTGGTTCTTCCTGGAGCATAGAGGACCATACAACGACCACGAGATGGTGGATGATGAAGGTGTGGGTTCCACCCCTTCGCTTCCACTGGAACCTTTTATCGAATGGATTGGTAGAGAATTTGAATGGTTTTGATTCCATATATTGATTAACTTGACGCGACCATCTTCAACGGGTTTTTCTCAGTTTTCAATTCCTCCATTCCTTTCTCAGTTTTCGACAGTGGCGAGAACCTGCTCCAGTGGAAATAAGGGGGTTCACTTCCATCATCCCTTTTTTGAACTTTAAAACCATTTTTTGTTTCCTTTGCAGAACGAAGTGTCCATGAACATGAGCGCTTTCCACCGGTCATGGGACGGATACCGAATCATCGGTTTGAAGTTCGTGAAGATCGATGCTTTGGTTGTGCAGCTTGCATTGCGTTGTGTCCAGTGGACGTTCTTCGTCTTGAAAACCGTATGATTTACGTTCGAGAAGAAGATTGCACCCACTGCCGTCTTTGCATTCCCTCATGTCCCGTTTTCGCTTTGGAAATCAATCGAGTTGATGCATGATGCACATTCTTCTTCTCGGTGCATCATTGGATAGTCTCCTTCTCTCATCTCATCTTCAGACAAACAATCACACGGTTACAATCGTTGAAATCGAAGCAGAAATTGGGCTTCCACTTCACCATCCAGGCCGTGTCCTTGACATCAGCCATTTTTCAGAATTTTTTACGCAAGAACAGAGGGGGTTTCTCGCACTTTACGAAAACGATGACGGTTGGGGTTGTCGGTGGGAATGGGTCTTGAAGCATGTTGCTCATCGTGTGGCTCAACAAGGAGTTTCGTGCCTCTTACGAACAAGGGTGCTCGATGTTCAACAAAATGCAGATCTCTTCCATGTAACCATCTCCAGCAACGAACGCAACGTACCAACCAACTTGACGGTTGACACCATCATCGACATGCAACCTCGAGGTCAGAAGGTTCCAGGACACCGTCGCCATGCTCCACTTCCCTCTCCACTCCCGAGCTATCCGTTTCCCGAGCAAGAACCTTGGATGGGAGGTATGGCGCTCTTCAGTACCGTCCAAGATGAAGATCCAGATGCTGATTTGGTGTTGAGGCACGCAGACGGGTTGGTCGAATTGTGGTGGAAAGGGCCACAACGATGGTCACCTGCAAACGGCTTTATTGAAACATGTCGGGTTGACCTTTCATCCGATATCGACGAAATATCGTTTGATGCAATTGTTCGTCGAGTGAACTCGTTCGCGGCAAGCATTGTGTGAATCGGCATATCTGGTGTGGAATAAAACACCACTTTCTTAGGCTCCACTTGTTGCCCTAGGTAAGAACGCTTTGTGCGTTGGTGATGGAGATGGGTGCACATCCAATGGCAGAATTGCGAAAAAAACTGCAAGAACGAGGTCTTTTGGACAAGCCGACGGCTAAATCCTGGACCAAATTGCTGGTGTTGATGGCCATCGTGGGCGGTCTGTATGCTGCCCACATCTATCTCCCGCTCAAATGGGGTCTCGTGCTGCTTCCACTCACGGGACTGGTCACCACCACCATTGCCATGATCGGCCATGAAGGCGTTCACTCATCAGCGTGTAAATCCAAAGCAGGCAACCTTACGCTCGCTTCCTTGGCTTTCCCCTTGTTTTCTGGCCTCTCAATGAATTACTGGCGAGAAAAGCACAACGTAAACCATCACGCTCACCCTAACGTCATCGAAAAGGACCCGGATATCTATTCTTGGCCCCTTACTTTTTCTGAGGAAGAGTATCAAACCAGCGGGCCCGTGCGGCGTTTCTTCCAAAAATACATTCAAGCCTACATTTTTTGGCCCATCATCACACCCTTGGTTGGCCACCTCATGCGCTACGATGGCCTCAAGTACATCGTGAAGGCACCGTTTGTGGCAAAGAAAAAGCGATTCAACAAGATGTGGCTCCTCGATGTTTCTCTTCTCGTAGCACATTTCTTCCTGTGGCTCGTTTTACCCGTACTGCTCGGACTCTCGTGGCAGGTGACCGTTGGATTTTACGTGCTGTTGTGGGCAACCGTTGGGGTGTACTTGACGGCCATTTTCATCGTTGGACACGCAGGTCGCCCCATCGTCATGGAATATGACGAGAATTGGCGTCTCCAAATCGAGACTGGAAGGAGAATCAAACTTGGGCCTGTGGGTTCGTTTTTCTTTGTCGGCCTTGACTACCAAATCGAACATCACCTGCTCCCAGCCCTCTCTCACTTCAACCTCCCCAAGGCTGCGCCGATCGTCAAAGAATACGCCGAAGAGCGTGGATGGGAATACGAAGAAGTCGGCTTCCTTCGAGCGTTGTGGGATTCGACGGTTGCGCTTGCCGTGGCATGGAAAACACCCGCCATCGTCATCGACGGCTCAGATGCAGCGAACGCAGGCTTGCTGGAGGATTTCGGTCCAGGGCAGCCCGTCCCAGAACACGGTTAATCTCATCAATTCCCGGGGAATGGTCGTTTTATGACCGTGAAGCTTTACCTTGAAGACCTCGAGTTTGGTTATCACCGACGTTTTGATGCCACCGTTGTGTCGGTGGAGGACGAACATGTCGTTCTTGACCGGACCTTGTTCTATCCGTTGGGGGGAGGTCAGCACTGGGACACAGGTGTTCTTCAAGGGCCGAACGGCGACCTCTCTGTATCCGAAGTGAGGGGGCGCAACGACGTTCTTCACACGGTTGGCGCCAACCATCAATTGCAGGTCGGCGATGAACTCCGGGGCATCATCGATTGGGAAACGCGTTATGCCCACATGCGAATGCACACCGCCCAACATCTTGTCAGCGGACTTGCATACGAGCTCTTCGACGGTGTACGCACGGTCGGCAATCAAATCCACGCTGACCGCTCTCGAATTGATTTCAATCCCATTTCCTTTGATGCCGAAAAGATTGCAGCGCTACTGAAGAGCACCAACGAACACATCGACAGGGCGCTTGCTGTGACCGATGAAGTGATGACTCGGGAAGCCATCAACGCCATCATGCCAACAGACAGAACCAACATGGACTTGCTCCCGGCCAGCGTTTCTGAACTTCGCATCATCCAAATTGGCGACCGAGTCGACATGTGTCCTTGTGCTGGAACCCACGTGACCAACATCGCAGAATTAGGGCACGTGGAATTCCTCGGAAAGAAGTCCAAAGGGAAAGGGACGCAGCGTTTCAGTTACCAACTCGGCCCCGCTGCAACCCCACGTTCTTACAACGATACGGTGCTTTGATCAAAAGTCCAAATCGTCGTCGACGAGGTCCTTGATATCCTTCATGGCCGAATCCAATTTGGCGCGTTTTTTCTGGCGTTCTTTGAATTCTATTTCCTCAAAAATTTCAGCGACCTCTTCGTCCAACCCAGAAGAAGAAACCGCTGCGTGTACCCGGTCGGTCAGGGCCGTGTCCTCACCCGTTCGCTCGCTTCGGTCGACGGGCTGAATGGGCTTGCTTGGAACTGTTCGAGCCCCGTAATGCGGGTCGACATCTTGCCCTTTGAGATTCCACGTCTCTTGACTGATGGCATTGGCGATGTCCGCTGAAGGAGCACCGTCTTTCCACGGATTTTGGTTCCCGACATCACGCAGCACGTTCACCTTCTTGGCTGCTCTTTGCTCGTCGAAGACCCGAACAACATCGTCTTCGGTTCGCTGACGCTTCGGGCCAGAAAGGGAGCCAGCCAGTCGCTGTTGTTCGATCAAAACCTCGCCGTGCACCTCATCGTGGTCGTATCGGTGGGGTGCTGCAGCCATGGCCATGATCTCTTTTGCCAGTTGGAACAACATATCGTCAGGAGGTGCGGAGGCGATGGTTTCACGCACACTTCGATGATGCTGAATGCACGATGAACAACGTTCGAGACCAACCTCATCGGGAGCGTCGCAGCGCAAACAGCAGGCTTGGAAACCCAATTCCTGCATGGCTTTCCTCGGCATGGACATGGGTCTCTTGTCTTCCTATAACCGTCTTCCACAAGAACCCTCGGACACGAGGATTCAAGGTTGACCTCCGTATCCACGAATGCATGGGGAAACGCGACTCAAGAGCAGACATGCTCAATGACGACCCCTTTTCCCGTCGCCAAGACGCTCCCAAGATTCACCGTGTTCACCAACCAGAATATGGAGGCGCGGGTAGTTTTGAGGGCACGGCGCCCTTGTCAGGGGCATTGATGCAACTGCTCGGACAAGGGATGTGGGAGAAACCCAAGCACCACAAAGGCCGTCTCTGGCATTTCAGCGACACCGAAAAACAACATCTTCGTCTTGCCATGGGGGCCTTTACACTCGCCCTCGGTTTCATGGCCGTTGGTGGCGTTTCGGGCATTTCCCGTATGGGGGGCCTTTCCCCGTGGTTGGTTTTCCTTTGCCTTTCCATGCCGGTGTGGGCTTTGGGCGTGGGTCCAGCCTTTCTTCTTCATGAAATTGGGCACAAATTGGTTGCAAAACGGCACGGTTGCTGGGCTGAATTTCGAGCCGACCCCAAAGGCTTGCAGTTTGGCATTTTCCTTTCGTTTTTCCTCGGGTTCTTGTTCATGGCTCCGGGTGCAGTGATGGTTGCAGGTCTTGTCACGCGCCGCCAGAACGGCCATATTGCCGTGGCCGGTCCGTTGACAAATTTCTCTCTGTTTCTCATCGGCATTCCTCTCTGGGGACTGATTGTTGGCTTAACGGGTGCACACCTTGCCTTGCCGACGGACAGTTTCGGGGTCCTCGGCTTCAGAGGCACCTATTTCGTTGATGGAGCGCTTGTTTGGCAAGCGATGCTGTTCAATGCAGGCGTGTATTGGATCGTGTTCAACTTGATTCTCGGTCTGTTCAACATGCTTCCTTTCGGCCCACTTGACGGACTGAAAGTCAAGGATTGGAACGACGGTGTCTTCTTTGGCGTCATCGGCGTCTTTGCTGTTCTTGTTTACACGATGTTTACCGGTGCGTGGTCACCTACAGATCTGATCTGTGCGGTCGCCGATCCAATCTCAAATCTCCTTCGTTGAATTACGCTGCGGAGATGTGACGCAACACGGGACTTTCTTGATGTTGATTTGGCGCATTTCGCCTGCAAGAACGTGACCGATGCCTACGGAACAGACTCGATTAACCCGCCTGCGTGAATATGCAGTCTTGCACCCCGGGGTTTCGTTTGCTCAAAGGTAGGCGTTACGAATGGGGTCCTCATCGAGATGGAAGAAGGAATAGGTTGCCCACCAGGTGATGGTGTCCAAGGCATCAACGAGATTGCTCGTACCGCTCTGCTCTTCGCCGTAATCCTTCCCGGTCGTGTCCATCCAGTCGATCATTTCGTCAAGGGTGTCGCAGGTTTGGTGGTAGCACCAGTAACCGTCGACCAGGCCGCCAAAGCCCATGGTAACGGTCCCGAGGTTGTCTTGGAAGGTGGCGTGGTCGGAGCGCGCCGTGGTGTCTTCGTACACGATGATTTC
>JAYPIL010000057.1:0-10801 GCA_038127845.1 Candidatus Poseidonia sp.
TGCGCTCACATCACCCAAGCGGATGTAGCGGTCTGGCAGATCTCGGCGGAATTTGCTGTCGTCACCTCGCTCGTGGCCTTCGGGAAGGTCGCCGTCCAGGTGACTGGGGCATCCGATTTCCACACGGAGGTTCCGAAGGGCTCGGCGGCCGCTGCTCTTCTTTTGGTAGGGCAGCATGCCGCGCACAGCGCGCTTGAGGATCATGTCGGGCATACGAGGGAAGAACGGTCCCTTCCGGGCGTGGTTCAGTTCGTACTTCTTGTGGTAAGTGTCCAACACGGCTCGGGGTCGGCCGGAAATGATGGCTTTCTCGGCGTTGATGATGATGACCTTGTCGTCACGGTCCTCACGGGCAGCCTTCAGCAGGATGTCGGCCGAGGCGGAAGCCAAGCGACCCATGATGAGGCCGTCGGCGTCAAACACGTAGGTGGTTGCATCAGCCAAGGATAACAACCCCCTTTCCGGTTGGGTTTTCGTTCATCAGCTCGCTGTAGGTCATGACTCGACCTCCGGCGGCTTCGATCTTCTCACGGGCACCGTTGCTGACGCTGTAGGCGGCGATGGTATGGCCGTTGGTCAACTCTCCGGACCCAAGGAGCTTGCCCGGAACGAGGATGGTGGCACCCTCGGGGGCGTATCGGCTCACTCGGCTCAGGTTGGGTTGTGCCCAATTCTTGCGGCTCTTGGAGAGTCGCATTGCCACATCTCGCCAAACAGCAGCTCCGGTGTCGCGAGACTGGGCTTTCAGTTGGTTAATCACATCAACCAACTGAGCGTTTGTCTTGCGTTCTGGGTTACTCATTTGACTCCCTCGATGCTTAGAAGCAACCAGCCGACCGTCCCTCCCGTTATGAAGGCACCGACGCGGCCAATCCGTTCATCGCGCCGCTGCGTAGCGGTTTTGGCTTGAAATCTTGCAATGTTTTGCCTCAGTCAAGAAGCATCTCGCCCTTGGCATCAAGCAGTTCGACCGTGAGGCCTGCGGCTCGTGCTTGAACGATGATTTCTTCGTGGAGTGCGTCCGAAAAGTCATCGAGGGCGCCCAAAGCAGTGATGCCTGCCACGTCGGTCAGCTGGTCGATGAGATGGTTGAGGATGCAACTCACACCGTAGGCTTGCCCTGCACGGAAGGCATGGTCGGCGCTGCCCACTTCGGGGTCTTCAGCCTTCATGCGAAGCATCACGGTCTGTGAGTATGCAACGAGCGCGCCGTAGATGGACTCGATGATTTGAGCCGCCTCAAGGTCTCCAAGGAGCATTTGGGATTGCGCGAGCGCTGCACGTACGGCATGCTCATACAGCCCGTGGGCACCAATCGTGTCGGTCGTTTCAATTTGCATGGCTTGGTCGATGAGTGCTTTCCAGTCGTCCATGAACCGACACACGACCTCCACTCTTTGAAGGTTAAGGCGTTGATGGCTTACGCTCAACCCTTCCGCTCACGGGCGGATACGTTGGTCTTCAAATCTTGAAGTCCGTGTTTTCGCCTTCAACGATGCCGGCCTGACGGACCGTTCCATCCGATGCGACGAACTCACCTGCTTTGGTGAGGTTGTCGTAAATGCTGGAAACGTCCACTCGCTTGACCACCGATTCTTCACCGAGGGCCATGGTCAACGAGTTGGTGATGGCCCCGAGCGTTTGCATGGCTCGGTCACGGTGCGTTGCATCGATGGTGTGCTCGGAGTAACGTGCCTCCTCAAAGATGGACAGGAAGTCGTCCAACTGATCCACTGGAACCATGTTGAAGGCTGCACGGACGGCAGCTTCAAACTCACGAGCCGTTTCGTAGACCTTCTTCATGAAACCGTATTTCTTGAAGTGCTTCACGAGACTCTTGTAACAGTCAAAGATGGCTGCGATGTATTCGTTGCTGGCCTCGAGCTGCATCATGGCGTCGGTCAAAATACCTCTGAGAGCCTGAACTTGACGTCGCTCTTGCACGCGCTGGTAGTAAATCGCACCTGCAATCAAGAGCGACATGAGAATGATGGCAAAGACGAGGAGGTTGCCCGGTGAGAGCAATCCGTTGCCTGCTGCCAAATTCTCGGCCGGCATGTACTTGATTTCATGCGTGATGTTGTCCTGAGACGGTGCGAAATAGGTTGATCCGGGATAGAAGGCGGTGATTCGCCACAAACCGGAACACTCGGTTCCGTCGCAACTTCGTCCAGCGAACGCCCATTCAAAGGAAGCTACACCCTGTTCGTTGGTGCGGGTCTTGTTGTTCAAATCGGAGACCACCCATTCACCGAGCGTGTCGTCAAAGTACTCGTAGGAGAAGATGACCTCCTCGTTCTCAACCGCTAAGTCAAGCCGGTCACGCAGGAGGGCAATTTCACCGGAGACGATTTCGCCTTCATCGAGGCCGTTCGCACCGCTGTTGCTCCACGTCTTCTTGACTTGCAGGTCAACTCGTGAACGCACCAGGACATCGACGTCCATGGCTGAACCGTTCAGTGCGTTGGAAGTGTCTTTGTCACATCCGCCAGGAATGTTACGGTCAGGCTCAAACGCAACACGGAGGGTTCGGAAGCCTTCCAGCTTTCCACCCGTTGTTTCAACACCACGCAGACTTGGATTCTGCTGTGGGTCGCCGCTGAACCACTCAACGCTGCCGTCAATATCGCTGGTGCGAACGGTGGCAAGCGGTCGTACATTCTGCTCAGGGTCGAGGTAAATGTTGAGACACTTTCCGCCGACGGCTTGTCCGTTCGACTGCGCCAAGAAGGCGTCGATGTGGAAGGATTCCTTCAGGTACAGAACTGGGTAGCGAGAACCGTTTGGTGCAACCCACTGGTCAACACTTGACTTGAAGGGTCCAACCTCGGTGATCTGCAACGTGGAGTTTGAGAACACATCAAATTCAGTTTGAACGGTCTTGTTTTCGTAGCGGTAGGCGTCGTTGTTGTCGTACGCAGAGTAGGTGACGGTGACCTTGGCCTTACCAGCCATCACGTCGGAGAGCGGGCAAACGATGGAGAAGAATCCATCTCCGTTGGTCATGCCTGACTGACAGGCCACCGGGCCCGTTTGTCCGTTGACCATCTCGTAGTTGACACGGATGCTGCGATCGGTGAGGTTCACGCCCAATTCATCGCTCAACTGTCCCGTGACCACCATCGGTTTTGGAACGACTTCGCCCGTTAAGGGGTCAATTTCGCTCGTGTACACGATTTGGTCGTCAACGGTCATAACGGTTCGACCGATGAGGTTGAAGCCGTTCGCGTTGTTGGTCATCGTGATACGGAAGTGATCGTTTCCTGGCACTTGGGTACACGGGTCCCATGCTCCTTGGATGCCGAGATAACTCACATCAAGCGGCTGACATCCCTCATTAGGAAGGGTCTCACGGAATCGCAGAATCACGTTCACCGGTCCAAATCCATCCGGCAGGAAGGACTCAGGGTCCTCCCGTAGGAGGGCTGGGCTGAGCGGTGAAATGTTGGACTTCAAACATCCAATGGTCTCCTCGGTTTCGAGGCCGTCGCCGTCCGTATCACGGTCGGGAACGCCGTCGCCGTTACCGTCGTAGAAACACAGATGCGAGCCATCCGGTTCAACATCGGGAAGTGAAATCACCCCTGCGTTTGGTGCCAGCGTAGCGACGACTTGTCGGTGAAGCGTTCCTTGGAAGTCGGAACCTTCGAAAATCACGTCGACCAATCCACCGTACGGTGTATCTGAACCTGAAAGAGCCGTTCCTCCAGCATCACGGATGCTGGTCTTGTTATCGTCGGACACTTGAGCGGTGAAGTCCCATTTGTCTCCGGATCGCCGTAAGTTCTCCTCTGTCGAAATCACCTGCATGTAGGTTCGAGAGACGACCCAAACGGATTGAGAAACCGAGGTTCCCTTCAGCAGAGGGGTTCCTGAATACTCGAACTGCAAGGTGAAATTGCCGAGCGCATCGGATGCAGAAACGTTGAATGGAATTTCAAAGAATCCGTTGTTGTCGGTGTAGTTCACGCCCGTGCGACCGTCAAACGACCAGGTGTAGTTGACCGGAGCGTTGCGAACAGGTTGCAGCGAGTTGTCGACCAGTTTGGCTTGAATGGTGGTGTTGGTGTTGCGGTAGAGACGCGGCAAGGAGGTCGTCAGGAAGTCCGTGGTACCCACAACGGTGACGTTGATGTACGCACCCGTGGTTGCCAAGGTGGATGAATTCCCTGTGAAGTAGTAAGCAGAATTGGTGAAATCAACGCGGAGGCCGTAGGTTCCAGCACCGTATTGACTGTACCACGACCAGTTGTAGTCGTAGGTTGCGTCGCCGTCCTTCATGACCGGGCGCTGCGTGTAGGCGGTTTCGCCTGCACCAAGGAACTGTCCGTTCTTGTCAACGTCAACCTGAAGCGCAATCGGGTCTTGGTCCCACGGGTCATTGGTTCGGTTGGTCACCTTACCCACCACCTGCAACGATTCGCCCGTGTTCATCTCGGGGACGATCTCACAACGGATGGGGCTGTTGGGGTCCGTTCGGTCCACAGGCCCACAAGGTGGTAGGTTGCTGTCGCCACCGTTGACGAGCGCAATTTCCCAAAGCGTACCGTTGCTGTTCATGTCAAGGAACGGTCGCAAAGCCGCTGCCTGACCTGTCAAACCGTTGGAAGTTCCGTCCCAAGACTTGGGGTAGGGTTTGAACGCCGACACGTCGGAGTAGCTCACGCCTGCTGCGTCGAGGGCGGGTTGCAAGAACAGCGTCGACCAATCCCCAAAGGTTCCGTCGCCGTTGTTGACGGTCGAGTCGTAGTAGTAAATCGGGCTCAGACCGTCGAGGATGAGCGTTCCCTCGATGTTCATGCGGTGCATGATTCGTACGGAGAACGGTTCCGCCTCGTCACCGTGGAGGTACGGGAACGGCCATTCTGTGGCTAATTCCGGAGACACGCGAGCGATGATTTCAATATCGCCAGCGGGCAAACTGGTGTTGGTGTAATTGTAGCGCACGACGTCACCGTTTCCGTCAAGAACGACATCGTGTTGCTTGGTCAAGTCGTTCCAAGTGATTTCCTCGTAACCTCCGGGGATTTGGCCCTGGCCGTTGTCGGCCGTGGAGTTCCACTGCACTTGCTTCCACGTACCTGCGATGCCCAAGTCCTGAACGAACGTCAACGAAGCCCATCCGGAGGCGTCGGTTCGGTAACCGTTGTTGCCGAGTCCGGTGAAATTGGTTGGCGAGGTCAGGTTGCCAAACAATCCGCCGAAGATCGAGAAGGTGATCGGAGAATTCTTGATGCGGTTGTCGAACAATCCGCGGTCCCAATCGGCGGAATAGTGAGCCTTGAAGTCGAGCCAGAACGGTTGTTCATCGCTGCGGAAATAGGTCCAAGCCGAATAGTCAACCGTCATGTTGGCTTCTGCGCCGACGTAGTAGGATTGTGACTGGTTTCCGTTGAACATGAACATCTCCGTCACTTCGGCATACACCCGATAGGTGGTGTTGTCACCGACCAACAAATCCTCAGGATAGAGGAATTGGCCCACGCTGAAGTTGCCTCCGGCGTTGGTCAACACGTCGATGGTCTCGATGGCCGTGGTGTTGTTCGACGTCCACTCAATGTGCACCTGAACGGGAAGCTGCGGTGCAGCCTCAACCACGCCCGTGATCGGGTTCAACCAATCAACGTGGCCCGAGAAGATGGCGGGGCTCTGCGCGTCCAACCACAGGTTGTTCGGGAGGTTGAGGGTGATGTAGGTCGGTGCCTTGTCGTCGGCATCCAAAATACCGTCGTTGTCGTGGTCCCAATCCGAAGACAACTCGCTGTCTTCCGTATGGTCAAAGTCCGTATCGATGCGGGTATCGTTGTCGTCGTCGTTGTCGATGGCGTCGGGGCCCGTTCCTGCGTCGCTTGGGTTGGCGAGGGCTTCACCGTCACCGAAGTCGTCGTGGTCCCAAGGGTTGGTGGAATTGCGGTCAAAGCGAGTTGGCCAGAGAAGGACCTCGTCCTCGTCGTGCATACCGTCTTCGTCGTCGTCCTCGTCAAGGTCGTCTCGGGTTCCGTCGTTGTCGTGGTCAAAGGGCGCCGTGAGGTCTTGTGCCAACTCAACGGTGTTGGTAAGGCCGTCACCGTCCCAATCGTTGTCGGCCCAATTCACGATGCCGTCGTTGTCGTAGTCCCATGTGGATTGCTCTTCGCCCCAGAAACAGCCCGCAATCAACTCTTGATCAACGTCCAAACGGCCGTCGTTATCGTCGTCGGGGTCTTCACCATCAGGGATGCCGTCGTTGTCGTTGTCAACGTCGTAAATGCTCGGAGAGCGGAGGCCTTGCGACATGATTCCTCGGTCCCAAACGGCTTGATAGAATCCATCACCGTCGGCGTCTGCATCGTTTCCGTCATCGTCGTTGTCAACACAGTTGTCGCCTTGGAAGAAGTTGCCGTTGTTCTGACCCGTATCGTCATCGAGGTCGAAGTTGCTGTCAATTTCAAAGTAGTCCCAAACACCGTCGTTGTCATCGTCGACGTCGAACCAGTCGAAGATGGCGTCGTAATCATCGTCCAAATCAATGGTGGAATTGGTGAAGTCGCCGTCAATATCACCGTCGACGTCGTTCTTCTTCAGGTCCGCACCCAATTCATCGGGGAAGTCGGCTTCGGGGCCGTTGTCGCTGTTCCACTGCCAGATACCGGTCGCCAAACCGATCCAAGTGATGTAGGCGTCTCGGTTGTCTTGCATTTGGGTGAAGGTGATGGCGGAGTCGACGTTGCCGTCACCGCCAAAGTCGTAGTGCCAGCAGCCAATTCCCTGCACGGGCGTACAACTCCAGTTGCCTGAAGGGCCACCAGCCGTTGCGCCTTGGTCAAATGCTGCATCGGGGCGTGTGGAGTAGGGAGAACCAAATTGTGCGTTGACGCCGTTGAGTGGCATCTTGTAGGCAAGCGCATAGGAGTAACCGCAAGCGAAGCCTTGACCAAGGCTACCGGCCGTCCAACCACAGGTGGAAAGATTGTACGTACCTCCCATCTTGATGTCGTTAATGTCGAGAACACCGTCGTTTCCTTCGTCTTGATCCCACCAATCGGGCATGCCGTCAGCATCCTGGTCGATGTCCAAGCCGTTGATGAGGGAGTCACCGTCCGAATCGATGTCCCATTCGTTGCCGCCGTTGTACGGCGACCAGCGAGCAAAGAAGAACCAGTAGAATTCAGGAACGATACCCGGCGTCACGGGTTGGGTTGAGGAGTCGTAGCCGTTGTAGTTCAGGACGACATCAGCGAACGGGTAGTGCATGAACACCATATTCCAGTGGTCGGTGGCGTTGGAGCCGTAGAGTTGGCTGTCACCCGAGCCGTCGAGAGCACCGCCGTCGTTGACGGGGTAATAGGGCGTTCCGAAGGCGTCGGTGGCGTCAAAGTCAACAATTCCACAGTTTCCGTCATCGGGGTCGTAGAGATCGGAGACACCGTCATTATCATCGTCCCAATCGATGCTGTTTTCGAGGCCGTCACCGTCGACGTCAGAGTCCACGTCGTTCGGACCATCGTCTCGGTACAAACCTCCGTTGATTTGGTGCAAATCGTTGTCGTTGTCAAGGTCACAGTCCCAGTCGATGTCGAGAATGTCGATGATGCCGTCGTTGTCGTCATCAACGTCATCCCAGTTGCTGATACCGTCACCGTCCCAGTCGTTGAACTGGGAGAACGAGGCTCGGCGAGTTTGACACTTCGGGTCGGGGTTGGTTGGGTTGGGGTTGGCTTGTGTTGGACAGTTCCATGTAGCGACAACCGAGGCTGCATCGAGTGGGAACGAGTCGTTTTCGTTCTCGATGTTGTCGTTGTCAAGGTCGTACGGCAAGTCAGCGCCGCCCACGGCGAAATTTCCGAGATTGTCGGGAGAGGTCGTACCACCCAAATCCGGGTCAAGCCAGTCGTAAACGCCGTTGTAGTTCTGGTCAAACGGTCGGCGGATATCGTCGTCGAGGTCGTAATCGTAATCGACTTCGCAGTCAATATTGCCGTCTTGGTTGCCGTCTGCGCCAGGAATCTCAAAGTTGACGCTGGATACACCCGTGATGGTGACTTCTCCTGCGGAGTTACCACCCGTGATGGTGATGGTGTCACCAACGGCATATCCTGAGCCGGGACGGTTGATGGTCACGCTCGTGATCACACCGGCCGAGGTGGTGATGTCAACGGTCATGCCCGACCCAGCACTGGTGGCGGAAGCGGTTGCGACGTTGGTTGCGTCGACATAACTGGCTCCGCCGTCCGCAAGGGTCACGCCGGTTGCGCCGCCGTTCTGCAGACCCGTGTAGTCGCTGGTCTGGTCGCCGTTGGTATCGATTTGGATGCAGGTGTCCAAGATGCCGTCGTTGTCGTCATCGGGGTCGACCATGTCGAGGATGCCGTCGTTATCGTCGTCCGTATCTGCACTGTCCGGCGTTCCGTCGTTGTCGTTGTCGGGGTCGAGGAAGTTCGGTGCACCGTCGCCGTCGAGGTCGCCGTCGATGATGGAGGTGAAGGAGGGTGTGCCTTGTGCCCCAAATGCCCCGAAACCGGAGGCGCTGGCTCCAGCACCGTTGACTCGGTTGCGCTCCCAGTCGACGTAATCAACGCCACCGGAGTAGGCACGGTATTCGTTGAACGTCCATGTGCGGGCTGCGTCGTACTCCAAATCATCGGTCGTGCTGGCAGCAGCGGCTGCCGCCATCGTACCTGTGATGCTTGCATCGTAGGGGTGAGCATCCTCAACGTCGGGCGTTCCGTCGTTGTCGTCGTCCGTGTCAAAGTAGTCGGGAATGCCGTCCCAATCCATGTCACACGGCCAAGTGAATTGGTCAATTCGGCCGTCGTTGTCGTCGTCCTCATCATAACGGCCTGGTCCAGCGCCATCGCTGTCTTCATCGGTCACGCCATCGTTATCATGGTCCATTGGATTCTGGTCGGCGAGGTAGAAATTGCCCACGGCAGCACCGGTCCAAGGGTGAACGGTGGTCGGGTCAAGGTAACGGTCCGTCGAGACATTTCGAGGGTCCAATCCTTGTGCTTCAAGGGCAGCGAAGTCAATGGGACCTTCGAGAATACCGTCGTTGTCGTCATCCCAATCGTCAGCATCCAAAATACCGTCGTTGTCGTGGTCGTACGGGTCCGTGCCGAAACATCCGTCAAACCGCTCCAACAAATCGTAGATGCCGTCGTTGTCGTCATCAAGGTCGTTGAGGTCGTCGATACCGTCGTTGTCGTGGTCGCCTGCTTGTGTCTCTTCGAGGAAGGTTGAGTAAGCGGGAATGGCTGCTTCAAGAACAGAGAGATCGACGATGATACCCGAAGAAACGCCGGGATCCGACCACATCAAGTTCGCAAGGGCTTCATGAGCCAACCCCATGCCCCCGTCTTGAGCGCCTTCCCAGCCACCTTGACCGCCTTGGTCCGTGGATTGAACAGGCGTCATCCCAACGTTTCCTCCTTCGACCAACCGAGTGGCTCGCGAGGGTTCGGGCTGATCCTGCACCGTCTGCACGATGGCAAGAAGGCTGCTGGCCAGCATCAAAAAGACGATGATGATGGCCATGGAAAGTCGCTGGCGGTCTTCGATGTGTTGTACATGTTGTTTGGAGAGCATACGGGCACCTCGTAATCACTCCTCCACCGAAATACCCTATTTGAAAGGCGTGGGTCGAATGGACGCTTCCGTATCACCCAGGCATTCGCGTATCATGGGCAAACGGAGGTGTTTGAAGAAAGGAGAAGGGGCACTCCGAGGCCTTGGCCTCGAAGCGCCCGTTGTACCCGTCGGTGACGGTTCTTTGACAGACTGGTCACGATGTCAACTTCAGGATTCGAAGATGTCCAGGATACCGTCGTTGTCGTCGTCGGCGTCCTCGTGGTCATCCACACCATCGTTGTCAGCATCGAACTGACCCGTAAGGTCGTTACCGTCGTTGACTTCAAACCAGTCCAGAAGACCGTCGTTGTCGTCATCGGTGTCGGTAAGGTCCCAAATGCCATCGTTGTCGTGGTCGTAACGGTAGCTACCAGCAACGCCGTCGATTTCGTCAACATCGAGGATGTCGTCGTTGTCGTCGTCGTCGTCTTCAGCATCATCCATACCATCGTTGTCGTGGTCACGTCGGCGATCTTCGCCAGCGTCCATGACACCGTTGCCGTTGACGTCTTCGAAATCAACTCGGTTGTCGATTCCGTCGTTGTCAATGTCAAGGTCGACAGCATCGGAAATGCCGTCGTTGTCGTGGTCGTAGATGTTCGTGTTGGGGTCTGCATCGTTCACTTCCTCGCGATCGTCGATGCCGTCACCGTCATCATCGTCATCTTCAGCATCATCAATGCCGTCGTTGTCGTGATCCATTGGGTTGTCATCGATTGAGTCGGGGATACCGTCGTTGTCGTCGTCGTTGTCCACGTCGTTGGGGATTCCGTCGCCGTCGTTGTCGTTCTCGCCGTTCTGATCTTGGTTGTCAAGCTGCTGACCTTGCTGCTGATCGGACTGCTGGCCTTGTTGACCTTGCTGCCCGTTCTGCGTCTGACCTTGCTGCTGCTCGTTCTGACCGTTCTGGTTCTGGCCGTTTTGGTCCTGGCCGGACTGGTCGCCTTGCTGGCCGCCTTGCTGGCCGCCTTGCTGTTGTTGACCTTGTCCGTTGTCTTGCTGCTGGCCTTGTTGACCTTGCTGGCCTTGTTGACCTTGCTGGCCTTGTTGACCTTGCTGGCCCTGTTGACCTTGCTGGCCCTGTTGACCTTGCTGGCCCTGTTGACCTTGGCCTTGACCTTGGCCCTGACCTTGGCCTTGTTGACCTTGGCCCTGACCTTGGCCCTGACCTTGGCCTTGACCTTGGCCTTGACCT
>JAYPIL010000058.1:0-10483 GCA_038127845.1 Candidatus Poseidonia sp.
GCCCAGAGGGCTTCACCATTCCCTGAATACTGGCTGCGTAGACCCGGATGGAGACCGAATCGCTGAGCGCCAACGATGGCCTTGGGGCGACCGTCCTCGATCAGATACAGCGGGACCGATTCGTTCACTGGATGTTTGAATTTTGTTGCTGCATTCAAATTCAGACTCCGACTTCGTTTGAATGGCTCAAAGTCTTCCTGTTGCAGTGCGACCCATGCCAAACCACGGTCAAAGGCCCTTCCTTTCGTGAACAACGAATATTTGCTGTACGGTTCATCTTGGTCATCAAACATTTCTTTGATGTAGGTCATGGTGGTTGATTGTACTTGACGCTTCATCATGCGATAAGCGTAGGCGTTGGCCACCGCTTCTTCAATGGCATCGTCTTGATTTGCGTAAAACGCATCACTGTAAATGGCATACTTTTCTCCAGCGTCACCTTGGGGCGTCAACCTCCTGCAGTGGTGCTCGGAAAGAAAGTGAAAATATTCGTGATAGAGAATAGCACGAAACACCACCATCCATGCTTTGTAAACAGAACCAAGTTCATCTCCAATATGCCAATCGGCAAGTGCTGTTATGCCGCTCGAGTATATCCGAATGCCCCACTCAGTTTCCCGAACTGCTGAAGAGAGCATCACATCACCTGTCTTCTCGAGATACTCACCATAGGCATCAAACCCTTCTTTTTGGTAAAGTTCAATCTCTGAGTGTTCAATCACCTGGCCATCGTTGTAGGAGATGTACGGGGGCCTGTCTTCTGTACCCTCAAACCAATCCTCAATGTTTGGATAGGGGTCGACAAAGTCATCCAGCTCAACCATGGCTTGTCCTGCTTGTACGTTGGAAAGCCCGTACGTAGCCGGATCGTTCCGCTCATGATTGGGGATTTCAATGAACAACAAGCCTGGAGGTACAGATTGCTTCGTCAACCTGAACGAGGTTAAACGATGGACAAAACCCGTCGCCATCAGTGATGCGAGGTTGGCTTCATTGTGAGCAAGTTCCAGCAGGTCTGGACGGTCGTGATATCGGGCCAGTCGTTCAAAGGCTTGTCTGGTTTTATCTCGGGGTGTTTGGGTGCGACGAGAGGGGGAGATATCCTGCCTTTCCTCGTCCATGCACCCGACATATCGGGGGGCTATGTAACGATTTTCACAAAATTTGACGTAAATATGAATTATTCATGTTTTTGAGTTCTTTATATACTCTTAGGAGGTTTAGGAGTTGGTGAGAAGAAGAATGCCAACCCTATACGATGAACATGAAACCGTGATTTACCCCGGACGAGGAAAATACAGCCGCAACGCCAAGGCCAAGATAGCCGAACGTGCTGCCTACGTGCGAAACGACGAAGGCCAACTGGTCGTCTACGTCCCTGAAAACGAACACAACGAAACCCCCCGCACCCAACGGGTCTCCACCCTTGATGAAGATGCACGCGCCCTGAAGCGCCGAGCCCAACGCCTCGGTCGCCAACTCGGCCTCGGTTTTGACGAACTTGAAATCCGCCAGGAAACCGAAGAAGGTGTCCTTGTCGCTCACCTCCGCCAGGTGCAACAAGCTGCCCTCGTCGCTGGACTCGACAGCGATCAGGCCGCCAAACTGATGCAGACCATCACCTATTGGTTGCTGCGTCGAGACATCAACGTGCACGAACATGAAGAACTGATTCGCAACACCCACAACCTGCTCAACCCCATGCGAGCTCCTGTTCAAGGCGCTCCTCTGCTCAACCGCCCTTCCAATATGCAACGCGACAGCGGCGTGAACACCGTTCCCGGCAAGCGAACCCGAGAAGTCCATGATGAATTGTGGATTCATGCTTTCCTGCCCCCCAACGACCATCCCTGCCGACCCAGCGTGACCCCTGCCAGCCCCGAAGCCGAAGTCAACGAGCACACCCTCCGCAACGACGGCCGCGTCTGGTTCGAGCCCGCTTTGCTTGCCGGACCTGAATTCGTGTGCGACAACCTTCGGCACGCCAGCCAACTCACCACCTTCCGACGGGGCCGCCACGGCACCGTTCGCATTTTCCTGCCCTACAACCCCGAGGGACCTGCTTACGCCAACAACAACGTCAATCAGTTCAACGAATACCGTGACCGACGTTGTCTGCCCGAACCCGATTTCAATCGGGACAACGAACCCTGGAGCGACTGTCTCGAGCGGTTCATCGCTGCCTGCGCTGCCGTGAAGAACAGCGTGCGCCCTGACCTTCGCCTTCTCATCCATCGAGGAGGAGAACAACCACAGGAAGTGAGCCTATGAATCTGAAATACATCGTAAAGAACCCCAGCCCAAGCCCCCAGACCATCACCTTGCCCCAAGGCCTCGCCTTGGACGGTGGCCGTCTGCGAAGTACCCGACCCGTCGTGGTCCAATTGCCACCCATGAGCATGCGAGAAATCCTGTTCAACGAAAACGGCGTGCCCGTCAACGAAGGGTGCATCCAAGACCTCAACGTGGCCCACGAGAACGATGACGGCACCCCCATCGACCCCCACAGCGACCGACGCGAACGCACCCGCATTCGTAACATCAACGGGGATCGCCCCACCATGTTTGTCAGCGAAACCCGTCGGGTGTACCCCAACCTTGTGGTCGACGACAACCGAAATCTGGGCGGCGCTCAGCTGCTCGCTCAGTTCTCTCACTTGCGCAGCGCTCGCGACAACACCACCGCCATTTACTCCCCCGCTGCCCTGAACATGGCCTTTGAATCCCGCACCGACAGCCTTTACCACGCTGCCAGCACCGGCAAGGTGGAGATCGAATCCATCGTCGGCAACGGCTACAACAGTGCCAACGCCATCACCATGCGGGTGCGCAACCCCGGCAACCAAGCCGTGCGCATGGTCGTGCCTCGCGGCACCATGGTGGAACAGCAGACCTGGACCGGCAAGCAGAACCTCGTGGTCAACGACGACGTGTGGATTGACATTGAACCCGGACAAACCGGTGCCTTTCCTCTGCCCGCCTTCTGTGCCAACGCCAGCGGTGGCAGCCCAAGCGGTGAGCCCATGAACCTGACCCCCTTTGTCTTCAACGACATGGGCGGGAGCTTCCAAAGCCAAGACGCCATGTGGCGAACCACCGACAGCCGACGGCCCGTCAGCATGCGCTAAGATGGGTAAACCGCTTGAATGAACACCACGATTTGTATTCTTCAAATACTCTGAGAAGATATGATTGTCATGAAACACAAGTTTGATTCCATTTTGGATGCCATGCTGAAGTGCGATGCGGAGTTCATGCCCTCCCGTTCGGGGGACAAATGGGGCTACATCGACGAGTTTGATCACGAGCTTGGGACCTCCAAGTGCATCTTCGAGACCGACGAGGACGGTTCGTTCTTCCAAATGACCCTCATCAACGAGGAGGTGCGTGAGGAGCACGTTTCGGAACTGCTCGAAGTCATCAACATCATGAACGGCGTGCAGGACCACTTGCGCTTCTTTTACAACATCAAGAGCAACATGATTCACGCCAAGCGTGAATTCCTCGTCGAGGGACGCAAGGCCAAAGACGTTCAGGAATTGGTTACGGAGCGCTACGAACGCATGAAGGACATCTTTGACGACCTGTTGTGGGCCTTTGACTGGAAAGTCAAGGTCGACGGTGAGTTTGATGCCTTGTTCGAGGGCCTGGCAAAGCGAAGCAACAAGCGAAAGCAAAAGCGAGACCGCAAGAAGGGAGACGATGATTTCGACCCTGCATACGCTTGATCACGTTGTAAAGCGGTGAAGATCAACGCCAGACCCTCGCCGGAATCGAACCGGCTCCTCTGCTTGCGCAGCGTGCACCGTACACCAAGGGCGGGCCGTAGCCTTCCACCATTCCTCAACCCGAGACACGTGCTTGCGCATGTCCGTGTGCGAACACCGACCTCAGTCGGTGCACGGACCGTCGTTGGGGAGGAATTGGAAGGAAGAAGGAACCGTCTGCACGTCGGTGTAGTCGTTCTCGTCCAAGCACACGATGGTCATCTCCATCGGGACTCTCGCCATCTTTGGCGGCAAGGTGTCGTAGTATGCCTTGACGGCCTTCATCACCTCACCCAGCGAGGCTGAACCGTGGGCAACCGTCACGATGTGGTTGACCTGCATCGATTTGATGCTCGGGAACGCCCTGCTGTAGGGTTGCGTCTTTGCCAGTTCAAGCATCGTTTTGGCCAGCATCGGCGTGGCGTTCGGCCCCGACCACTGCAAGTCCTTGACGGGGTTGCCCATCCACGCAGGGTCGCTTTGCAATTCCAAAGCCTGTCCCAACCACCACGGGCATCTGGCGACGACCTGTTGCTTCAGCGGCGCTCTCACGGCCAGCATCGCATGTTGTTTCCACAACGACGGTGCGAGCAAGGTGAGATCGCCATGAACGATGTGGAGCTTGAACATCTCGCCCAACATCGTGTAGGTTCTCTTTTCGATGTTTCCTGACGTGCAGGCGGGATGGTCAATCAACCACTGCAAGAATTCAGCATAGGCACCGTCAGGCCATCCCTGGATGGGAGGCCTGTGTCCTAAGATGGTCTGAGGCGGGCCGTGGTCGTCCATGACCCTCAACCACCTGTCCATGTACTTCTCGAACGTGTCGGCCTTGGGGTGGTGATGTTCACCCATCTTGAGGTCGAGCAACGTCTGAAGTTGGTTGGTGGTCAGTGACATTTCGGGCACCGTGCCCCAACACCACGGCTGCATCGCCTTGTCCCAGTTCTTCAGACCAAGTTCGCTGTCCACCGCATGAACCACCTCAAACACCGTGGCATGATGGCTTCTCAAGTCGCCGTAGATGTTCGTGCTCAACCAGTCCACAGGCCCTTTTCTGGCCATGTAGGTCTGGTCGACAACGTGGAAAAAGTCGTCTTCGGGATAGGTAAACCACGGGTGTTGACCGTCGCTCATCGCACTGTTCTTGTGGTCGACAATCACCAGTCCGCCCTGTCTGATCTTGTGGGCAAAGGAGGACATCATGTTCGCAAACACCTGATTTTTGTTCATGCTGTTGGGCGCCATCCACTCGAGCCAGTCCACGTAGAGAATGTCAACAGGGGGCATCTTCGTCAAGGTCTCGTAGGCTTCACCTACAGCGTGGACTTGCCAGTGCGGTGTCCTCAAGGCGGTGTTCCTGTAGGTGGGGTGGCCGTGAACCGTGTCGGCCAACCTTTGGTAGTTGAGTTCTGTGAGTTCAAACGACCCCACGCCCCAGTCGTCGGGAGCATAATTGCCCCAATCCACCATGAAGTGGATGAAGGGGTGACCGATATCTTCCAACAGTCCAAAACTTGCCGTGTAGTTGATGGCAGCCGCGGGGTGAACAACGACCAATGGCCTGTCTTCCGCCAATGTGATGGGAAGCCCAAGCCCAGCCGGTGGCCCGTGAAAAAAGCAGTGACCAACGCCGTCATGCGGGCTTCTGTGCCTTGCCATGCTCATCAGATGCACCTCGGATGGTCAACGGGCACGACCCTGAAGATTCTCTTGGTCTGCCTCTCAAGTCTGCTGTATTCGGTCGCTTTGCAAACGCCACCCCAGTACGGCGATTTGGCCGTGTCGTAGATGGTGTCCCTGTGCAAGGTGATGATGTGGGCCGTGCACAACTTGCCCGATGGTTGCGGGTCAGAGGGTGGGTCATTTGAGTAAAAACTCAACAAAAAGAGGTCGTCAAGTTCCACCAGTTCGTCAATAAAATACGCCAATCTCCTCAGGTCGCTGTTGCAATACGCAAGTTGCAAGCCGTAGGGCTTGAGTGCAGCCGACCACGTGTGCGGCGCCTGTGAATTGGTGACGGCTTTGAAGTCCTCAGGTGTTGTTTCCGCTCCCGTTGCGTTGGCCACCATCGAGAGGGTGGTCGCCACGCAGGAGGGGCCGACCTGCCTTGTGTGCTGGATGTCAAGGTCAGCAAAATACGGGCCTTGAGGTTCATCTGGTCCACCCTGATACCACAGGGGAGCCGTGGGGTTTGGCTTCCATGCCAAACTCATTCCCATTCCTCCCTGAAGTCGTCGTCAAACTCCGCCCATTCTTTTTCTTCATCGTCAAGCGGCTTTCCTGTCAGCGTCTTCATGATGCAGTCAGGGCACGAGCAAGGCCTCTCAATGTACTCGCTCATGTCTTGTATTCTCAGTTTGGTAAACTCGTTTTGGAGTTGAATAAACTCCATCACGAGCATCCATAGTTTCGTCATATCCATTTTTTCACTCATGTTGTTTCCTCCTTATTTCGTTGATTCTTCTGCTGGCTTCCTTCCACCAGCCTTGTCCAATGGCCTTCCATTCCTCTCTGGTGTATTGACAATCAAAGTCTTCAGGCCTTCCTTGGGGCCAATGTTCCTCCCACCACTCGGCTTTGACTTGCCTGTAGATGTCCTCCTTGGCGTTGATGAGCCAAACGGTGGTGTCGTCGATGAGGAGATGAATCAGAGACGTGATGGCAAGGGCAAGCGAGTCGTGGTCGGGTTCAACGCAGAATTCTTCGTCCGCCGTGTGGTCTGTGGCTCTTCCACCAAGGTAGGGGACATGGTCGGGAACGTACCACCATGCACCGAGCGAATGCCCGACAACGTGCATGCCTGCATAGACCACGCCGCCCGTTCCACCGTGTTTTCTCATCCAGCTTCTCGGCCTGGTTCCCTGCTCAATCATCCTCATGTGTTCCGCCATGGATCCCGGCCTTGTCCAGCACCTCAAGTCGAGGGAGAGGTCGAAGGCAAACGTGGTCCCGTGCGCACCTTGAACGGCGATGGTAAACCCGTCCACGGACACGTGCGGTGAGTCGTAAAGGAGTTGCATCAGGTGAAGCCAATGCTCCATCTTCGCCTTGTCCGCTTCATCCGCCTCGCTGAGGAATTGCAGATTGAGGTCCATGGTGGTCAAGCACAATTCCCAATCGGGCCATGTGTCCCACGAGGTTCCGTTGGCGATGTTGTGCTGATTGTAGGCTTGAAAGATGCTCAGCAGCCCTTCCGTGACATCCAAATCAGCGTCGTGGTCAATCAGTTCTTCGGGATGGGTGTAACCGTGGTCAACAAACCAATCCCCAGTGTGTGTCGTTATGTTCATTCTTGTTGTTTTCATGTTCTTTTCTCCTTTGGTTGCGTTTTTGCACCGCCGTGCGTCGAAGAGGTTGGGGCACTGGGATTCGAACCCAGATCGAAGGTATCGCACACCAACATGCTGTCCATTACACCATGCCCCAATGGTGGGGAACTGGCGGAGGTACCCGGATTCGAACCGGGGTCCAGAGGTTCGAAGCCTCTGATGCTATCCGCTACACCATACCTCCATGCAGTTCCCGTGGGAACAGCGGTTGCACTCAGGGGTTCAACCGCTGACCAGCTACCGACGTCGATCGTTTCATCGACGGCGTTTACAGAGGGGCTGTTTGAACACATCGTGGTTGTCGAATGTGTAGCCCCTCATGTTCTTCCCTCGCTGGTAGAATGTGATTTATTCGTATACCTATATATAATTATCCGTTTAATGTTTAAACAACTTACAACAAGATAAGTTCATATTTCCATAGAATCTCTCTCAAGAAAGAGAGAATATGCCCAAATCATGCAATTTACCCTATATGAAGGATGCAAGGTTATAACCTCAACATGGCGAGCAAGAGCCATGACAACCGCTATGTCACCCCGAAACATGTTGATTGCCGGAATCGTCTTGATTCTGCTGAACGTCGCCGCACTTGCACCCATGGCCACGGGTGCGGTCCCGGATGCTGTCGAAGAGAACTTTGCTTCCTTCACCAAAGACAGCGCCTGTGCCGACGCCGACTGTACCACGGCAGAAGAAGACTGGGCCGTTTCCACGAGCCAGCGCGACTTCTACGGCTATTCCATCACCAACGTCGCTGATGTGATGGCAACGGGCGCCGATCCTGTCTACGAAAAGATTGGACCCGTCACCTACGACATCACCACCACGAAAACCATCACGGGCTACGATGCTGATGCAGGCGAATTGACCTACAACTCGGTCAAGTCCTTTGCGTGTGCCGCCGATACGGCCGTTGCCTGTGACACCGAGGTCACGCAACTCAACATCGCCTTCCAGACCCAAGTTATCGGGGCAACCGGATTGGCCATTGGCGGCATCATGGATGCCACCAAGGCCGGCTTTACTGCCGGTATGCTCGCCCAAGACCTCGCCTCGCTCTGGCCGGGTGTCGCCGCTGCATCGGCCATGAGCACCTCCTACGCCGACACCGTGGCTGCAGTTGGCGGAGATGAAACCATGGCAAGCGCCATGTTGGGCGCCAACTTCTATGCAGGCTGGGACGCCTACTTCGCCGCCAACAACCTAAGCGGCCTCAACAACGATACTGGCAATGAGGAAACCTTTGATTACTCAACGATTACCCAAAGTACAGCAAGCTTTGACAACTTGACCTACGCCTTTACGGAGGCTGTGTTCCCAGGTTCAGGCGAAGATGTCTCACTTCTGAGCGACGTCGGCACCATGGTCTTCGCAGGCCACTGTGATGCCTTCCCAACCGACTTGGTCAACGCGACCACGCGAGCAACCATTTGGGGGTACCTCGGAGCGGACAACGCCACCACCGTCGCCAACGATTGGGCCATGTGCTACGGTATTGGCGGTAACTTCGCAACCAACTTCGGTGGCGGCGATGATTTCTGGATGCTCGACACCACGGGCGAATCCGTGAACGCTTCCACCCGTCTTTCCTACGCCGGCATCACCATGGACAACATGGCCGCCATGGGCATGCTCTTTGGTGACGGCGATGACGTCATCACGGGCCTGCTCGAGACGAGCGAAGACGGAACCGAATTCGGTGTGGCCAACTTCCTAACCATGGAGCCAGCCGATGCCATGACCGCCTACGGCATGGATGCAGGCACCTACGCCGCCGTCGCAGGCTGGGCCGGTGGATGGATCACCGATGCCACCTCCCTGCCGATGATTCTTCTCGGTGGAAGCGGCGACATGACCGCCTCACTCTTCGTCAACACGACCTTTGGTGCAGAAGACCCGCTCAACGGCGGCTACCTCGACAACAGCCTCAACCTCGGCGGCGCATGGGCCATGGTCGGCGCCTCGGGCGGTGAAGCCGTCAACCTCGATCCAGCACTCTCTGGAAATGCGCTCTACGGACCGCTCGGCTTAACCACCGACACGGGAGCAGCCATCTTCCTTTACGGTGAGTTGTCGGGTCAAACCCCACCGATCGACTTCGCTACGATGGGGCCCGGCGCCCCAATGGACTGGAACGAGCAAACCATTGCCGCACTCTACGGCGTGGACACCAACGCTGCCGCTGCCATGCGAGCCCTGATGATGGGCCCGATTTACGGCACGACGGCCGACTCCTTTGTTCCAGGCTTCCTGATGTCTTCCTTTGGCACCTCGCCCTACCTGACCCAGTCCTTCAACAACTGGCTGCTCGGCTGGCACGACCCGGTCAACGCTTTCTTGGCCACGGGCAACCCGATGGACACCAGCGTCGGATGGATGTCGCTTGAGACCAACGAGACCTACTACAGCTCGCCCAACATCGCCAACGGCGACGGCACCAGTTACACCATCTGTACCGGTGAAGCAGGCGACTGCGACCAAGGTGAAACGCTTGCAGAAGACGGTTCCACACAACTCTCATGGCGCAACGACGCCATGGCCACCGCCACCTTTGGCCTCATCACCCCCGAGTCCTTGGTCGGCACCACCGGTGGTTTCCTGACCGGCGACGGTGACAAGGTCGACGTGAGCGGTTACGCCATCGCCGACGTCACCTGTGACGGCACCAGCGAAGTGAAGGGCATACCCGTGGATGATTGTTCAGCGACCGTCGTGGCCACTGAGCGCAACATCCAGGCCAACCTCTTGGAGACCTACAGCCTGCTTGACGCCACGCCTGGCGCACTCCCCGTGTACTTCGGCAGTGACATCACCATGCAGGCCGAACAACTCTCGGGCCTCATCATCGCCGGTGAGTCGTCCTCAACGTTCTACTTGGACACCCGTGCCCACGGCAGCCAAGCCAGCACGCCCACCATGGACGACTTGACCCCTGTGTTTGAAATCAAGTCCTCCTCCACCATCGCTGATGACGATGCGGAAACCATGGAGAGCGCCATCGTGCAGAACCAAGACAAGATGACCTACTGGACGAACTTTGATTCGTGGATTGACTGGGTCACCCTCCTCTTCTGGTTGGGTGGCATCGGTATGATCGCCATGGGCATGATCGGTGCCGGGAATGCGCCAACCGAGGACGATTCCCTGGCCACGGCCGCTGCTGCTGAAGAGGAAGCAAAATCAGAAGACGCCGAAGAAGCGGCGTCCGAGGACGATGCTTCCGGCGAAGACGGCGAGTGAAGTCGAAGGTTCGGTGAAAGGGTCCGAAAACGGGCTCTTCACCCCCTCCATGAGGGGGAAGAACATATAGGGATTCAAACAACCGTTGACCGAAGGGACCATCTCTTCGGTGAACAGCTTGAGTTGCAAGTTGAATCTCCC
>JAYPIL010000059.1:0-10304 GCA_038127845.1 Candidatus Poseidonia sp.
ACAGCTAGGCTGCCAAGCATGGCTGACTTACGACTCCACATGTTTGATTCACCTCGTTATCGGTTGTTCAACTCAAACCGTTGGCACAGGGACTTCTCGCAGGATGGTCTGGATGACTTCTCCTGCTTCGAGACCCTTGATTTGGTGCTCGGGCTTCAAGATGATACGGTGAGCGATAGCAAGTTCTGCGATGGCCTTCACGTCGTCAGGGGTGACGAAGTCACGGCCACGAAGTGCTGCCGCTGCGCGAGAGGTCTTGAGCAAGGCCTGAGAACCACGAGGCGAAGCGCCGACGAGAACACGAGGGTCCTCTCGGGTTCGGGACACGATTTCGACCATGTACATGCGCAGTGCAGGGTCAACGTAGACGTCTTCACAGGCTTGCTGCATGGCGATCACACGAGCGGGGTCGGTGATAACGTCGACATCGACGGCGTCCTTTCCACGGCTGATACGGCGGGCGAGGATTTCGTCTTCGTCGGCACGGTCAGGATATCCGACGGACATCTTGAACATGAAACGGTCAAGTTGTGCTTCGGGAAGCGGGTAGGTACCTTCCTGCTCGACCGGGTTTTGCGTCGCCATAACAATGAACGGAGCTGGCAACTTGTGGGTCACCGTACCGATGGTCACTTGCTTCTCTTGCATAGCCTCAAGCAGTGCTGCTTGTGTCTTTGGCGGAGCACGGTTAATCTCGTCAGCGAGGAGGAGATTACAGAAGAGTGGACCTGGCTTGAACGTAAATTCGCCCTTTTTGGCGTCGTAAATGTTCGTACCGGTGATGTCAGCAGGGAGCAAGTCAGGCGTGAATTGGACACGCTTGAAGTCACAACCAAGCGCATCGGCGAAGGTGTTGGTCATCAACGTCTTGGCCAAACCGGGATAGTCCTCGAAGAGGAGGTTTCCGTTGGACAGAATGTTGATCAACACGTTGTCGATGACGTGTGACTTACCGATAATGACCTTCTGGACCTCGGCTGAGATTGCTTGCGCAATCGCACCGACGGCCTTGAGGCGCTCTCGGACTTCTGGGGTACTCTGGTGCTTCGGCTGGGCCGGAGCGGCCGGTGCTGCAGGCGCAACGGGTGCGGCTGGTGCTGCTGGAGCCACGGGTGCGGCGGGGGCAGCAGGAGCCACAGGTGCTGCGGGCGCTGCAGGAACAGGCGCGGGCGGGGCTGCTGGGGGTGCTGGGGGTTGCATGTCTTATCCTCCTTGTTTCAATTTCCCCAACGACGTATGTGCGGGATCAATTCCCTCAATTCATCGTTGGAGTAGACACGGTTCGAACTCACCAGTTCGACCAATCGGGGCTCACGGATCATTTGCATGACCTCGGCGGGTGACTTACGGGCGAACTCGTCGCGCGTCAAGTCGTTGAAGTTGCGAACCTTAGAGAGGAAAGCCTCTCGGGTTCGCCGTTGGTATTGGGATGGGTCCAACTTGGTCGGACGCTCCCTAAATCGGGTCAAGTCAAAGACGTGACGCCAATTTTCTTTTTCTGGCACCACCATGATGGCAATGGCCAAGAGGGCAAAGAGATTCAAGATGATGAGCCACTTGAGCACAGCATCGCTGGTGAGCAGGACAATGGCGCCCATGGCTTCCGTGAAGGGCATGGAAAGCGCACTGGAAACGTGACGGCTCTCGTCAAAGACGATGTTGAACGAGCCGGCATTTCGGGAGATGGTGGCGGACAGTTCATCGTTATCGAATTCCATCATGTCGTTGATGAGGGCTTCGAAAAAGAATTCATTTCCTCTCCACGTCGTATCTCCCAGCCCGTTGTTCAAGCCCTCTGAATCCGTGTCCCAGCACATGTGACCGTGCTGGATGTAAAGTGGGGAGTCGCACTGCTCTTTGCCGGTTTCTTGAGCGACGTCTTGGTCCCAGAGATGGTTGGCAAGGACAGAATGGTCCGAAACGAAGACGATGCTGCCGGTGGCTGCAATCTCGCCGATGTCGCCCCCTGCGCTCAAGGACCGCTGGTCAAGCACCGTTTGCCCGGGGTAGTCAATGCGGATGATGAGGCCGGTTTCACCCTCGCCGAGAGTTGGGTTTGATTCTCCTTTCCCTGCATCAATTTCCGCAGAGGTGGAAGCAGCGGCGAGCACGTGAACTTGTCGCCCCGTATCCGCCTGATCGTCGAGGACCTGGATGGCCGTGGGACGATGGAACAGGACAGGGATGCGGCAGTTGTCAACGAGTTGGGAAGACACGGCCGTCTCGGAGCAAGGAACGGCTTTCTCGTCGCCCATGGTGGTCACGTCACGGGTCACGCTGGCAACCGACCAAATTTTCCGAGTATCGGGTGAGATTCGGGTGCCGTCGTCAGCGGTAACTTCGTAATATCGGCCCGTATTGATGTCGTCTCGGATGGGTGAATCGAAGTACTTGACGCCAAATTCCTCTGCCACGAGCTGGGCGTTGGTGGAATTGGAGGCGAGGATGACCTTTCCGGCACGCTTGGTGACGAAATCGTGGACCGCTGCGGCCTCGGCAGCGTCAAAGGGCTTCTCGGGAGCGGCGATGACCAACAAGGTTCGGTGAGGGTTCTGCCAGTCGTTCACGAGCATGGGCGTGGACATGGTGTTGGCGACGTTGAAATCTTCAAGACTTTCTCGCATCAACGTCAATTGCTGGTCGGCGTATTCGCCGTCGTTTTGATAGGGGGAGAAAACCGTGGTCTTTCCTGCTGAAACGACCGCAATGACAAGGGTGGCAAGAGCGACCGATGCGATCAAACCGACCATGAGCCATGCTTCAAGGCTCAAACCGGTTTTTTCCGTGTCTGCCATGCTTTTACCTCCAGTTGCCAATGTAAAACGACAGATTTACAACCTTCGGAGACACATTCCACACATAATAGTTGCTCAACAATGGGCAGGGCTATCCGCCGCTTTTCCTTGCTCAGCAGGCTTCTTTTCCAACGAAATGATTTCTCCCTAATTCGGCAAAAATTACACTTTTCCCCTCATGAGAACCGTGAGGAGCGAGCGAGCACAACAACGCCCCCAAGCATGACGCAGAGCATCTCAACAAAACTCAGCCACATGAGGTTCGAATCTGCAACATCAGAGCCGCCCTCATCCTCATCGTCGAAATCGGGGGTTTCGTCATCCACCGTCGGCGATTTCACATCGATGTTGATCGTGCTTGAGCGCTGAGAATCGTCGCCTTCGGATGTCACGGCAATGGAAACCTCGCAGGTTCGCTCCTGATGACTGCTGCTCGCTTCCATGCGAAGCGTGAAACTGGCTTTGTTGCTCCCTGCTGAGTCGGTAACTTGGACGACGGTGCTCTCCAGTTGTTCGAGGCCCGTGACCGAGAGATGGGGACAACTTCGAACGGTCGCTTCCCCTTCGGTGATGGCATCTTGGGTGTTGCCGAGGTTGCTCACCTCCAGGGTAAATTCAACCCATGAACCTGCGAATAAGGTATCGCCGGGTTCCAGCACATCCGGCACGAGTCGGTACATGCGAGGAACCGAGATATCGGCTTGAATTTCTTCGCTGCGGAGAGAGGATGTGCCAACCTGCTCGCTGGCCGTCACGGTGAACTCAATTTTTGAGTTGGGGGAAAAACTCCGAACCTCCTCGGCCGAACCTCCAGTGATGGAAATGGTGAACGTGTCGTTGGTGTTACCCGATACAGAGACGCTTTCTGGCCCGTCAAAATCGAAAGGGCCGTCCTCGTCGTAGTCGTAGGCGATGTCGAGGTTTAACTCAGCGGGCCCGTCGTTGCTCACATAGACCACCAACTCTCCGGTCAAATCCCAATCATCCTCAAGTTCCACGAGGTATTTCGGGTCAACATCGGTGACCCAGCCCATTTCCCAAGAAGGGCCCTGAACGTCTTGGCCAGCCGCTAAAGGCAAACTGCAACAGACGAGTAAAAGGACAGAAACCGCTGGAAGCCCGCGAAACACATCAATCACCTTGCATCAGTGCTTGGAGTGCTCGCTTGGTGAGTGTTTTCACCATGGACCGCCTGTACCGAGGCGGAAGAGCCGTGTTGTTCACGGGCTTGACCGATTTTTGAACAGCGGTTGCTAAGGCGAGCAAATCCATATCAGTACCCGAATGGGCGTTGACCTCTTCCTCGTGGAGCCGCGGGATGGATTCCAACGCAGTGCTGGCGATTTTGAGACTCTCGGGTTGACCGGGAATCCACGAGGCAGCAATCCCGGCTTCTGGGAAATCCCAAGAATCCCGCACGCGGAGTTTCTGATACGAGCCCGCACGCTTTCCGGCCTCGGCGCCCAGCACGACTTTCAGAAGAAATTCTCCTTCCTGCATCACGTTTTTCTTCATTCCGTCAAGTTCGTAAAATTCGTTCAATGGAAGGGTGCGCTCACCGTTGGGACCCATCAGCACAACCGAGGCTCCGAGCACCATGAAATTCGGAGCGAGGTCGCCCTGGTAGGTGGCGACGCACAGCGTGTTTTGATTGGGAATCACCCGACCCTCAGCTCCCGTTCCGCAGTCCGCTTTGTGACACCATTCAATCGAGCGTCGCCAATCCTCTCCTTGGTTGTACCAAAAACAGCGCGTATCGAGGCATAGATTTCCGCCAACGGTCGCACTCTTGCGAATCAAGGAGGAGGCCACCTTCGCTGCAGCCTGAGCCAAAAGAGGGTGAGCCCCGTTTTCTTCCGTCAAGGTGTCCAGCGTGACCATGCAACCAATTTCGTCTTTTGAGATTCGGTGGGCTTCTTCGATGCCAGCGAGCGAAATTACATGTGGCTTCGGATTGATGTGCCATTTGTAATTTGGAAGAACATCGGTGCCTCCTGCGACCCAGTCAAAGGCTTCGCCACTGGCCATCAAGGAGGAAGCAAGTTCCACCGCCTCGGCAACCGAGGTCGGGTGATGCAGTTCAAACGGAGGCATCAACATCAAGCATCATCCTCCATGTGACGCTGTTCTTTCTTGAGCCATGCTCGCCCTGCAAAGCCCAGTTCCGCGAGTTGTTCGGGGAGCGGCTCGTCGGCTTCTCGCCAACCCTCAACCTGTTCCGAAAGTGGGCGGTCAGGGTCAAATCCAAACAGCACACCGTTCACGTAGGAGGAAGTGTCCTCGCTTCGTTGACGTAACCGGTCGCGTTCCCTGTGTTCGTCAGACCGTGAGACCAAGACCTTCTGCAGTGGCCCGTGTTTCAAACGTGGACATTCAAGATCTTCTGGTTCATCGATGCCGTGTTTTTTCATGTGCTTCTCAATGCCGTGGTAGACCACATCGGGGGTCAAAGGAAGGTCTCGCAGTCGAATGCCGATGGCATCGTAAACGGCGTTGACCACGGCAGGAAGGATGGGAAGAAGTGGTCCTTCGCCCGCTTCCTTGGCGCCGAACGGGCCCTCCGGGTCGCTTGATTCGACGATGATGGCTTCAACGTGCGGCATTTCGTGGACGGAGGGAATCTTGTATTCCAGCAAATTGGCGTTTTGCAGGTGACCGGTTCGACCGTACACCATTTTCTCGCTGAGCACTTGACCCAAGCCCATGTGACATGAACCGATGATTTGACCTTTGACGGCAAGGGGATTCAATGCTTTTCCACAATCGTGGGCAGCCCAAACGTTCGTGCAGGACACCAACCCTGTTTCAACATCAACGTCGACCTCAGCCACGTAGGCAGAGAAGGAGTAGGCGGGTGCGAGACCAGCAGCAGCGCCCTTGTGAACGCCGCCCATCGGGGGAGAACGGTAGGCTCCTCGCCCAATGAGTGCACCGGTATCCTCCTGGGCCTTATGCAGCGCTTGGAGATAGGATACGCCGATGGCGGGGTCGTGTTTGTAGTAGATTCTGCGGTCGTTGAGCACCAAAACATTCGGATGGTAGCCCAACATCTCCCATGCTGCTTTGAGCAGTTGGTCACGAATTTGAATGGCTGCTCGAATGGCAGCATTGGCATTCATGAAGGTGACACGGCTGGAATAGGAACCAAGGTCAACCGGGCTCGTGTCGCTCTCATGACTTCGAACATGAATCATCTCAACGGGGAGGGCCAAGACCTCCGATACCACTTGGGCTACGGCCGTGGTGGAGCCTTGCCCGATGTCAGCAGCACCCGTGTGTACCGTGACACCGCCATCCATATCGACCTGAATGTGGACCGTCGCATGTGGGAAATTCTTGGGGTCCCAATGGATGGGGAGGCCAGAACCGGAGATGAAGAAACCGCAGCCGATACCGATGCCTTTTCCTAACGGCAATTGGCGGAATTTGTTGTCCCAATCCGACCCTTGACGGACCCGTTCGAGGGCTTCCCGCATGCCGTTGGAAGTGATGCGGAAACCGCTAATGGTTCGGCTGTGAGGGGGCAGAAGGTTCGCCAGGCGCAAGTCAATGGGGTCAACGCTCATCGATTCAGCCATCTCATCAAGGCCGACTTCAACTGCGCATCGTGTGTTGACGGCCCCGTGCCCTCGCATGGCTCCGGACGCCGGTTTGTTGGTCCACACCCGGGCACCGGTGTAATGGAACGAGCCCAATTCGTAAGGAGCTGTGGCCAAGACGCCGTTGTAGTACGAGGTGACGTGACCAAATGAGGCGAAACCGCCGCCGTCGATGAGAGCGTCGATGTCAAAACCCGATATCCTGCCTTCGGTGTCTGCGGTCATCTTCACGTCGATGTGGCTTGGGTGGCGACCCCGGTTGATCCAATACACTTCTTCTCTATCGAAGGTGATACGTACAGGTTTTCCGGCTTTCCGAGCAAGAATGGCAGCGCACATTTCGTGCGGAAACGGATCGGATTTTCCGCCAAAGCCACCGCCGACAAAGGTCCGAATGACGTTGATTTGGTGCATGGGTATGTCGAGCACGGTTGAGAGTGCACGATGGGTGTAGTGCGGCACCTGTTGAGGCGTGTACAACTGCAGGCGCCCGTTTGGATCCCAGTGCGCCACGACGGCATGCGGTTCGGTAAAGCCGTGATGAACGCCGGACATGGTCCACGAGCCGTGGGAACTTGCGTGAGGCGTGTTGACGAGGGAGCGATCTCCAAATTCCTGAAACACGCGCTTCTGAACGTTGGTTCGGGCGAGGTGGTATTTTCCTCGCCAGTGAATCGGTTCATCGTGGTCCTCTAAACCTTTTTTCGGGTCAAAGACTGGTTCCAACTCCTCGTATTCCACATCAAACAACGACAGGGCTTCGACGGCGGTGGCTTCGTCAATTGCAGCAACACACGCAACCAAGTCACCCACGTGACGCACCTTTTCAACCGCCATGGCGTGCTCGTCTTTTGTCACCGGCAGAACACCAAATCGGTTCGGAGCATCTTGGCCTGTTGCCACGGCAAGGACGCCGGGGAGGGCTTCAACACGGGATGTATCGATGGATTTGATTCGTGCATAATGATGAGGCGAACGGAGAATTTTACCAATGATCTCGCCAGGAAGGCGAACATCGTCACCGTACCATGCCTGTCCCGTTACTTTGGCGTTGGAGTCAACCAGCGCCATGGATTTGCCAACCGAGGTTCCCGTTCGGTCCCGATCATGAATGTGGTCGCCTGCTGGCTTCGGCTCCTTGCCGCCGACCGTTTCAGGAATGAAATCCAGGTTCCGCGGTCGCATGACGGGTTGCGAACCCCCCGAACCCGGAGGAGGAAACGATTGCTTGCCAGCCACACGCTTTCCGTCACGACGAATCTCAGAAGGCGAGCCACCCGGTTGCTGTTTGTAGGAGCCCATGACCATCACTTCGCATGGCCCGGGGGCATCGTTGGTTCTTCGGGACCTGAGGGATGAGGGTCCGGATGAGGTGAACTGGCGGGCGCCGGGGCGGATTCGTCCCCGCGGTGAATCGCTGCTGCCGCTTCGATGGCGTCGATGATTTGTTGATAGCCCGTGCAACGGCAAAGGTTGCCTTCGATGGCACAAGCAATTTCCTCCCGCGTGGGATTGTCGTTTTCGTTGAGGAGCGCTTGGGAGGTGACCAAAAAGCCGGGCGTGCAAAATCCACACTGGGAACCACCGTGGGTGGCAAAGCAGGTTTGAATGGGAGCGAGATGGGCGCCGTCAGAGAGGCCCTCGACGGTGATAATGTCGGCCCCTTCCACCTGCCCCGCAAGCGTAAGACAGGAAAGTTTGGGCACACCGTTGATCATCACGGTGCAGCAGCCGCATGTGCCAAGGTCACAGCCTCGCTTTACACCCAGCGTACCGACCTTGTCGCGAAGGACATCCAACAGGACGGCGTTACCGGGAGCGAGGACTTCCACAGGTTGGCCGTTGACCGTTGCAGACCATGGGCGCCCCTTCGGGGCGGGAATCATTGACACGTGTTCCTCGGCAACCATGGTCGTCCCTGCTTTTCCGTAGGCCATCCACCCTTTGATAATTGGGGGTGGCGTGTTTCAGACCGGATTCATTCCTCTTCAAACAATCGGCGATGTGGTTCTTGCCCAATTTCACCTTCAACCGCTTCAATGGCGTTTCTGAGCACCAGCCCGTGGTACACTCGAATGTTTCGCGATTTGACCTTCTCGTTCACCCGCAACTCAATTTCCTGAAGGGCTTCGGCGGATTTAACGGTGTGAATCTCCTCAAGCAACGATTTGTATTCATTCCGGCGGGCGATGTAAAATCCAAGGTAGATCGGGATCAGCAGGAACGGGATAACCAATTCTTCGAATACGATTTCAGCGACCCCTGAAACGGACAGTTCAAGGTAATCCGGGTCATAGTCAAAACTGAACGATCCTGGGCCTAATCCCCCGGTGTAGAAGATGCCGGTGTTCGCTCCAAAATACATGGTAAACGGCGTCTCCGTGTCGTCAAAAATATCGGAGCCACGGTCCAATTCCACATCGTCTGGCCAGCCATCGTTGTCGTTGTCTTTGTCCAGAACATCAGGGATGGTGTCTTGGTCAGCATCCGGCGGGGTGGAATTTGGATTGTAGGGGTCGTACAACACGGTTCCGGAAGAGGCGGAACGTTCCATCTCGTTGCGTATTCCGTCTCCGTCTGCATCGTCATCGTATTCATCGGGCATGAAATCGCCATCGATATCGGAACATCCGAGGAGACGAATTTTGCTCAACCCGTAGATGTTCGGGCAGTTGTCACTGAGTTTGTGCAAGCCTTGGTCAGCATAACCGTCGCCATCGATGTCGGACCAAATTCCCGGATCCTCTGGCCACACGTCCACTTCGTCAAAAGCACCATCGCCGTCCATGTCCTCATCGGCGACATCGCCGATGCCGTCCCCGTCCAAATCACGATGTTCAGTGGCGTTGTTGGGAAAAGCATCAGCACCCATGCTTTCGTTCCAACCAGCATCGGGGTCTGACCATCCATCGCCGTCCGAATCAAGGCAGCCGATGCGATCCTCGGTTGAGTCTCCTGGAGTCTCGCAGGTTGCCTCTTGGCCGCTGGCGTACCCGCTACCGAACACCAAAGCGAACAGAACGAACGCAACTACGATACGGGACCTCATTGCCGCTGACCACGAAACGCTTCCTAATGGCTTTTCTCTCCACGCAAAAATTGAGGAAGGTTTGAATAGGGAACGCAAGGAAGATGATTACCATGAACAAAATCATTGTATTCCTCACGCTCACGCTGATGCTCGCCCCACTCACAGGATGTACGTCCGAAGAAGAGGCGGAGGCGCAAATGTTCCCTGCCTTCTCGAGCGTTGCGGATAACAACGAGACCTACGACAACAACCGCATGGCTGGCAGCCCCTTCATTGTGGTCTTCTCAGCCGAGTGGTGCAACAACCCTTGCTACACCACCATGCATGCCATTTGGGCTGCACAAGCGGAACTTCCTGTCCTTGTCATGTCCACCGACCCCGTTGAGAATGCAGGAAGTATGTCACTCTCTGACTGGCACGCCTCCGCTAACGCACACGACGACGAGGGCGAGGATACCGGCGTTGATTTGACCACATACGCCTTCATGAAAGGCAGCGAAGTCGCCACCTCCCTTGATATCACAAGGCCCGGTTCCCTCGCGTTTGTCAACGCAGAGGGTGAAATCACCTATCTTCACGAGGGACGTATGGACGATACGGCTGACATCCTCAAGCGATGGAACGAAGCCGGTGGAGAGGTCTGAACCTGGCGGATTGCTCATTCAGTTATTTCAGCATCGGAGACGACGGCTTCGATGTCGTCGTCAACACTGAACACCTTCTCCACCATGGTGGCATCCTCAGCACGGTTGATGACGTAAACGCCCATCACCACCAAGAGCAAGAGGAAAATGGCTGTGGCTGGAACCACCCAGCCGGAGAGGCTTGAGAACATCCCTTCTTCCTCGCCATAGGTCTTGGCATTGGCGGTGTCCATCA
>JAYPIL010000060.1:0-10214 GCA_038127845.1 Candidatus Poseidonia sp.
CTCGGAAGGCAACATCGTAAACGTAGGTGATGAGAATGTCCGTCTGCCCGGGCTCTCCAAAGTACAGGTCAGGACCACCGTCTGTCAGCAAATAGATGACGTTGAACATGTTAAACGTCCATATGAAACCAAGAAGCGAGAGGGGCACCAAGGCGCTTTTCAGGTTGGGTAAGGTCAGGTGTCGGAACGTATCCCACGCACCAACACCGTCCAGTTTGGCAGCCTCGTACATGTCGCTGGGCAAGGCCTGAAGGGCTCCGCTAAGCGACATCATCATGAACGGAACACCCAGCCAGATGTTGACGAAAATCACCACGATTTGAGCACCTGTTGGTTCGGCGAGAAAATGGAGATTCGTTCCCAACACGTCGTTGACCAATCCTTCGGGTTGAAACATCCCTTTCCAGACGAGGACCGAGATGTAGGAAGGAATCGCCCATGGAAGCAAGAGGATTGTTCTGTAGGCTGTTTTTCCACGGATTCGACCGTGCTGAAGCACCATGGCGAGGAAGAGGCCGAGCCCAACGTGAGCCGTCACGTTCGCTACGGTCCACACCAGCGTGAAGAGGGTCACACGAAGAAATCCAGAAGAGGTGAACACCTCAATGAAATTGGCCAAACCGATGAAAGCTTGGTCACCGAGACGGGTGGCGTCCGCATCGGTGAACGAAAGCCAAAATCCGTAAAGGACGGGATAGAAGGTCAACATCGCAAGCGCCAGCATGGCGGGGGCAATGTACGCGTGGGCTGATTTGGCATGAAGCCGACCTGCTCGGACATCCATGGCACGCCCGTAGCCCAACAGAACGATCAGCGAAAGGAAAATCGCCCCCAAGGCAAACAACACGGGAGACGTGTCACCAGCAGTCGGAAGGACATCACCGACCGTGGTGGTCAGTTCGGCTTCAAACACCGTGCCCGAATCTCCAACGATGCTCACTTGATGCACCGTGTTGGGAACCATACCTGTCAAGGCACATTCGACCAGCACCGTTCCAGAGGGGAGGAGCCGCTGACTCGGCGATGCCGGCATCTCAACACCGTCGGCAGTACAACGGTCGTAGGCTGGAAGTGGGTCGGGCAAAGAGAGATTTTGGGACAGGGTGCTGTGAGTAACACCGTCAACGAGGACGGTGTAACCGGTTGAACCGTCGGTGGTGAAGTTCACGTTCACGGTACGATATCCTTCGTTGGTGGGCGGTGGAGCGGCACGTTGGAGTCCGTCAATGAGGGAATTCAATTCTTCGTTGGCACCCTGAAGGGCTTCATCGGCCGATGCCGTTTCGGTGTAGACTTGTTCAAACGCTGTGACAAGTGGACCGTAGACCATGGCCATGGCTCGGGTCGTCGGCGCTGGCGTGCCTGTGTTAATTTGGTCGAGGAAACCGGAGAGGACAACATCGTCGTTGATGTCGGGGTCTTCGGCGAGCGCAAGGTGGGTTGGCAGTGTGTAGGTGTCGAGTGCAAACGATTTCTGGACCTCGCTGCTCGAGAGGTACAGTGCCAGATCAACAGCGGCAAGTTTGTGAGCACTTTGTTTGCTCACCGTCCATCCCTTGTACGTGACAAGAGGGGCCACCCGCTCACCGGTTTCTTGGATGGTTGGCAGCATGGCTTGGCCCACATCAAGTCGGCTCGCCTCATAGGTTGCCCAGTTCCAAGGACCGTCGACGATCATGGCAGCCTTGGAGGCAATAAACTGATTTTTCATGCCCTCTGTTTGCGTACCGGTAGCGACAACACCGTGCTCGAGTTCCAAATCAAGCAGCCACTGAAGGGCATCCGCGGAGCCCGATGAATTGAGTGACGGAGCGCCATCTGGCCCGAACAGGGAACCGTTGTAACCTGCTTGAAAGCCAAACCACCAATAGGCATTCTTGACAGGGAGCGCAAGCCCTTGCACGTCCTGATACGTGAGGGCTTCAGCGGCCTCGAGCAAATCATGTTGCGTCCAGGACGCATCCGGGTAAGCGACACCTCTTGCGTCAAACAGTGCTTTGTTGTACACAAGAGAAAGGGAGTCCTGACTTGCAGGCAGACCGTAAAGGGACTCACCGTAGCGCATGGCATGAAGGGCGCGTTCGTCAAACTCCCCGCGTTGCAAGGGTGTCAGGTGCGGTCGAAGGTCTTCCAGGAGGGGATACCCATCGACCCTTACCTCACCAATTGCGCCAAGTTGGTCACTTGACAAACGCATCAAATCAGGTGCTTCACCGCCTTGGGCGGCGGTCATGAAGAGATTGTCTGCATCACCAAAGGGGACCATTGTCACCTCTACCGTGATGTTTGGGTGAAGCGCTTCAAAGGCCTTGACCGATTGCAGGAATACGTTTTCTTCTTTGCTTTCCGCAGCGAACGTATGCCACACCTCGATGGTGACTGGGCCGGATTCATCTCCCGTTTCCGTCGTCGATCCTGACCCGCCCAAGCAACCTGCGAGCGACAACAGGGCGACGAGCATCAACGCGAAGCCCGTGCGCAGCCCGGATGTTGTGCCGTAGGCTGCCATCGGTTGCGGGTGAAAGTGGCTGAAAATAAAGCGTTTGAAACAAAGCGTTCACGATTCAGTATCAAAACCCATCAGCGGAAGGATGGCTCGCAAGTCTTTCTCGACGACCACTGGGACCCCCGCATCCTCAAAGGCGGAGAACGACGATGCTCTGCTTGGATTGAATCCAATGAATCGGCTGCCGTCCACCTGCATGGACAAATCCATTTCAGAATCACCCACCGAGACACATGCCTCAGCGCTTAGGTCGTTCATCTCCAAGAGTTTGGTGATGATTTCACCCTTTCCAGTTGCGTGGAGACGGCAAACGCCCTCATCCGTGAGGTACCCTTTCTCATCAAAGACAAAGCCGTTGGCAATCCAATCGTCAACCTTGAGCATGCTCGCGATGGAACTGACAAACAGGTCCACACCCGCGCTCACGATGGCAACGAAGACACCTTCCTCAAGCAAGCGGTCAACGACTTCCCTTGCGCCTGGCATTAGTTTTACACCAGCGTAAGCCCTGAAGAGCTCGTCTCGATGAATGGGGTCCTGAACGGCCTTCCACATCTGGATGTCAGAGCGCATGAACTCAACGTCGCTGATCTCACCCCGGATAAACCGGTTCAGATTCAGCGCATTGTCCGTCCCAAAGGCGTCGTGAAGGGTTCTCCAAGAACTCACGGCATCAACCAGCACACCGTCGCAGTCGAAGACGACAACTTGTGGCTTGCTTGCATTCGCTTCCATGGATTTCCCTCATCACCGTGCCTTGAAAGGCTTCGCTCATGGTACAATGACCACCCAAGGAGAAGCGGACCGAGGTCCGCCCCTCCGAGGGTCTCCCGGCGTGCGGGAGCGCCAAGGTTCGTAGCGCTGGTTGCCCAGTTCAGCCTCAAGCCTTCTTGTCGTAGCTCAGGTCGGTGTACTTCTTCAGCACTGCGCCTTCCCCGTTGATTGGGGCGTAGGTCAGCGTGATGTCAGCATCGACGAGAGGCGTACCGTCAGGGGCATGGGTGCGAACAAAGATCGTGTCGCCAGAGTTGAAGGTCGAAATCGACCGGGTCTCCGTCTCAGAAATTTGTTCCTTGGTCACCGAGTCCACGAAGGTCACGAACGCATCGCTGTTTGCGGGGTTGAACCCGTAAACACCGGAACTGTCTGCAAGGTTGAACGACTCAACCACAAGCGCACCCGTGGCGTTCAGGTAGAAGATATCCACTTGAACTGCTTGGGTGGCGAGTGGTGTCTGCGATTGTGCAACAGTGATGCGCCAGTGGCCCTGGTCAGCGTCGAAGCCGTCGATGTCCTCAATCTCAAAGGTGATACGAGGTACACCCTTGACGTCGGTCTCAGCGAGGCTTGATGCCCACACGTAGATGACACCGGAAAGCACGACCGTGATGGCCACCATCAGGATGGTTGCAATCACAGGGCTGACAGCAGCGTCGTCTTCGACCATGGATTCCATCATGTCCTCTTCATCATCAGCACGGCGGCTGGAGAAGGAGAGTGCACTCACGAACAGACCAGCGAGCGCCACAGCGATGATGCTTGGGGCGAACGATGGAACCGAACTGGCACCGATGGTTTCCACGACGTCAGGCAGGAGCTGGTCGGTCGACAAGAACGTGCTGGCAGGCTGGTTGGCGTGGTTACACACGTCAGCCGTTGGCAACGACGTCATGATGTTGTTACACCAGTTGCTGTCCTCAAGGAGAGGTCGGCGTTCCGACGTCTTCGTAGCGTTCTTACCGTATTGACCGGGCTTGGACCAAGCGTCGTCGCTCTGGACGTTATTGACGATAGCGTAGTGGGATCCGGGCTCATCAGCCTGGAACCGGTCTGCAGCGGTCACGGTCATGTCACAGGGGTTCGCAAGACAGGTCACAACATCCATCTCAACCCACACGTGCGTGGTGTCCTTGGTGATGTAGACATCCTCGGTGTACTTGACGCTTGCACCGTAGTCAGGCACAGCGTAGTAGCGAGTCAACTCAACATCATCATGGCCGTCACTGTGGTAGGTGATGGCGAGCATGTGGTCGTATCGGTACGGTCCTTCGTCACCGCCGCCACCAACAGTCACGGTCACAGGCACGTAGGTGCCGGTCATGACGTTGGTCACGCCGTTGAAGCTGAAGCCGGAGTCGTCATCGAAGTAGTAGTCGGGCACTTGCTCACGGACGTTTTCAACACGGACACCGATTTCCTTGGTAGCAACACCTTGCTGGTAGTCAGCAATTGGCATCACGGATTGGTCGTAGTTTGGCACGTAGGTGTTGTAGTCGCCTTGGGTCGTTGGAGCCGTTGGCGTGTCACGTAGCACCAATCGGATCTGACAGTACTCAGAGCCGGATGGACCAATCTGGTGGATACCGTTGTTGTTCAGGTAGTCGATTTCCCAGTCGTTGGCGTTGGTCGTTGCGTCCTCGATGAGGTCGAACACGAGGTCGTCACCGACGATGGTCGTGGTGAAGTAGTTCGTGTAGACACACTGGTCGGTGGATTCAACGGTCCAGGTCAGGTCGTCCAGGTCGTGGTCAACGTCAGCCTTGATGGCGGAAAGGTCGTAGGTCAAGTTCGCCACGTTCTCGTCATCTTCCATCAAGGAGATGGACCATGGGAGCACTGGGATTGAACCGTTGTCGGCCTTCATCACCGTCTCGGTGGTTCGGTTCCAGTCCTTGATGACTGGAGCGTCGTTGACTGGAGCAACCGAGAACACCACGTCGTAGGACTCAGCGTTCTGGTTCTCAGCACCGTTGTCAGCAAGACCAAGGGTCACCGTACACTTGCCACCAAGCTCGTTGTTGGTGTTCTCCGTGATGGTCAACTCGTTGTTGTTCACGGCCACATCGAAGGCGGAACAAGCGTCGCTTGTGCCGAGGTCGACAGCAGCAGCGGTCCACGAGTAGACCTGGCGGGTTGGCGATTGCTCGTTGGCCATGTCACGGATGTAGGAACGGGTTGCGTTCGACACATCGCCCAAGAACTTGGTGTGGGTACCGAATCCTTCTGGGAGGATGTTGTAGTTGCCGTCGTCTTCGGAGAAGATCGGCATACAGTCGGAGCGCTCAACGTTACAGATTTCTGGTGCGTCGTTGATGTTGTTCACCGTGTAGGTGATGTTCGTCGAGTCCGTCAGTCCGTTGCTGTCTGTGACCTCGAAGGAGAACACCAAGGTACCGAACTGGTCGGTCAATGGCGTGATGGTCACGTCTTGACCGTTCTGAGACCAGTCAACCAGCACGTTGTCGTGAGCGACGAGCGTACCGGTGGTCACGTCCCAAGTCAAGTCGCTCTCCTCGTCCTGCACGTCATCAGCCAGGTTGGTGAGGCTGAAGGTGAAGGAACCGGAGTCCTCATCCTTGGAGAAGTCAACAAGACCGTCATCGGTGTCGGTTCCGTCGGTGTCAATCACTGGACAGGCACGCTTGATGTCAATCGTGCTCTGCACGTCGGTGGTGTCACCGGTTCCCGCAACGTAGCTGTCATCGAAGACGACGTTGGTGGCCATGGAGATGTCCTCCACGGTGGCCCAGTCGTATTCACAGGCAGCCTGCGTCTTGATCATCAGGTCGTAATTCTTCTGGCCGGATGCCGTGGTGCTTCCCTTGAAGGACTGGTAGACAAGAACCTCTGAGGTCAGGGTTCCGTCGGACAAGTCATCGTGGGTCAATTCAACGGTCATGTAGCTGGTCAGGTTCTGCAAGGTTGCTCCTGCATCCAACGTCTGCGTTGGGTGAACGACGCTGATGTCAGCCGTGGTCTCGGCTTGGACAACAGCCACGATATCAATCTCGTCTGGCATGCCACCAATGCGGCTCCATGGAACACCGAACTCAGCCAAAGAGGTGGAGAAGTCCGCCTCGATGTTGGCCGTGCTCAAGCTGGATGGACTCCAGCCGAGGAAGCCGTAGCTGTACAGGTCGTAGGAAGAAGCACTGTCTGCCCAGAGCACGTAGTTGGCGCTGAATGGCAGGTTGTGTGCACCGCCCAATCCGTTGTAGCCGACATCGGAACCACCGCTTCCGGTGCTGATGTAAATCAACACGTCGGAGGTCGTCAAGTCGGTGTCGGTCATACCGAAGTAAATACCGTCACCTTCGATGTAGGTCACGAGGAAGTCGTCGGTTCCGTCACCGCTCATCTTTCCTGGCATAGCGTAGCCGGACGGGTTGAGTGCGTTGCCGCCGACCCAGTCCTCGTTTGAACCGTCCACCGTCATGGCTTCTGGCTGGAACGAGGTTGAGACGTAGGAAGCACGCTCGTCATCCGTTGAGGTCAGCAACAATGCGACATCGCTGGTTGGCGCTACACCCAAGTGGGTGGAGTCAATGCTCATCAGGTTCGCTTCGTCAATCACAGCCGAGGAGGCCACGGTGATCTTGCTGGTGTCCAACGTGTTACCAATGGAGGTCACGTGAGCGTTCGCGCCTGCGTTGATTTGCATCGAGGAGGCAGACCACGTCATGTTCTCCACGCTACCGGTTGCGTCAACAACGGACAGCGTTGTGGTAGCGTCGGAGACACCACCGTCCCAGCGGAATGGCGAGTTCTCGACATACATACCGATGTTACCGGATGCATCCATTGGGTAGACCCACACGTCAGGGCTGTTCTCCACGTGGAGACCCGTACCGGTGGAACCACCGTCGACGGCTGCGTCGATGGCGATGACCGTGGTGGAGTCTGCGAAGACACCGTACTCGCTTCCTTCAATGTCAGCGTTTCCGAACATGTTCAGGTCACCGTTCTCCTTGTGAACACCCGTGGCGTAGCCCGAGATGACCGTGCCGTTGAGCGCCAAGGCGCTGTTGGTGTCGTCACCGAGGATACCAACGGTTGAGGAGAGGTCGTCACCGGTCAAGGTTGAACCTTGGTCGGAGAAGTCACAGTCCTCAATCACGATGGCGTTATCGCCGAGGTTGATGGTGTTCAACGAAGATTGGATGGTCACTGCGTCACAGTCCACTGCACTCATACCGATAGCGTTTGGAGCGGTGCGTCCAGCGGACAAGCCGATGGTGTTTCCACTCACGATCGGTCCAGCGTAGGAGGACGAACCGCTTGTGGCCTCGAGAACGTTGATGGTTGCACCACCGTCGCCCCACGAGTCGCTCACGACCAGGGTGTAGTTACCTGCATCCGTGTATTGTCGGAGCGGCGCGTAGTTGGCGTTGCTGCTGAACGAGTAGGTTGGCCATGAGTCCTTGGTGCCGTCTGGCTTCGTGATCTCAATGCTGATTTCGTATCCCCAGCTGTCGGTTCCGAGGTTCACATCTGCGGCCTTACCGGAGGCGAGCGTCCAGGAACAACTGGTCGAGCGTCGGTAGTCGTTGCTGCGGATGGAACAGAGCGAAGTCGTTGGTTGTGGAGGTGCCTCCAAGCTGTCAAGGTACATTCCGCCGTCAGCATCGGTCAACGTGTTGTCGGTGATGTTACCGCTTCCACGGAAGACGTAGATACCGGTGGAGGTTTCATCACTGATTCCGCCGATGTCGTTGTTGTCAATCTCGAAGTTGTCAACACGGTTCACGTAGATGGCGTCGTCGCCACCGACAATGGTGTTGCCTTCGATGACCAAGTCTTCTGTGTTACCTGGGTAAACAGCGATAGCGTGTCCGTTGCTTGGGTTCATTTCGTTGTCAAGGATGTCAACAACTTGAGCCTCGTTGGAGGTATAGAGCCAAACATCGGCAATTTCACCGCCGTCGTTGAAGACGTTGTTGGAAACCGTCAGGTTGTCAACACCGACTTCGCTGGACTTGTGACTCCAGTAGTACGGGGAACGCTCTGCGAACACACCAACACCACAGTCGTTGAACGAGTTGCTGTCGACGATGTTACCGTCACCACCGTTCATGATCATACACATGTCGTTCATGTAGATGGCGTTGTTCAACGGGGAGTAGCCTTTGTAGTGCGTTAGCGAACTGTTGGTCACCTTGAAGAAGTCCAATTCGTACTGGCTGTAGTAGCCATAGCCCATGCCGCCAATCAACGATGCAATACCGGAGAACGACGTGTTGTCAATGTCCATGTTCAACGAGTAGTACCGGTATCCGAGGGTGTACCCTTGTGGGTCACCGCCAGAGGAAAGGGCAACACCCGTCCATTCTGCGTCGTGCATGTAGAGGGAGCTCTCTCCGTTGTAATACGGGTACATTCGGCTGGCGCCGTCATAGTCGTAGGATGCCGTAGCGATGAAGGTACTGCCGTTCCAGTTGTGCTTGCCTGTTGCAAGGTACATGAACGGTGCGTCCATCATGACGGTCTCACCAGCAAGGTCGTTGCCGCTGTGACTGCGCAGATAGCCGTACTCCACCAATCCGTTGCTGAAGGTTCGGCTACCGGATGAACTGATACCGCTTGCACAACGGTCCTGCTTGATGTAGGCCGTTGAACTGTAACAGATACGGGCCGTGAACTCATCCTCGAGGTACATCGTGTCGGAGTTACCAGCGGTATCGCTCAAGGACAATGCGTGGAACTCGTACCGGAAGTCAGCAGCGTTGTCGCTGCCAGAGTTCCAGTAGTAGTCGATCGTTGCCACGGTCAAGGCCGTGTAACCGTTCAAGTTGAGGTTACACACGCTTGAACACGAGCCGCTGTCAACCTGTTGGGTTGAGAACGTCAAGTCCGATGCAAGTCCGCTGGCATCCGAGACAGCCTGTCCGGTGATGCTTCCGTCTGCGTCCTTCAACACAACCGAGGTTCCAGCAACATCTTCGGTCGTTCCCGAGACATTGGCCTGAACGGTCATGTCAAGCAAGCGCATGCGGGTGAAGACACCCGTACCGGTCACTTCAATCGTCGAGGTGTCGATACCACCTTCGATGAAGGAGACATCGCTGGAGCCTGTGATCACCATGTCCTTGGTGTTGGACATGGTCACGTCGGTGAAGGTGAAGTCACCTGAACCACCCAACTCCATACCAATGGCGTTGCCAGAGATGGAGATGCTGCTCATTTCAATGTCCGTGGAGGTTCCAGAGCCGTACTTGAACGCAGAGCCCGCAGAGCCCGTAACGAGACCCGTCATGGCTCCGGAAAGGTCGCTTTGGTAGTACACACCAGCGTTGACTTGGTTTTCCAGGTCCACGTTCTCAAAGTCCATGCTGCCAGAGGCGGTGCTGTCCACGAGGATACCGTAGTTACCGCCAGAGACGTTGATGCGATCCGAGGTTGCCGAAGTTTGACCGACAACGTTCACACCAGCCTGGGTTGGGTTCACAACATCGATGTCTTCGAAGTTACCTGCGGCGAAAGCGCCACCAATCTCAATACCGTAGTCGGCGTTAAGGATGGTTCCTTCCGTGAACGATGGTGTTCCAGATTCGCGGACGTAGGCACCCAAATCGCTTGGGTCGTTACCAACACGAGCCACGAAGTCGTAGCGGTCCTGGTAGTTGTCGCTACCTCGGTGGATGACATCCATCCAAAGGTAGACCTTGGAGATGTTTCCTCCGTTGGTCACAGCGTTGGAGATGTCAACGATTGGGTAGGTCAATCGAGCACCTTGTCCAGCGCTCATGTAGTAGGTGTAGGCGTAGTCCAAACAGACACCGTAATTGTTGGGGTATCCACCGCTTGCGTAGCTTGGTGGGTTACCAACGTTACCGGGCTGACCTGGTCCGCTCGAGGGCTGTCCGTTGCTTCCTTCAGGAGGCGAGTAGACGCCGTTGAAGTAGAAGGACGGGGAGTAGTAGCCCCAGTA
>JAYPIL010000061.1:0-9983 GCA_038127845.1 Candidatus Poseidonia sp.
AACAAGGTATCTGTAGGGGAACCTGCAGATGGATCACCTCCTAAGAAACCCGGAGGCTGGGGTCGTTCGCGACCCCAGTCTCCAACCTTTTTTTATTCCTCTACCAGTTTACTTTTTACACCGAGCAGGAGTTATTGCCGGTGAGTGCCCAACTTCTCTTCGATGCTGGTCCTGAACGTGAGCAGTGTTAACGTGGGTGCCGCTGCATTGACCGTAATGGTGGCGCCACGGTTGAAATGAACCTCGTCCCACCCATCCGGAACAACGTAGCCCCGGTGCATGTCGGAGGTGATGGTGGTGTCCTTTTCGGTCCAATCTGCCCATGCCCAAGGGTTGGTGACTCGCTGCTCGTGGGCAATGTCTCTGGCCAAGACGAAGTAATGGGATGTCGTTCGTTTGCTCTCCGCTTTCTTTCGCAAGCGCGCAAACTCCTCGCCGCTCATGGCATGTCGCAACCATGCGCCCTGCCCAAACCATGTTGAGAACAACAAGCCACTGCTGTGTTGGTGGAGTTGGTCCGTTCCTCTTCGAAGGTGGTATTTGCTTGGGGCGTACTGGTGTGTGTTCGCAATGAGAAGGTCGTTCATGGCTGGGTCCGTGGTAAACCGGTTGCCTGAGGTGGTGTCGATGATGGCTTGGAGCCTTGGCAGCACGTTGACAATCGCCGATCCGTCAATCACGCGGCGGTAATCTTCAGCAAACGTGTTCACCGTCGAGTCCATGTAAAACCCAAGACTTCCCTCGGGGTCGTCGCTGCGTGGATGAGAGTTCACTCCCATCACGGGGGTGGCAGCGTCAATGTTGTGCGAAAGCGAGGTGAGTGTGCCGTCGCCACCGAACACAATGACGAGGTCACGTGCGATGAAATCTGCCCTTCGGACCTGCTCCCTGGGTTTGAAATCTACGTGATGATGGTCCGCCGTCTCCGTTTGGAGCACCTTTCTCAAGGTGAGCAATCCATCGTCGTGAACTTCCTCGAAATTCTTTTTGTAGACGACCAAGATGTTCATCACCGCTCTCCTCACATTCACCGACGGCGCCCTTCTTCAAGAACGCAACCCATGGGCTACGTTCGGTAAACAACCATAAACGAGATTCATGAAGCCATGGTTATGGAAGGAACTTCTCCTTGGGGCGACCTGCCTGAAGAACAGCAACCGAAAACAGGAGGGACTCAAGAATCCCCAGCGCCCGTTTCCATTTCGGAAGGCTTTGCCCCGATGAACTCTGGCACGATGCTCTCCGGCACACCCGAAATGCCCACTGGCCAACTCATTTACCTCCAACCGCCCTCGAGCGCTGCCAAAGTAATGGGTATTCTTCTCATCATCTGGGGTTTACTTCAGGGCCTCGGTATTCTGAACCTCTTTGGTGAACAAGTCGACCCCATCACCCTTGAAACCATTGAGTACCCTGCCGCTGCAAAAGTGATGGACGGGTTGTCCAGCATCGCAGGATTGGTCGGTTTCATCGCCGCAGGCGTTTTCCTCACCCGATACGAGAAGCGAGGTGTATGGGTGGCTCTTGGTGTCATCAGTGCTCAATTCGTACTCGGCCTGGCATCATTTGCCGCAGGGACCCCCGACGGCGGCCTCGGGTCTATGTTCGGTGATGGTGCAGCCTTCGGTATCTGGGCAGGTGTTTCGGCCTTTTGTTCCGGCATCTGTGCGCTCCTCGTGGCCATCCCACTGATGGTAAGTAACAACGGTCTCGAGTGATGGAACCGTCAACAGAATGGAAGAGTGAGATTCATACCCCTCGTTTGATTCGTAGGAACCATGAGCGACGAAGTGGTCATTGTTGGCGGTGCACGCACACCGTTTTGTGAATGGGTTGGCGGAAAGCGAGGCGACGGCAAAGCCGGTGGCGCTTTGAAATCCATCAGCGCACAGGAACTCGGTGCGATTGCCATCCAAGGCGCTCTGGACAACGCCAACACCACGCCGGAGGCCGTCGACCATGTGGTCATGGGTTATGCGCTCCAGACCTGTTCGCAATCCATCTACGGTGCTCGCCATGCGGGACTCAAGGCTGGGATTCCACAGGAAGTGCCCATGCTGACCTTGTCCCGCATTTGCGGCTCTGGAATTCAATCGATTGTGTCCGGGGCACAGATGATCATGCTTGGTGAAGCCAGCACCGTCGTTTCGGGCGGCATGGAAAACCTCTCGCAAGCCCCGCACATCCTGCGTGGCGCTCGTGACGGCTGGAAACTCGGTCGCTCGCCAAAGGTAGAGGATTACATGATGACCAACCTTCAGGACATGACCTGCGGCTTGTTCATGGCGCAAACGTCCGATGAGTTGTGTCGCCGCAAAGGCGTCACACGGGAGGAAATCGACTCCTTCGCTGCGCTTTCCCACGCTCGAACCACGGCGTCCATTGATAACGATGTTTTCGAGCAAGAGATCGTTCCGGTCACCATCAAATCACGACGAGGAGAGACGGTGCTGACGCACAAAGACGAGGATCACGTGGTGCGAGGTACCACACAGGAATCGCTCTCGGGTCTACCAACCGCCTTTGGCCCTGAATCCTTTGTTACCGCAGGAAACGCCTCGGGGGTGGTTGACGGTGCTGCGGCGGTTGTCATCAAATCCGCCACGCAGGCAAAAGCCGACGGGGATTCACCGCTGGCACGCATTGTCTCATGGGGCATTGTCGGCCTTGAGCCAGCTATCATGGCCTACGGCCCCGTTCCTTCATCGAAACAAGCGCTGGAGCGGGCTGGTCTCGGCGTTGATGATATCGACCGGTGGGAAATCAACGAGGCCTTTGCGGGTCAAGCCGTAGCCTGCATCAACGATTTGGGCCTTGATGTTGAGAAGGTGAACGTGAACGGTGGAGCGGTCGGCCTCGGTCATCCCCTTGCCGCCACGGGTACCCGATTGGTGCTCACGCTTGCGCATGAACTCCAACGCTGCGGCGGTCGCTATGGGGTCGCAACAGCCTGCATTGGTGGCGGCCAGGGTATTGCCATGGTCATTGAGTCCATCAAAGCATGATGCTTGCCAAGTCGACCACATAGCGGAGCAGAATCACGGCGATCAAGGCCATGAACACCCGCATGATGTTCGTGGTGCTGATGTGTTGAATGCCGAAATGGGCTCCGGCGGTAGCGCCTCCGTAGGCAACGAAGGGAAGTGCGTAGAACCACCAAGACTGGTCGGTGATGCTCGAGAGAGCACCGTTTTGTGAAGTGAACAGAAGCGTTGCGACGGCGATGGGGACCACCACCATCATGATGCTGAGACTTGAACCGATGGAGGTTCTCGGTTCCAACCCTGCGCTTTGTTGCAGCACGGGCACATAGATGACGCCTGCACCAATCCCAAGCACGGATGACAAGGCTCCGCCAGCACCCGCACCGAGCCTTAACGGCCCGTGGTGAATGGCTTGGTCCGCTGGAACACGTTTTCCTGAATCCTTGGTAGTCCCTCCGGCGCTCAGTTTCCCGTATGTTTTCCGAAGCGCCCAACCGAGCATGGCAACGGAGAGGAGCTTGAACACCATGTCCAGTCCTTCGCCAAGAGCAGCCACAATGGCGACACCCAACAGTGCACCGATCACCGCGCCAACCAGCGCTGAACGCGTGGCCTCGCTGTCGTACATTCCTTCCTTTCGGTGCCGCAAACCGCTCCCGATACTCACGGCCCATGTGAGTCCCAGCGATACGGCCAGCAACGTGCTGTCGATGGGCCAATCTGCAACGTAGTGAAGCAACGGTGCGAAGAGCATACCGCCGCCCATGCCGACCGGTGCGAACAAAAAAGCGACAACAAAGACGCCCACCAGCATGATGATCGAATCAAGCATGCATTGTCCTCCAGCCGGGATGGCTGTTGGAACCGAGGCATCAGCCCTTCATCATTTTGCCTACCGCAGTGTTGTAAAGGGCTGTTGGATGCCCTAAACGTTGATATGGTAATGTGTGCACCACAGCACCATGGGTCCAATGGAATACGCCATTATCGCCGTTGTCGGGGTTGTCTTGCTCATCCTCGTCATCTGGTTCTTCTCAACCTGGAACAGGTTGGTCAGCCTTGAAGAGAACGCCAACAATGCTTGGAGCAACATCGATGTCTTGCTCAACCAACGCTACGACATGATTCCCAACCTCGTCAACATGGTCAAAGGCTACGCAGCCCACGAGAAGGATATCTTCGAACAGTTCGCTCAAGCACGAAACACCGCTGCTGGTGCTCTTGCACAAGGCGATGTGAAAGGCGTGGCCGCTGCCGAAGGGATGCTCGCAGGCTTGATTCCTCGAATCAACATGGTCGCTGAGCAATATCCCGAACTCAAAGCCAACGAGAACTTCCTCGGATTGCAAAACCAACTGGTGTCTCTCGAGAACCAAATTGCTGACCGACGCGAGTTCTACAACGCAGCGTCAACCAACTTCAACAAGCAAATCAAGATGATTCCTTCCAACATCGTTGCGGGTATCAAGGGCTGCACCCAGCGTGACCTCTGGACGGTCGCCGCCCACGTGCGAGAGAACGTTGAGATCACCTTTTGATTCGGCACGGAAGGCTTCCACCGGCCAAACTGAGGTTCAGATTCATGACCGAGGCTCCCGTCGTGGATATTCGCCCGACTTTGAGGGTGTTGGGTACGGCTCACATTGCCACCTCCTCGGTTGAAGCAGTACGTGAGCAGATTGCTCAATACCAGCCTGATATCGTTGCCGTTGAACTGTGCCAAAGCCGTCATGACACGCTCGTGAACGACCGCCGACTGGACAAGGAGGGCCTGTTGAAGGTCATCAAAGAAGGCAAAGCGCCCATGGTCTTGCTTCAATCCATGCTCTCAGCGGAGCAACGGAAATTGGGCCTCGATGAGGGCCAGCAACCCGGAGCAGAATTGTTGGCCGCCGTTCAAGCAGCCGAAGAGGCGGGTTGTGAAGTCGCCCTCGTCGATCGAGACATTCAAACCACCTTGCGCCGAGCCTGGAAGCGCATGAAGTTCAAGGAAAAATGGAATTTACTTCGCTCCCTCTTGGAGGAAGACGATGATGAAGAAGACCTCGACGTCAACGAGCTGCTCGCCAACACCGACTTGCTTTCCAGCATGATGGACGAACTCAAGGGGTTTTCTCCCGGGGCAGGAGAGGTGCTCATCGATGAACGCGATGCATACATTTCTTCGAAACTCGCTGCCCTCGATTCGGACAAGCGTGTTCTCGCCGTTGTTGGTGCGGGGCATTTGAAAGGTGTTGAACGCCATCTCGTTGGAGGGGAAATTTCTATAGAAACAAGTGTGCTTGAGGAAATTCCACGGTCATCAGCCCTTCGCAGGGCGTTGCCTTGGGCCTTCCCGCTCGTGATGATTGCGGTTCTTGCTGGCGTGCTCTCCACCAGCAAGGGCATTGATTGGTTGACCTTCTTTACGGTCTGGACTGCGGCGAACGCCGTCTTTGCTGCGCTCGCATGTCTTCTGGCCAGAGGTCATCCATTGGCGATCCTCACCGCAGCCCTTGCTTCACCCATCACCTCGCTCAATCCAGCGCTGGCCGCTGGGTGGTTTGCGGGTTATGTTCAGCTCAAGATGGCTGAACCGACGGCGGAAGATTTGCAGCAATTTCTCAAACTGGAGGACTTCTCTTCGTTTTGGTCGAATCCTGCGGGAAAGGTTCTCCTTGTAACAGCGCTCACCAACCTCGGCTCAATGCTGGGTGCGTGGGCAACACCGCTCATTCTTCTCGGCGGTTGGAACGTGTGGTAAAAGGCTTGAGAGCGTTGAACACGTCCATGTGCTCTTGCACGTCATGTACGCGAAGAATGTCAATACCCATTTGATGAGCAACGGCAGCCAGCGCAAGCGTACCAGAGAGGCGATCTTCCGGCCGCCGTTGACCCGTTAGATGGCCGATGATGCTTTTTCTCGAGACACCCCAGAGCAAACTCGTTGAGGCGGTCTTCAGCAGGCCCTTTCCTTCCCGCAACAACGCCACGTTGTGTTGTTGTGTTTTCCCAAAACCAATCCCCGGATCCAACACAATCAGTTCTTCGGGATGGCCCTGCGCAACCAAATCCTCCAGAACACGCTCAAGCAGATCGCCCACTTCCTTCGCACAGTCGTCGTAGGTTGGATTTTCCTGCATGGTGCCCGGTTCTCCTTGCATGTGCATCACGCACACGGCACAACCTGTCTCAACGACGAGTTGTCGCATCAACGGATTGCGCAGCCCTGAAACATCGTTCAGCATGTCGGCACCCGCTTCCAGGGCTTTCCGTGCAACCTCGGGGTGCCGGGTGTCAATGGAAATGAAACCCTCTGGACGGGCCTTGCGGAGTGCATGAATGACGGGGACCACACGACGACATTCCTCATCGGTTCCGATGGGTGTGGCACCCGGTCGGGTTGATTCACCTCCAACATCTACCCATGTCGCTCCTGCATCCCACATGGCGATGGCTCGTCCCACAGCATCGTCTCCGCTGGTCCGGCTTCCTTCAAAGAAGGAATCATCGGTGACGTTGATGATGCCCATCAGCCGTGGTGCACCATCGTTTCGAAGGGCATCCACCACACGCCGTCGGCGCGGCGTCGAAGCCGTGAAGTCCGAGGGCATGGGGGGGTCTACTTCGGCAGGTTTCATAAGATGTTACGACGAAGGATTCCCCATGTCCGAAGCGGATGCGTTGCTTGAAAGCGACACCGTGCTCAGTCTCGACCCGCCTCAAGGCGGTGGCGAGCTTCCTCGCGACATGGAATTCGCTGAGCGAATCATTCGTCGCCTCAACCCTCGAAATCAACAGGAGATGTTTGAGATGGCGGCTCGCCAATCAAAACTCGGAGGTATGCTGATCACGCTCATGGTCGTTGTCTGGTGGCTCTTTATTGGCATGAAGCAGGACGACATGACCGCTGCAACCTCCGTCTTTTTCGGTTTGGATTTCGGGCAGGCGGCCCTCGCCGTGATGGGCTTGTCCCTGTGTTCTGCTATCTTGACTGAATTCAGTCGTGATATGGGGAAAATTTTCCCCTCCACCCTCGCAGGTGGCATGCTCATCCTCGCAGGCCTCTATGTTGCAGAACCCTTGATTTCTGCCCTTTTCCTCAGTGGTTTTGATCTCACGGTTCAGGAAGGCCTGTGGAGGACCGTGCGTTTGGGAGCCCTCTGGGGAGGCATGTCCTTTGGCTCGAATTTGATCGTGAATGCCATGCTGCTCAACTGGTTGATCCGCTTCCTCGACACCAACCAGTACGATTTTCCGGGTCAAGGCTCTACCAGTCAAGAGTTGACCACCCAACGAGACCCTTCCTTTGAGTAGTCGTTATCCTCTTGAGGCAAAGACAGGTGGGCTTGTTATGGTCTCCCATCCATTCAAGGTACTTCGCCTTGGTTACCGCAAAGGTCGGGACCCCCGAATCACCACGCACCTGGCGCTGGTGTCCCGTGCATTGGGCGCCACGGACTTCCTGTTGGCAGGGGATGATGACGAAGGGTTGTTTGAAAACGTTCAATCGGTGAGTGAGCGTTTTGGAGGTACGATGGCCTGTGAGCATGTCGGATCGGGTATGAGTTGGTTGAAACGCTTCGCAAGAGAGGATGCGGGGGACGGTCAACCCGGCGTCGTTGTTCACTTGACCATGTATGGGGAACCGTATCGCAGGGTGATTCCGCGCATTCGCAGGGATCGTCCGGTAACCGTGGTGGTTGGAGGCGCAAAGGTACCCAGTGAAGTGTTTGAACACGCTCACTACAACGTTGCGGTTGGCAATCAACCTCATTCTGAAGTGGCCGCCTTGGCGCTCTTTATGGAAGGATGGTTTGGAGAGGGTGGTACTGAGCGACACTTCCCCAATGCTCGTCTTGTCATCGAACCCTCCGCTCGGGGGAAGGAAGTCCACGATTTGGAACCGAACGATAAGAGTGAAGAAGAACTCACTTGATAGCCTACGGGCTTTTTTTTTGGTATTTTCAGTAGGCATTTGGCTCTGTGGGCCAAAGTTCACCGCACCGAATCATTATGTGCGGCCGATGACGACCAAAATCAATGTTGGGTGAAGGTATCGGGAACACGCGTTCTCTTCCCGCTACGCACCCGCTTTACAATCCCTCTCAACTGGCCATTCCCGACGCCGCTGAAGGCCTTGCAAACGACGGTCCGTTACCCGACGCTGCTTCCGGACCGGGCGTCTTGCTGACGGCTGATGGAGGGCGCTATCTTGGAGAACTGTTCGGGGCCAAAGGTATCGGTTCGGGTGAATTGGTCTTCACCACGGGAATGATGGGCTATCAGGAATCCTTGACCGACCCTTCATTCGCAGGGCAAGTCCTGACCTTCACCTATCCGCTCATTGGCAATTATGGCATTCATGTTGGGGCATCAGAGTCCGCTCATGTTTGGCCGAGAGGGGTGGTCGTGCGCCACGCTATGCATCAGCCCGACCATCGCCATGCGGCAGGAACCGTCGATGAATTGCTACGACTTCACGGGGTGCCCGGTATTCATCACATCGACACTCGCGCCATCACCAAACGCGTTCGAGAACTTGGAACCGTGCTTTGCGTCTTTGGACCGGTGGACCAAGAAGCCACCATGAAAGAACAACTCGCCACCATGACGTCCCCGGATTTGGAAGATCTCGTCGATGAAGTCTCCATCGATGCACCGATTGAATTGAACCCGGGTTCCACCGACGAGCTCGGTGCGCGAAAACCCCGTCTTGGTGTTCTTGATTGCGGCGTGAAACACAACATTCTGAGACACCTCTGCATGCTCTTTGACGTCGTGTGGTGCCCACCCGATACTTCCTACGAACACCTGCAGACGACCTTCAACATCGATGCACTCTTCTGCAGCAACGGGCCCGGTGACCCAGCACACCCCGGCAAGGCCACCGATGCACGAAACACCCTCGCACGTGCTGTTTCCGATGGCATGCCCGTGATGGGCATTTGCCTCGGCCATCAGTTGATGGGTTTGGCTTCGGGCTTGCAGACTTACAAAATGCGCTACGGGCACCGTGGTGCGAATCAACCGGTAGTCGACTTGCAGGATCGGACCGTCTCCATCACCAGCCAAAACCACGGGTTTGCCGTCGCTCATCCAAACGACGGCATGTTGGCAGCCCACCCCACGGGGGCAACGTCGCCACCTGTTTCGAACCAACACGGAGCCGAAGTTGAAGTTCGTTACATCAATGCAAACGACGGAACCGTTGAGGGTTTGGATGTTATTGGGAAGCCTTGCTTTACCGTTCAATTCCACCCGGAAGCCTGTCCCGGGCCTCACGATGCAGCCCCGTTGTTCCTGCGGTTCCGCGCCGTTGTCGACGCGCACCTTGGAGGTGATTCCTGATGCCTCGCCGTGATGATTTGGAAACGATCATGGTGCTTGGAAGCGGGCCGATTAAAATCGGTCAAGCTGCAGAATTTGATTTCTCCGGGTCACAGGCCGTACGGGCTTTGCGAGAGGATGGTTACAAGGTGATCTTGGTCAATTCCAACCCTGCAACGATTCAAAACGACCCCGAAATGGCGGACATCGTCTACATCGAACCACTGCTCCCCGCGACCATCGCTCGAATATTGGAAAAAGAACGCCCGTGTGCGCTCTTGGCGGGGATGGGCGGACAGACAGCCCTCAACATTGCCAGCGAACTTTCTCACAACGGGACCCTTGAACGCCTCGGTGTGGAACTGATCGGGTCGGATTTGGACGCCATTGACAAGGCTGAAGACCGTGAATTGTTCAATCAAGTTTGTGAATCCATCAACCTGCCTATCAGCCAAGCTGTGGCCTGCAACTCGATTGATGAGGTCATCGCTGCTGCTGAGCTGATCGGAAGTTGGCCCATCCTGATTCGTCCAGCCTTTACCCTCGGTGGCCTGGGCGGTGGGACGGCTCGAGACATGGGTGAATTGGTTGAAATATCTCAACTCGGCCTTCGCAACTCCCGAATTTCTCAGGTGCTCATCGAAGAATCCATTCTCGGCTGGCAGGAGTTGGAGTACGAGGTCATGAGGG
>JAYPIL010000062.1:0-9664 GCA_038127845.1 Candidatus Poseidonia sp.
GGGCTGGTGACGGTGTCGATCATCGCCAGCACCGTGCGCTCGGTCACGGCCCCGAGGATGGCCTCCATCACGACCTGCGGTCCCTTGATGGGAAAGGGAATGGAAACGGTCACGACCTTGGCGCCCCAGCGCTGGGCCACGAAATCAATCGTGTTGCGGCAGGCCTGATAGGCGTGGTCGGGCACGAGGATTTCGTCGCCTTCGTTGAAAACGAGCGAGCGCATGACCGTGTTCACGCCTGAGGTGGCGTTGTCCACGAGCGCCAAATCGTCCGGGTCGCACGAGAGCATTTCGGCCAGGGCGTGACGGGCTGCCGTCATTTGTTCCAGCCCTTCGCCGTCGAGGAAGGCCACGGGCTCGTGCTCCATGCGGTCTTGCCAGAAGCGTTGCTCTTCACGAACCGCCAAAGGGGTGGCGCCAAACGAGCCGTGGTTGAGAAAGACCGTCTCGGGGTCAAGTCCCCAATGAACCGCCAGTGGGCTGCGAGAAGGGCGGTCCATGCAGGCAGGTATGGGTGGGCGAGCCATCAATGCTTCTTTTCCTCGCCTCGTCGCCGGGATGACATCCCGTTCAGAAGGGTGTGCCCTGGCGGATGTAGGCCTTGCACGCTGATTGCCAAGCGGTTCGCTCATCGGTGGAGAGCGTGTTCTCAACGTAGGACCAGAGCGTATCATCAATCCGCTTCTTTCGCACCTCGAGGTAGGGCAGCGCCACGATGAACTTGGCCAGTTGTCGGCGTTCATTCTGCGTGAGTTGGCTCGTTTCGAAGTGGGTGTGTTCATCGTCCCATTCGTTCAGTTGGAGTTGGAGAAGCATCATTTCGATGTTTGGATGAAAGGCTTTGCTTCGCACAACATGGGCGCTGATGACAAACCTGACCGGGCCCTTGAGGTTGGGAGGCACTTCATCGCTCCAACCCAGTTGGTCGATCACCTCTGCAGAGGCTTCTGGACCGTTGGCCCTGGCAATCAACTCGTTCATCACCTTGGTCGTTCCAACCATGTTCCAAAACACGTAGATTGGCAGCAGCAACCATTCAACAAAGGCTCTCGGCGCAGCCCGACCGAAGAGACGAGCAAAGATTCGCCGAAGAATTTGCTTCATCATGGCGTTGATCATCAGCACGTTGGCCTTGAACGCCACACCACGGGCCGCAGCCCCGGTTTTCGACCCCTCTTTGAGCGGGTTGATGCCGTACTTCGGAGCGCGGTCTTTCACCATCCCGAGGGCGGCTTTGGTCAATCCCTCAGGGAGTGCGGCCTCAATGGCTCGGTTCACCTCCAGCGTTTGGTCAACAGCACGTGAGGTGGCATGGTTCATTTTTCCAGCATAGCGAATGGCGTCGTTGTAGAGAAGAAACAATTCCAACACCGTGGCCAACAGCGAGGCGAAGATGAGGGTTGCATAGAACAAGGCCATGTTCCAGCCGGTGAAACCCGCTCCGTCCGGGTTCAGGTCGGGCAGGAATTGGAGCGCACCAAAGTAGACGAGAAGAATCGGGAGGGCGGTGGCCAAGGCGCCAAATCCGCCGCTGCGGAGAACGGCGACGTAGCCCATCAATCGCGTGTACTTCAATCGCTCAGCGCGTGTGGGCGGCTGTTTCACCTTCCCCTCAAACAGGGCGCCCGCATTCAGGATGCGTTGCGAGAGCCAATCAAAGAGCGCCGGGCCCAACTCGAGAAGCCTACGTACACGGGATGGCTTCTCGTCACCCATGGAATTGGCTTGTCGTTCAACTTCAAAGCCTTGTCTTTCAAACGACCATGCGGGGGGCAGGATTCTCACTTACTCGGCTTGGCAGCCGAGCGGTTCTCATCCTGCTGCTGCTTGACAATGCGGGGGGCAGGATTCGAACCATTGTTGGCTGACGCCAACGAGGTTCAAACCCTTTTGAATCGCAATGCGGGGGGCAGGATTCGAACCTGCGAACCGATAAGGACTGCGACCTGAACGCAGCGCCGTTGACCAAGCTGGGCGACCCCCGCGGGTACATTGGCCTCCAACTTCCACTTTATCAAACAACAGATGGAAGGCCTTGGGAAATCAACCCAGAAGGAAGGCATTTCACCCCTTCGGAACCGGGGTCAAAAAGGCAGACTGCGGGGATGCGGGGGGCAGGATTCGAACCTGCGAACCAATAAGGAATGGGACCTAAACCCACCGCCGTTGACCAAGCTGGGCGACCCCCGCGCAACCCGTGGGTGAGGCAAATCGGTTTTCAATCCGCCGATGTGCGAACCTTGTTCAAGCCTTGACGTCGAACCCGGTGGTAGCGACAATGGCGACCACGTCGTCGGTGCTGAGGGCTTCGGTGGTGACGATGACGCCGGCGTTGTTTTGGTGCGAGATGTCGGCACGGATGACGCCTTCCGTGGCTTCAAGCACGCGGGTGACGCGACCCGAGCAACCGCCGCAGGTCATGCCGTTGATGGTCAGGGTGTGGGTGACTTCGCTCATGTTCCCACCCGCCGTCGCTTCCCTATCAAACATCGCCCGAACGCAGCATCGCCGAGGGTTGCCACCATCGAAGCAGCAGGGAGTTACCCACGACGCTCACCGATGAAAGCGACATGGCGGCGGCCGCAAAGGCGGGAGGAAGCAGCCAGCCGGTCCACGGGAACAACAGGCCCATGGCAAGGGGCAGGCCGATGAGGTTGTAGACGAAGGCCCAAGCGAGGTTGGTGCGAATCCGCGTCATCGTCGCCCGTCCCAATTCCAAGGCAGCGACCGCATCGGCGAGGTCGTTGCGGACCAGCACGATGTCAGCACTCTCCAGAGCGATTTCACTCCCTGCTCCCATGGCGATACCAATGTTCGCCACCGTCAGTGCTGCTGCGTCGTTGATGCCGTCGCCGATCATCGCCACGACGCCCGTTTCCTGAAGCCGACGAACGTGTTCGGCTTTTTCATCGGGCTTGACGCCCGCCACGATGCTGGTGATGCCTACGGCGTCACCGACCGATTGCGCCACTTCTTCGCGGTCGCCCGTGAGCATGACGACGTCAATGCCGGCCTGCTTGAGTCGCTTGACGGCTGCTGCTGAGGTCTCTCGAATCCGGTCGCTGATCTCAAGCCAACCCAGCAGCCGTTGGCCCTTGGCCACCAGCACCACGGTCACGCCGCGACGGGCGCGTTGAGCCACCGCCTGCTCCAAATCCTCAGGGAGCGTTGTGAGCAATTCCTCCATCAGTTCAAGGTTGCCAACGGCCACGGCCTCACCCTCGAGCGAACCGACCAAACCGAGCCCGGGGAAGGTGCGCACGTCGTCCACAGGAGGGCGGCCGTACCCCATGTTTTCCCAAGCTGTGTGGACCGCGCTGGCGATGGGATGTGTGGATTCGGCTTCCAAGGAAGACGCGAGGCAGACGAGTTCCTCCACGTCACCGTCACGCAGTTCAATGTGGCTGACGCGAGGCGAACCTGCGGTGATGGTTCCCGTCTTGTCGAGCACGATGGTTGAGGTGGCATGAGCCTGTTCGAGCGCTTCAATGCCTTTGATGAGCAGGCCGTAGCGAGCCCCTCGACCCGTACCGACCACGAGCGCAGTCGGCGTGGCAAGGCCCAGAGCGCAGGGACAGGCGATGACCAGCGTGCTCACGAGCACCATGACCGCCATTTCACTCGAGGACATCATGCCGCTTGGAGCCAGCGTGTCGGCCATGAACCACCATGCGGCCGATGCGATGAGGGCTGCGACCACGACCACGGGAACGAAGATGCCAGCGATGCGGTCCACGAGACGCTGGATGGGCGCCTTGCCCATTTGAGCCTCGTCAACCAGACGAATGACGTTGGCCAACATCGTGTCGCCCACCAACGCCGTGGTGCGCACCAGCAGGGTGCTGTCCATCACCACCGTTCCGGCAGCCACCGTATCCCCTTCGGCTTTGCGAACGGGGAAGGATTCTCCCGTCATCATGGATTCGTCCATCAAGGCCGTGCTGTCTTCCACAACACCGTCGAGCGGGACCGTTTCTCCCGCCCGTACCTTCAGCAGGGTGCCTCGTCCGATGTCTTCAACGGGCGTGGCCACCGTTCCCTCATCCACCACGACCCAGGCTTCCTTGGGTTGCAGGCGCATCAGGCTGTGAACGGCGTCCGTCGCCTTGAGTTTGGCTCTGGCTTCGAGATAATTGCCCAGCAACACAAAGGCGATGATGAAGGCCGCACCGTCAAAGAACACGTGCTCAGCCTCGCCAACATAGGCTGGAAGAAACGGGAGCAAGGGTGAGAGGGTGACAAGGCTTGACCACACCATGGCCACGGTGGTCCCGAGATGAACCAACACGTCCATGTTCGCCGTCCCTTGGCGCAACGACGCCCAGGCTTTGCGATGAAACGCTGCTCCGCAATACACATACACGGGAAGCGCGGCGAGCATGGCTGCGGTCAGCCGTGCATCCAGAGGACCCCACGTGCCGAGGTCGTTGAGCACCATCGAGAGCAGAAACACCGGCAGCGTGAGGGCAAACGCCAGCACCACCTGACGGGCCAAATCGGCCACATGCGCCTCGTTGTTGCGGCGAACTTGGAGCGCAGGGATCAGTTCAGACGCTCCAAAGCCGGCGCGTTCAACCGCTGCAATGCAGCGTTCACGATCGTTGGAAGCCACCGAACTTGACAGCGTGATGACGGCTTTTTCAAGCGGTAAATTGACGCTCACGCTGGCCACGCCCTCCACGTCCCTGAGCACGCGTTCAACCGATGCCACGCACGCCGCACAGGTCATGCCCGTGACGCTCAATGACAGGGTTGAATCGTCCATGTTACTCACCCGTGGTCGTGCAGCATTCCATCAGTTGCCACTGGCCGTCATCGAGGGTGACGCAGCCGCAGCCGCAGGTGCACAGCCAGCCAACGCTGTCCCACCCCTTGCCGCCGTCAGCACGGGTGTAGAGGCGTTTCATCTTGCAACCGCATTCGCACTGTTCAGCGACGACTCTGGGCATGTATCGGCGAAGAATGTAGTCAATATAAACCCGCCGTTTTGACTACAAAAATCACGAGAGACGGGACTCACAACGGGGCTAAATCAAGCGATCCGGACCAGATGTCCAAGCCACGCAGACGACAGCGGAAGCGCTGGCCGAGGGTCAGCACGGTCCGGTGTTCCCCGTTTCGGTCGGGTTCAGCCGTCACGACGTGCAACCCGAATTCATCCACGACCAGCCGTTCTTTTCCACCCAATTGGCGCAGGTGCATCCGCCCCGAGACCGCACCGTCATCGGCCAAATCAAGGAACACCCATGGACCACGCATGCCGACCACACGAGCGTTGTAGGTGATGGACGGGTCCACACCTCGCTCGCTTTCGAGGGGTTCGGCCGTGGTGGCTTCATCGCCCAAACGCCCGCCCCGAAGCAGGTGAACGTGGTAGGCGTTGGCGACCAATTCCCATTCCATGCGCTTGGCCATCAGCCCTTGGTCGCTGCAGTGTTCGGCCAAACGAGCCGTTTCAACCGTGTCGTGAACCCAATCCCGCCCGTGAATGAAGGATTTGAGTTGACGATGCACCATCAGGTCGGGATAGCGTCGTATGGGGGAGGTGAAGTGGACATAAGCGTCCAAATTCAACCCGAAGTGCCCGCCGTTTTCCTCGCTGTAACGGGCCCGTTGCATCAATCGGAACAGGCCTTGGTCGACGATGCGTCGCGTCGTTTCGGTCAGCCCGCTCGCTGCTTCCTGAGCGTCTTGAAGCGAGGTCAGAATGCCGTCTCGTGCTTCGGGGTCGATGACGTTGGCGAGGTAATCGGGGACCTCATGTTCGGGCTCGCTCTCTTCAACGCCCGACAGGTCAATGCCACCGCCACCGAGGTTGGCCCAGTCGCCCAGCAGGTTGGACAATTCTTGCGTCTCGCTTTCCCCGTGCTTTCGCAGGCTCGGCATCGGCAGTTGAATGGCCACGTCCAGCGCTGCGAGTTTGGCGTTCAATTCCTCCACTTCGGGGCGGTCCGGGGGAGCGTGGCATCGCCACGGGAGCGGAGCGCCCGCTGCTCCAAGGAGGTGGCCAACGGCAGCGTTGGTGGCGACCATGAACGACTCGATCATGCGAGTGGCTTCGTTGGGCCATTTCACCTCCACGCGCAGTTCGTCGTCGCCGTGAAGGCGAGGACGCAGTTCTGGGTTGTTGAGGTTCAATCGGATTTCACGCCCCTGCCAGGTGGCGGCCAGCGCTAACATCGCATCGTACGCATCGGTCTCGAGGACGTCGCCGTAGGCGATGTTTTGCTTGACACGGATGACGGCTTCGTAGGCCTTGGTGTCAACGATGGTGTCCCGGTTGTCAAGGGTCATGGACACCACCATCGCGAGGCGGTCCACGTCGGCTCGTAACGAACACAGGTCGTCGGCTAATTTTGGCGGAAGCATGGGAAGAACGGTGTGCGGAAGATAGACAGAGGTCGCTCTTGCCGCGGCCGAGGCGTCAAGTGTTGTGCCCGCTTTGACGTAGTGGGCCACGTCGGCGATGGCGACCCACAGGGTGCGCACGCCGTCGGTCTCCACGAGGCACACCGCATCGTCGAAATCCTTGGCGTCAGGAGGGTCGATGGTGACCAAAGGAAGATGCCTCAAATCGGTGCGACCGGAGGCGACTTCCGCATCACCGTCCACTTCACCCAGCCGGTCGGCCATGTCCACCAGCGTGGCGTCGTAGGTGCGAGGGAACGAATTCCGGCCTTCGATGCGTCGCGCTTCGAGCCGCGCATCGAGCAGTTGGCGGGTTGACCACTGCCCGCCGCTCATCATCAGCAAGGCCATGGCGGGTTCATCGTCGGGGAAGCGAAGTCCCGAGCGACGAGCAGCACATTTTCTGGCTTCCTTCACCATGTCAAATCCCTGGAGGCTGGTGCAACCTTGACCGTCGAGAGAATAGGCTGCGGGCAGGGCTTGTCCGGTGAGCATGGCCTTCCACACCTTTTCGAGCAGTGCATAGTTGGTGGCGTCTTCCTCGCTGGTTTCCTCTTTGGTCAACGGAGGTCTGCCCTGCAGGGGAGTTGCTCCCTTGCCTGCGTGACGGCTGAAGAAATCCTTCCATGCCTGCACCGTCGTCAACAGACCGTCAAGCGAGGTTGAGGAACGGAAGCGGACCGACTTTCCTTCATCGGGGATGATGTAGGTGCCTTCTTTTCGTCCTTCTGCCAGCGCCTCGTTGACCGTGCCGAGCAGGGCTCGTTCGGCTTTTGCGTCACTTCTGAAGTGGCCAGCGAGCCCTTCCTTCTCGACGAGCCAAGCCACGATGGCATCCGCTGTCCACGAACGTTCCCAATCCGGTTCTCCGAAATGCTGGGTCACTCGCCGCCAGAGACGTTCATCCGAAGGTGACTGCGGGCCTTTCTTGGGCTTCTGTTGACGATTCTTGCGTCGCCGCTGGTCGCGTCGGCGTGTCCCCGTCATGGCGGAGGGTTCGGTCGAGGTGTCATGAAGTCAACGATTCACAATCCCGAGTCTTGGAGGGTCTCGAGGGCTTGGCGTTGCTCATCCGTGAGGGCATCGGTTTCGCCCAAGACGAATTCAAGGGTCAAATCACCGCCGTTGTAACCTGCCTTGGCCATTCTCCGGCGGTCGCCGACCTGCGTGAGCGGGTCGACGGACAACTTTCCGACCTTCCCCGACGGGAGCTTGACGCTGACCTTTCCACCCAGCATCAGGACAGAGTACGGCACCGCCACCTCCTGAATCAGCGAGTCACCTTCCCAACGGCAGTGCTCTCCAGCATCGATGCGAACGGTGACGACCACATCACCCCGTTGGCCTTCCGGGTGGTCGTGGCCTTGACCTTTGAGCGTCTTGGTGGTGCCGTGGGCCACACCCGCATCCAAACGGAGTTTCATCGTCGTGCGCTTGGTCTCCATGCTCGTTCCTTGCTGCTTGAAGCGCTTGAACGAGAACTCGAAGTGTCCGCCTTCTGCGGCTTGCTGGGTCGTGATGTCCAGGCCGACGTTGATGGTGGCGGCCTTGGGTTGTTCGCGAGGTGCTTGTCGGGGCGGTTGACGGGGCATGCCACCGCCCATACCGCCCATGCCACCGCCGCCGAACATCTGACCGAGGATATCGTCAAGACCGCCACCGCCCATCCCGCCGAAATTCATCGACGGACCGCCGCGTCCACGTCCGCCCATGCCGCCGAACATGTTGCGCATTTGCTCTTGTTGGTCGTGTTCACGGCGCGCTTCGGGCGTACCAATGGCATCGTAGGCTGCTTGGACTTCCTTGAATTTGGCCTCAGCCCCAGCGTCGCCCTGGTTTCGGTCGGGGTGGTATTGGCGAGCCAGTTTGCGGAAGGCGCGCTTGATTTCGCCGTCGCTGGCGTTGCGATTGACACCCAACACGTCGTACGGATTGCGGTCTGCCATCGTCTTGGCAACAAACCTTCACCCCACATCAACCCTTCCACCCGAGAAGGAGGCCACCGTCTGCTTCCAATTCTCCTGCGGAGCCGTTATAATGAGGGGGTTGGTGGCTCGGTAGGCTGAGGTTAGACCATGTCTGACGAATCGAACGCCAACAAGACCTTCGAGATGAAGGTTCAAGAGCAGCAGGACAAGATTGAAGCGCAATTCCGCAAGATCACCCGTGGCTCCTGGGCCCGTATCATCCGCATGGCGCGCAAGCCTTCCAAGCAGGAATTCCGTCAAACGGCTATTATCTGTGGCATTGGCCTGTTCGTACTGGGTGCCATTGGGTTCGCCATTTTGGTCGTCATGGACAACTTCCTCCCCTGGTTGATTCACGATGTCTTTGGTATCGGTAACTGAGATTGGAGTGTGATGATGATGACGGAAGCATTCGTAGCCTTTGTTCGCCATGAAGAGAAATTGTTGTTGCTCAAGCGCAACAGCAGCACCGAGCACTTCCCCGACCTTTGGGACGGTGTGTGGGGCGTCGCTGACACCCCCGAAGAAGTGCTTGACCGCGTGGCTCAATCCACCGGCATTCCCGTGGAGGACCTCCACTACTACGGTACCGGCCCCGAGCGCGGTATTGACATGGGTCGCAACCTTGTCGACGTGATGCCCATTTTGGTCGTCAGCAAGAGCGACGAGGTCACCCCCTCCGGCATCTACACCCGAGCCGAGTGGATCGACCCGGGAAGCCTCAAGGATTACAACTGCATTTTCTCCGACCTCGACATGGAAAACGCCGCAGGCCTGTTCCGAAGCATGTACGGCAGCGTCGGTTCCTTCCTTTACATCGTCAAGACCGCCATCAACTCCGAGCAACGCGTCGCTGACGAAATGTACGCCCGCCTCCACGGTAGCGGCTCCATGGTCTCGCTTCACGGTGAAATTATGTCCATCCTGCACCCACCCGCCATGCGCGGCTACGTGTTTGTGGAATCCAGCGCCCTTCACCACGTGGAGAAGCTCATCGGCCGTTCAGGTGGTCGTGACCCATCGGCTCGCCGAGGTATCAACCAGTCCCCGCTGAAGAACGCCAAGAATGTGCTTCCCGGAGAGGCGCCTTTCGAGGATATTTTCCCTTACTTGGAGCCCAAGGCCGTCACCAGCGGCATCGAGGTCGGCTGCATTGTCGAAATCGTCACGGGGGCCTTCAAGGGCGAGAAGGCTCGTATCACCAGCGTGTCCGAATCCAAGGAAGAGGTCAGCATGGAATTGTACGAGCAAATCATCCCGATGACGCTCAACATGCGCGGCGACCACGT
>JAYPIL010000063.1:0-9438 GCA_038127845.1 Candidatus Poseidonia sp.
CCGTGGTCAACGAAGTTGCGAACGCACAATTCCACGGTGGAAATCATCGAGGTCAGGGCAGCGAAGGAGAGGGCGAGGAAGAACATCGCCGTCATGATGAGCGGCCCAATCGTACCGCCCGGTGCCTGTGCAAACACTTCGGGAAGGGCGAGGAACGTGATGGCGGAAGAACCACCGGTGACGGTGGCCAACGGGTCAGGGTTCACGGCAAAGATGGCCGAGAGCACGGCCAAACCGGCGATGATGGAGATGCTGTTGTTCGCAAGGCCCATCGTGAACGCGTTGAGCACGGTGTCCTCGTCCTTTCGCATGTAGACGGCATAGGTGATGCACATGCCCATGCCGGCGGAACACGACCACGCCGATTGCGAGAGACCGTTGATCCACACCGAGGGTTCAAAGAGCATATCGAAATCGACGGTGAACATGAAGAGCGCCCCGTCGAGGCTGCCGTCTTCAAGGTCCATCCACAGGGACAGGAAGAGGGTAAGGAAGAGCAAGGCAAACAGGGAAATCATGAGGTAGAAGTTGACCTTCTCGATGGCTTTTGCACCCTTCCAAATCGTACCGAGCACCAGCAAGATGACGACGAATTGGAAGAAGATGACCTGGCCGGGAGCCTGCAGAAAACTGTTCCACACTTCCGTCGTGTCCACCTTTTCGCCGCTCAGCGCGCCCGTGATGCCGAGTTGGAAATACTTCAGCGTCCATCCCGAAACCACGGCGTAGTAGAAGCCGATAGCGGTTGAAATCCACGCCGTCCACAAACCCATCCATGCGAATTTACGACCGGCAAAGATTCGGAAGGTACCGATGGTCCCCGTTCGGCTCCGCTTGCCCATGGCATACTCGGCAATGACGAGCGGAATCGACCAAACGAACAGGAAAAAGAGCCACGGGATGAGGAAGGTGCCTCCTCCGTTGGCACCGACCATGCGGGGGAAACGCCAGATGTTTCCCGTTCCAATCGCTGCACCGATGGAGGCGAAAATCAAACCGAGACGGCCGTTGAACTGGTCACTTTCTGCCATGTGACCACCTCAGTCCTCGCCCCGAAGGTCGGCTTCGAACACCTTGTCCTCATCATCCGATAGCATGATTCGCAAGGAGACGGCGAGGCCGCCCCAAACAAAGCTCGCCACGAGGCTGAACGTGAACAGGGAACCGATGACGCTGCCAAAGGCGGCTCGGTAGGTCACATCGAGAACAAAGTAGTCACCATCGGCTGGGTACTGATAGAGGTCCGCACCACCGAGGGTTGACACGGTGGCTTTGTAGTGAACTTCACCGGTGGCTGTTTCCGACACCGGAAGCATGGCCCGCAGCAGTGTGCCGTTACCGGCGGCCAGCGTACAACCGCCTTCAATCATCTCAACGCCGGTGCTTTCCCAGGGCGTGGTGGACCATTCGCGGGGTCCGAAATCGCTCTGCATTCGGCTTGGCTTGACTTGGCGCCAGTGGACCATGGTGTCTTTCGTGCTGTACGGGAATTGGTTGGAGACACACAGTTCAATCGGAATGTCACCCTCCTCTGGGATATCGATCATCAGGGGTTCCTTGAGGTAGTTCTGTTGGGAGATGTTGGCAATCTCAAGGTCGGCACGCTCTCGTGGGTTGTCCGCAATTTCTGCGATGTAGAAGCCGAGACCGAGGTTTCGCACGGCGATGTGGTCGATGTCATCTGGATGTTGATGGAACGCCGTACCGATTTCAGACGTGTAGCAGTAGGAGCCGTGAACACCGTAATGCCAGTCACAGAAATCACCCGAGGTCGGGTAGAGGGACGACGACTGAAGGTTGGCGTATTGCGTCATGTCAGCCATTTGCTGGCCGTGATAGCGGAGTTGCGCGTGGTCGGGGCTTTCGCAACCCGTGCAGTGGCCCCAGGGCCAAAGAATCAATTCGGAGTAGGAGTGATGGGTCAGGGTTGACTTGAACTCGCTGGCCCCGTCGCCGGTGTCGTCGTTCATTTCCGTCATGTCCTGGATGAACTTGGTTTCGGGCTCGGAGTTGCCTCCCCACCAGTCTTCGTCGGTCACACCGTCGGCGTCGTCGTCCTTGCCGTCGACGTGGTCTTCGTTGATTTGGCCGTCGCCGTCGTTGTCACGGTCGTCGACCGGCCCGTTGTAGACGTCGTTGTTGGAGATGCCAGCACGCTCGTCCTCTGCAGGCGTACAGGTTCCGGGGACTAGGGGGCCCGTTGCACCGAGCGGTGCACCCCATTCGAACTGGTAGTTGCGGTTGAGGTCGACACCGTCGCAGTCCTCGTCAACCTGTTCGTTGAGGTCGGGAATCGGTGTGACGCCGGTGAAGGTGTTGTCTCGGAGGTTCTTCCTCCATCCGCCGCTCGGGCAGACTTCCCACGCAGGTTCACCGTTTTCGCCCTTGCAGAAGACTTCGCGGTCGTAGATGTTGCCGTCCACGTTGAGCATGGGGATGATGTAGAGCTCACGGGAATCCACCAGGTCGGTGATCCACTGCTCGGAGTAGTCTTCGTCCACACCCAAGTCACCGGGACCGCAAGCGGTACCGTCGCCGTTGGAGTCTTGGAATTCGGCAGCGAGCGCAAGGCAGTCGCCGTCATCGTCAAGTTGGCCGTCTCCGTTGTCGTCACCCCATCCGTCTTCGTCAATCAGCCCGTCACCGTCGTTGTCGTAGCCGATGTTGTTGTAGGAAAACGCAATGACTTCCAACTGCATCATGGGCACTTGATAAGACATCCACTCTCGAGCGTGGTGGTTACCCACAATCATCACGTCGTGGCGGTCGGGGTAGTTCCCGGTGTCGCCAACGAAGGGGTTGTAATCGCCGCCTTCCACATCCTTCGTGATTTTCATCCACGGCGATGAATGGCCGTAGTGCCAGCCTTCGTAGGCGTTGGAGGTGACCTCCTCACCACGGGCATTGGTTCCACCGTTCATGCCCTCGTGAAACGAAAAGATGTCCGGATTGTCCTCTGCGAGGCGCTGCATGCGTTGCTTGAGCGAATCGTAGGTGTGGTATTCCTTGAACTGAAGTTTTGGATCGCTCTCATCCGCCCACGGGAAAATCATGTTGATGTAATCCTCGTCCCAAATGTCCTCGGGTGCGTCCCCCGATGCAGGTTCCTGAGCGTAGGCGTTTTCAGCCACTGGCGCACAGAAGGAAAGCAGCAACGGAAGGCAGATGAGGAAGCCCAAGGAAGGGCGGGGAGCAGTATGGCGCAAGGCAATGGGTGCGGCTGACGTCATGCTATCATCCATGCGAACCCGTCTCACCTCTTCAAGCGTTCGTGCTGTTGCAGGTGGAAAAAAGCGTCTCATCGCCCGTTTTTCGCGAGATTCTCGGCACATAAACTCTCAAAGCATGAGGGGCGGTGGGCGGTGCATGAACGGTCTCTGGGACCCTGCCGCAGATTCTTCACTTCGCAACGAAGTGTTCGGCTTTACGAACTACACCTTGCTGGCGCTCCTCGGCCTGCTCGTGATGGTCTTCATCGTGCGCATGCTCACGATGCGTTTCGCCCCAACCGTGCTGGGCACCATCATTCGGTCCGAGGCCATCAAGAGCAAGACCGTGCAAGATTCGGACAAAGCGCTCGGCACAGCCGCTGGCATGGGCCTTGCCTACGTCTTGCTGACCGTGATGATCGACGACATGGAACGGGTTGGTTCGCCGGTGCTGATGCCCGACTTGGCGGTCAGTTTCCTGCCCGGAATGCTGCAGTTCGTGGTGGCCATCGCCGTGGTCGTGTGGGCCTTCCGACTGGTCAACATCGTTCACGACATCGTGATGCTGTTCGACACCGACGACCAAGTGGACGGCACCGAGAAAACCCTCATCTCTGCGCTGCAAAGCGTTCTTCGCTTTGTCATCGTCTTTGTCGGTGCGGTCTTTGTTGCCGACTCCATGGGCTTTGACCTCACTTCGCTCATCGCAGGTCTCGGTATCTCGGGGTTGGCGCTCGCCCTTGCGGCCAAGGATTCCATCTCCAACTTCTTCGGCGCCATCACCGTGCTGCTCGACCGGCCGTTCAAGGTCGGCGATTGGATCAGCGTCGGTTCAGCCGAAGGTGAGGTGATTGAAATCAACCTGCGAACCACCTTGATTCGCACCTCGGCCGACACCATCATCACCATGCCCAACGCAAGCCTCGTCAACACCCCCGTGGAGAATTGGGGCAAGCGACGCTGGCGCCGATGGCAAACCCAACTTCATCTCGACATCAACGCCGATGGCGATGCGGTCAACACGTTTTGTCAGCGGGTGCTTGCAGCGATTGAAGCGAACCCGAAGACCCTCAAAGAAGACGCTTCGTTCTGTCAGGTCTCCATGATTTCAGCAACCTCGCTCGACGTTGACGTGAACCTCTATTGGGACGTTTCTGGCAGCGTTGAAGAACGGGAAGAGCGGGCCAAATTCATCATCGACATCAAGAACATCGCTGAAGAACTGGGCATCGAGTTCTACGACGGCCGGGTACGCCAGCAGCGCTGATTCAATACGGCGGAGGAAGGCGACGACGGTAGATGGCGTGGGCCACACCCGAACAGAGAAACGCGCCTGCGACAACGGGGAATTGGAGTGGGCCTGAACCGATGATGGCCGCCGCTATGGCGGCGTAAACACCGCCTTTTCGAATCGCATACACCGTTCGTAATTCGCCGAGCCGTGCTTGAATTCTTGACACGTCCAACAGCCATCGGTCGCACTGATTCGCTTGCTGTTTCAAGCCGTATGCACGGGCTTCTGCCAGCATCAGCAGGATGGCTTCGTAGCGCCAAATCCAGACGCCGCCGTTGACCGTGGACACCGATGAAGCCGAAGTCCAACCCGAGGGGACTTCACGGCCCCAGGTCTCGTAGAAGGTCTGCCGCTCTTCGGGACCGGCGAAGGTCAAGCCGAGGGACAGCCGCTGTTCGAGGGACGCCATCGTGGCCACGCCGGGAAGCCGTTCCGCTGGCGCAAGGAGATGGTCAACCAGAGAGCGGGGCTGGGGAACAACACGGAGACCGGTGGAAGTGGCGACCAGCCCCTCAATGCTCAGGTGAAGCGAGGGCAAGCCCACCACGTGTTTGGTGTGCGGAGCCCGCCAAAGCGTCGTTGATTTCAAGCCGTCCTCCATGGCTTTGAGGCGGTCGTTCCAGCGCCGTTCGGTGTTCGGCGTGTGGTGCTCAACCATGGCTGCGTGAACCTGCCCGACGGTGGTCGCCAGTGCGGATGCATCAACGGATGCGGTGCAAGCATGCTTGGGAAACACCACCACGATATCGGCGTCGTCGCGCTGAACACCTGCCACGGGCATCATCACCGGTGCAGCGTTCAGCGATGCCGCCCACGGTGCGTACAGAGCGAGCGTTGAAACCTCTTTTCCGGTGAGAAAGGGATAGAGATGAGCCGTCCATTCGCCGTCAAGATGTACCACGACGGCATGGCGGGTCTCGCTCACGACCTTCACCGTCGTGACCGTTGTTGGCCATTCGCCCCAACGGCCTTCGCCTTCGGAGGTCCACCAGGCCGGGTCCAGTGCAGCGGTGTAGTTCCAACCGTGGATTCGCCCCCACGGACTTGGAAGCCCTTCGGCGAAAGTTGCGGGGTCGCAGGGACGGTCCACCAAAGCGTGCGGAAACCATGGAGGGGCGCCCGATTCACCGCTCGTGTCATCGGCCCCTCCCATGAAGTTGCCACGGCCCGTGCCCCTTCAAACATGACGGCTGGCATGTGTGAGCGAGAGGGGAGCAATCAAACACCGTATGCGCTCACCAACGCACGGAGGGGTTGCATGGGCATCTCGGAACGCATGGGAGATGTGCTCGGCCAAGCGGTTGAGGCCAAACTCCTTCGCGAGGTTTTGGAGCACCCGCTGCAGGTCAATCACCTCGCCATCATCATGGACGGCAACCGACGGTTTGCGTGGCGAAGCAACATTGCCACCGGCTTGGGCCACCGCATTGGCAAAGAGAAGTTGGAACGGGTCCTCGACTGGGTGCTCGAACTCAAGATTCCATGGTTCACCGTCTACGCGCTTTCGACCGAGAACCTCAGCCGTCCGCAAATCGAACTCGACGTCCTCTTTGACCTCTACGTCGAGGGGCTGAAGGACATTGCCGACGACACCCGCATCCACGACAACAAGGTGCGAGTCAACATCATCGGCCGCCGAGAATTGTTGCCACAACGGGTCAACGACGCCATTGACTACGCAGAATCCAAGACCGCCGAATACGACGCGTTTGTGTTCACCGTGTGCCTTGCCTACGGGAGCCGAGAAGAGATGATCACCGCCATCCAGTCCATTGCAGCCGACCACGCTGCGGGCGACCTTTCGCTTGAGGACATCGACCAGGACGCCGTGTCAAAGCGCCTCTACACCGCCGACATGCCCGACCCCGACCTCGTGGTTCGCACCAGCGGTGAAGAGCGCATCTCCAACTTCCTGCTCTGGCAAATGGCGTATTCGGAGTTGTATTTTACCGACGTGTATTGGCCATCGTTTGCCAAAAAAGACCTGCTCAAGGCCATTCGGACCTATCAAGAACGTGGACGACGGTACGGTGAATGAGATGGCGACTTGCGACGAATGCAACGGCTGGCTCAACCCTGCACTGGCCGCTGACGCCGCTGTCCGAAGGGGTGACACCGTCCTGCTCATCCAGCGAAAACACCCCCCCATGCAAGGTGCTTGGGCCCTGCCGGGCGGCTTTGTTGACCAAGGTGAAGACCCGATTCACGCTGCGGTGAGGGAGTTGAAGGAAGAGACCGGACTTGTTGGCAGCGACCCGACCCTCCTCATGGTGATGGGTGACCCCGGACGTGACCCTCGCAAGCACATCGTCAGCGTCGTCTACGAGATTCTCGTCAGCGACGACCAAACGCCCACGGCCGGCGATGATGCTGCCGACGCCAAATTCTGGCCCATTGAAACGGTGTTCAGCGGCGAATTAACGCTGGCGGGCGACCACCTGCAGATTCTGACCAACTGGCTCAAACCTGCCTGATGCGTCCACGTGGGGAATGCCTCAGTTCATGTTCTCCGCACGAAGGAAAACGGACTTCCGAACCGTGGTCACCGTTCCAACCGTGGCAAACACGATGGCGGAGACCAACGCGATCATCGAACCGCTGCCGGTTCCAAGCTCGGCGGAGAAATAAAGTCCGACCATCACCGACGTCAAGCCGAACACTTGAGCCCAAACCATGCACGAACGGAAACTCTTGCCGACGAGTTGGGCCGTCGCTGCTGGAGTCACCAACAACGCCGTCACCAGCAACACCCCGATCACCTGAACCATGCTGACCACAACGGCTGCGGTCAACACGCTGAACACCAAACCGATTTGGCGAACGGGAATGCCTTGGACGCGTGCGGCGACGGGGTCCACCGCCGTGGCCAACAGCCCACCACGCATCAGGCCGAGAAGGACAAGAGCCGCAGCTCCGATGACACAGATCAAGTCGAGGCTGGCGGCATCGATGAGCAGAAGGTTGCCGAAGAGATAGCCTTCGATATCGGTTCGAATGCCGCCTCCCCACAAGCGAAGCGCCACCAAACCAAAGGCGAGCATGCCGGTCAGGAAGATCGCAATCGCCGTGTCACCCGTGAGGATTTCACGTTCCTGCAGTTCGTGAATGATGACCGAAGCCACGATGCTGAACGCCAAGGCATACCAGAGCGGCGACGTGGCGCCGAGCACCACGCCGACAGCGACACCACCAAAGGACACGTGAGCCAAACCGTCGCCGATAAGAGCCATGTTGCGAATCAGCAAAAAACACCCCATAACGGCCGAGACGACCGTCACCACCAAGGCCGCCAACAAGGCTCGCTGAAACAGCTCCATGGTGAAGAAAAACGGAAACGTTTCGCCTGGAACGATGGGAGCAAGCGCCTCCATCAAAGGGGCGGTTCCTGCCAAAAGCCACTCGCCAAGACCCATCATTCCGCCTCCTTGAGATGGATGTCGACGTGGGAATGGGCTCCGTGGTCGTGCGTGCATTCGGCTTCGCTGTGGTCGTGGTGGTGACCACCGTGAACATCGACGATGCCGCGCAGTGAAGCCAAGTCTTCCAGCGAAGGAAATTCGGGCGGCGGCCCGTCAAAACGAATGGTGTCTTCGAGATAGACCAAGCGGTGTGCGGTTTTTCGCATGGCCGTGACGTCGTGAGAGACCATCAGAATCGTTTTGTTGTCCTGATGGCAAAATCCGTCAAGCAGTTTGAGCAAACCGTTTCGAGAAGCACGGTCCAAACCCACGAGGGGCTCATCAAGCACGAGGAACTCTGCTTGACTGGCCAAGGCACGGGCGATCACCGCCCGTTGACGCTGGCCTCCCGAGAGTTGGTTCACGTCGCGGTCAGCAACGTCCTCCAACCCGACCATGCGGATGGATTCGTCGATGACCGAGGAGCGCCCTTGGTTCAGTTGAAACCACGTTCGTTTGTTCAAGACGCCGAGGCTGACCAGTTCCCGAACGGTGAGCCGTACGCTCTTCGGAAGGTTGGCCGCGGCTTGCGACACCCAGGCCACCTTTCCGACCACACCGTCGGTCATCGGAGGTTGGCCGTTGATGAGCACCTTGCCCTGGTGGCATTTGAGAACACCGAGGATGGCTTGAACGAAGGTGGACTTCCCCCCGCCATTGGGACCAACAATCCCGACAAACTCACCGGCATTCATGGTCATGTTGACGTTCTCGATGACCGGAACACCGCCCCTGTGGACGGTGATGTTGTCCACCAAAAGCAGCGGCTGTTCGGTTGACATGCTCAAGCCTCCGTCGTGTCCTCGCTTTCATCCTAACGCATGCGAGCCGGTAGCGAGTCCGATACAAGCATCAAGCTTCAGCAGCCCAAGCCGGTCTTGAGGTTCTCAAGGTTCTTCGTCATGAGCGACATGTAATCGTCGTCGCTGTCCATCGGTGCAAGCTCCATGGTGTAGAGCGTCAGGACGGTGATCCCTTCTGGCATGTCGTCAGAAACGGTTTGTTGCACCAAACTTGCAACAGCAGCCTCGTCGGTGTATTCCTCGACAAAGAGGACGGTGATGCCGTCTTCAGTCACGCGCTCCACCACTTCTGCGATGTCCTCGGCGGTTGGTTCTCCTTCGGGGTCAATGCCGTGAACGGTGACGAAGTCAAGGTCGTAAGCGTCTGCAAGGTAAGCGTAGGCGTTGTGATTGGCCGCAACGGTGTTGGCGCTGCAGGTGCCGTTGTCGCCGAACGCTGCCTCAAAGTCACCATCGAGAGCGAGGAGTTCAGCCTTGTAGGCGTTGGCGTTGGCTTCGAATGCCTCTGCGCCGTCTGGGAAGGCCGTGCTCAGCACGTCAAGAACGACGTCGATTTGGGCGGAGAACGCCATGGGGTTCAACCAGCTGTGTGGGTCAAAGTTCAGGTCATCCTCATCGCCGTGATCGTCGTGACCATCTTCCTCGTCGTGGTGTTCGTCTTCCTCGTCGTGGTG
>JAYPIL010000064.1:0-8778 GCA_038127845.1 Candidatus Poseidonia sp.
TACGAGCACACCATCGGTCGTCGTTGGACAGGCGACGAGATTTGAACGGACCGCTGACCGCCGGCTTCTTGAACAAGGAAGGCGAGGGTAACTTGGGTGAGCCCGTGGATTTAGCAGGCAAGACGATTGCAGACCTCAAGGACCTCTTGCGTGAGCAGAACCTCCCGGTGAGTGGCACGAAAGCACAACTGATCGAACGACTTGAAGGCAACAGCACCGATGGAACCGTTCTGAGTCTTGAGGACGAGAGCAAGGAATCACCTCAAGAAGAATCGTTAGAGACCGTCCCGTGGTGGCGAAGTACGGAAGTGCTTACTCCACAAGCATTGACCGCAATAGGCGTTGTTGTGCTCTTGATTGCAGCCGCCTTTGTCTTCCGTCCAACCTGGCTTGGTTTCGCTCCAAATTATGAATACGACCTCATCGATTTTGACCAAAGCCAAGCGCGCCTCTTCGCAGAGGAATTGGTCTCCTACGGCCATCCCGATTGGGAGGGTCGCATGAGTGGCACCGTGGAAGAAGCGAACGTCTCCGCCTACATCGAATCGGTGTTCAAGGACATGGGCATGACCACCACGCTTCACTCCTACGAAGTTCCCATGCATCACGTCAATTCGGAACCAAGCCTCCGGATTTGTGTCCCGGGACTGAACGGGCTAAGCGTTTGCGAGGGTGTGGTGTCCTTTGGGAGTCAAGTCACGCAGTTCCAACATCGCTCCGATTATGTCATTCAAGGCTTCTCCGGACAATCCGAATACCTCTTCGAAGACGAAGTGCCCCTGACCGATCTCGGCAACGGAAGCGATGAAGCCTTGTGGACCAGCGCCGGTGGCACCATTGGCTATGTCCGCAGTGGTGGAAGCGTCAACGGCAACACCGACCTGTTTTCCTTGGCCGCAGAAAACAACCTCGCAGGCCTCATCCAGGTCAACAAAGACTACCAGTGCGGTAAAATCGAAGGCAATGATTGTGTCCCCATTTTCAAGGGAACGCGCATCGATACCGTGAAGGAAGCCAACGGCGGAAGCATCCCCACCGAACTTCCCTTCATCGCCATGTCCAAAGACGCTGGGGAGGTGCTGGAGAGCCTCATTTTCAACGCAACGGGAACGCCGGGTGTGCTCGAGATGATCATCGACGTCACCAACGATGAGGAGCGCACCATTTACGTCCCCTGCGGCGAGATCAAAGGCGAATCCTCCGAAGTGGTCATCGTGGGTGGCCACCACGACACCGTCTATCACGGACAAGGTGCCATTGACGATACCTCAGGCACAGCAAGTGTGTTGGAAATGGCCCGTCAGATGAGCGAAGTGGTCAACGAAACCGGAAAACCAGAACGAACCCTTCGGTTTTGCACGTGGGGCGGTGAGGAAGAAGGGCTCTACGGAAGCAAAGCCTACGTCGCCTCGCTTCAGAGCAGCCTGCGAAACAATCTGCGGTTGTACATCAACCTGGACATGAACCACGTGGATGCGGACTTCTCGAACCGTGGTAACAGCGTCACGCTCTTCGGCAACAATGCAGAGGACATGGGGCACATTGAACGCATCACTGCACTTTACCAGAAGGAACGAGAAGACGTGGCAGACCGCTACGAAATTCGCCTCGCTACGCTGACTGGCGCTCAAGGCGCACCCGACGGCATGCCGTACAACTCCGACCACGGGCCGTTTGTTTACGACTTGGGAAGCGAACGAGGGCGAGCCGTCGTGTGTTACGGCAGCGGCAGTTGGGAATACCACACCTATCTCGACACCATGGACAGGTTCAACGAAGAGTCCCTCGGCGTCTCGGTGACCATCTACGGGACCTACATGCGCTTCCTCGCATACTCCGATGACTGAGCCGTGAGGTTGAAAACAGCGAGCAGGGTGGCCATTGCATGGTCGCTCCAAGTGCTTGGGCATCCCACATCCTCGTTGACTCAAAGAGCGAAGCCTTGCAAATCAAAGACAAGGTCTCCAAACTCAAGGATTTCCAAAAATTCGCCCGAAAGAAAAGCACCTGTCCGTCAAGTCAGAAAGGCGGCGATCTCGGTTGGTTCCGCAAGGGACGAATGGTGAAAGAATTCGAAGACACCGTCTGGTCGGTCGCTCCAAAAACAGTTTCTGCACCCGTCAAGACCCAATTTGGCTACCACTTGATTTGGGTCCACGAGCGAGACGAAGACGCCTGAGGTGAGGCCGTGCAGTGGCGTGTTGGGCTCCAAAACTACGAGGTCATGGCCGTTCATGGCTTCTACGACGAGGAACACGAACGTCCCCAGCCCTTTGTGTTCACCGTGTGGGCCACCCTTGAGAGCAACGAGCGAATTGAGCGACTGGAAGACTCGCTCAATTACGCCGACATCCAAGTGGCCATCGACGAAGTCATGCTCACCGCACCCGAACCCATCCGCCTGATGGAGGAAATGGCGCAACAACTCATCGACAAGTTGGCGACAAACTCCTGCATCGGACGTGTTGAGGTCCGTATTGAGAAGCCTCATGCACCGCTGCCGCACCCAGGTGGCTTACCGACAATTGAGGTTCTTTGGAACCGGACATGAGCGAGGCTTAAACGCCATCTCGTTCAGCCACCCTCATGGTCATGACCGGCCGCATCTATGTCCCCAGCGCCGTTGAAGAGGGCGGGGCTGTCGTTGGCATGGGATGCTTCAGCACGCAAGAAACGGCGCTCAACGTCCTGCGGTCCTTTCTCAAGAAATCACACCAAGTTCCACTCGAACGAGCCAGCATCGCCTCGTGGGAGGTCGATGTGGTCGGCGACGATGCCGTGGTTGTGCTGTCGGAATACGAATGCAGGGTCTGTCCCGTGTGCCACCGAACCACGTTTTGGATCGACATCGAGCGGTTCAAGGCGAAATGCTACGGAACCGCTTGCGGCGCTTGGATTGAAGAGAGCGCCATAGAGGCCGATGTCATTGACTGTGGCTGGCCTCCCACGCAGTTTGCTGAGCAGGTAGAATCCATCGACGATGCTATGCGGTCATTGAGGAGAATTGCCGCACGTGCAGAAGCTGCTGGCCTCTCCGCTCTTGACGAACGATTCTCTATGGATTCGTTTTGATTCTTTATATCCAGTCATGCACATGAACAGGCATGACATCGAACATCAAAACCGAGCCCGGAACGGAACAAAATTTGAGCCTTGAAGTGGACACTCACCCGTTTGACACGGAACGGAACATCCCTTCTCCCTTCCACCCCGTGCTGGTTGATGGGATTCGCGGTATCGCCGCAGTGGGCTGTCTCGGGGGCTACAGCACCCGCATCGCCGTTGAACTTGAAGAGGAACATCCCGACCTTGGAAGGATGTTTGCGACGAAATACTTCTTGCTCGACACCCCTGGAGTCGTGCAGTGGGGGCACGATGGGAAGTCGTTCACCATCGAGAAAATCATTGGACAGGAAGCATGAGGTTTCTTGAAGAGGGTCCATTACGGTCAAACACCCCTTGATAACCAGCCCAAACGGACCATCAGACATGCCCGAAGGTCCGGAAATCCGACGGGCAGCCGACCGAATTGGCAAAGCCTTGGTGGGCAAAGTGATTGAGGACGGCCGATGGCCGTTCCCGAATTTGACCCAAGCCACGGACCTCATCCTCGGCCATGAAGTCCTCAGCGTGACAAGCAGGGCAAAGGCCATGCTCATTCGGTTTAGCAGCGGCTGGACGATGTACAGCCACAACCAGCTCTACGGCCGCTGGACCGTCCACCTCAAGACCACCGACCCCCGCTCACGTCGAAGTTTACGTGCCGAGTTTATCACCGACAAACATGCAGTACGGCTCTGGTCCGCCACCGATATCATGTTGCTGCCAACACCTGAGGAAAACGGCCACCCCTTCCTGGCTAGGCTAGGTCCAGACGTGCTTGACGAGACCGTTGATGCAGACTTCCTGCTTGAGCATCTTCAATCCAAAGGTATCAACAGGAAAAAAGGTGCAACCCTCATGCTCGATCAGCGAAGTTTTGCCGGACTGGGCAACTACCTCCGCTCAGAAATTCTCCACGCCGCTGGTGTCCATCCAGATGACCGGCCGTGTGACCTCGCCGAAAGCACGCTTGAACGATGGGCGGCGTGCATCAAATCGGTCACGGTACAAGCCTACGAACACGGTGGCGTCACGGTTGACCTCGCCGTAGCAGAGGCAAGCAAGGCAAGAGGAGAGCCACGGCGTATGTGGCGACACGCCGTGTTTTGCCGTCAGGACCGGCCTTGCCTCACCTGCGGGGACCTCGTGATTCGCAAGCGGTACGCCGGCAGGCGCTTGGACTACTGTCCAACCTGCCAGCCCTCGCAACGAAGCGCTTCATGAGTAGGAGCGGAGGTCACCCTCATGGGGAGGACGGAGTTCTTGACCGCTGAGCAAGGTGTCTCTCACCCGCTCAAAGGTCGCGAGATCCTCTGCTTTCTGTTCGGGTGAACGGCGTTCAATGTTTTTCATGGCAATGGCCATGCGGTGATTACCTGCAAACGAAGACGAATGGCGGGAGAGATAGGCCCAATACAAACGTGTCATCGGGCACGTTTTCTTGTGGTGAAACTGGCAACTTCCGCAGTGGTCGCTCATTTTGTGAATGTATGAAGAACCTGCGACATAGGGCTTGGTCATCATGGCCGTGCCCAACGCAAAGGTCCCCATCCCGAGCACGTTCGGCTCAACCACCCAATCGTATGCATCAATGAAAGCAGCATGGAACCAATCGGTTAATTCACGAGGATGGACATCGAGAAGATTGGCGATGTTGCTCAACACCATCAAACGAGGAATGTGGTGTGTCCAGCCATCGTCCATCACCGATTCCACCGAGGCGTCCAGACATCGCAAGCCGCTGTTGGCCTCCCAGTAGGCTTGTGGCAGTGCGTTTGTTTGCTGAAGATGATTTGGATGAAGTTCCTCATCGTCACGGGTGAAGCCTTCCCAACCCGCACCCCGTTGTGAAGATGAACGTGCGACATCGAGCGTGCGAAACCCGTCGGTGATGTCGTGAATGTGGTGCACGTACTCTCTCCATACCATTTGCCGAACAAACCCCTCAACGCTGTTGTGGGGCACTTCTGCTTGGAGAACAGCCTCCACAACCCGCCTCGGCATCAACCGGTGAAGGTTGATCAATGTCGCCAGTCTGGAGTGGAAAAGGCCTCGACTTTGCTCACTCATCGCATCCTCATACGGTCCAAAATGGGGCAGAACCTCAAGGGCAAACGACATCGCTTTCTCAATGTCCTCCTGCGAGGTTGCCACCGTTCTCAAATCCACATGGCCCGGGTGGTGAGCGTACCGTTCGTTGACGAGGCGCTCAACCTCCTCGTCAAGTGCATCGTGCCCAAAAACAGGCGGAGAAGGGCACGGTGGCTCGCCTTTCCATTTCAAACGGTTCTCCCCGTCAAAACTGTATTTTCCGCCAATCGGCTTTCCATCCACCATGAGCCATCCAGTCTTTTGACGAACCATTCTATAGAAAGCATCCATCCGGAACGGTGGTTGGTCACCAACGCTTTGTTCGAACCAGGAACGAGGTGTCAACCAACCGGGATGTTCGTGCACATACAACAAACCCTCTTCGAGCAACGGCTGAACCTCCATGCGAAGTTCACGCTCGGCATGGTTGAAGGCGTGAATGGTGCCGACCTCGGCGTGGAGTTGGCGCAAAACAGTCCCGTAGTCCATGGAGGTGATGAGGTAGAGAACGGGGATACCTTGCCGCTGCAGCTCGACCGCAGCGTGACGTTGATTTGAGAGCAAAACGCCCAATTTTTGTTTGTGATAGGGCCGTCGGCGGCCTTTCTGGGAAGACTCGATCAGGACCACACCCAACGATTCGGTCGATTCAAGAGAGGAGAGAAATTCAGAATGAAGTTGGTCGTAGGCAAGCCACACCCATTGTGCAGCAGCGTCAGGCGTTGGCGTTTCCAAGGATTGAGCCAACGGTCCGTTGCCAATCGAACCAAGATGGACCCCTTCAAAATCGAAGGAACGCACCGTGGACATGGTGAGGAATGCGGTCTTCGCATCATAAAGGAGTGTTTTCTGGGCTCAGTAGTGCACCGTCAACTTCCGAGGTTCGAGGCGCTCTTCTATGCGAGCACGCATGGCAGCAGCCTCCATCACAGCACCACGCATCGTGGTGACAAACGGTATGTTGAGCTCAACAGCGAGGCGACGCATCATGTTGCCATCCCTCACCGCTCCACCGGAGACGGTGGGGACGTTCACGATGAACGACACCTTTCCTTGCCGCATCAGATCAAGGGCGTCAGGGTGCTTTCCTTCAGCGATTCGATAAACGGTTGTCACGGGCACACCGTGGCGGCGTAGCGCATCCGAGGTGCCCCCCGTGGCATACAACGTGAACCCGAGGTCAACAAGTTCCTTCGCCACGGGTACGAGGTTCTCTTTGTCCTCATCCCTCACCGTGAGGTACGCGCCGCCTTCGGTGGCCACGGGTACTTCCGTTGCGAGACGGGCTTTGAGGTAGGCGAGGTCTGCTCGCTCATCGGAACCGTACACTTCACCCGTTGATTTCATTTCAGGCCCCGGTGCTGGGTCAAGGCCTCGTAATTTGATGAACGGGAACACCGGCGCCTTGACGCACACTTGGCCCGATGTCCTTCGAGGAATGCTCTGTTCCTTGAGGGGTTGGCCGATGGTCACCCGCGCAGCGATTCGCGCCAATGGAAGGCCCGAGGCTTTGGCCACGAATGGAACGGTTCGGGACGAACGAGGGTTGACCTCCAAGACGTAGAGGTCATCGCCTTGAATGGCAAATTGAATGTTGAAACAGCCTTTGATCTTCAATCCTAGACCGATGATTTTGGTCTGCTCGGCAACACGTGCCAGCATCTCCTCGGAGATGTTTTGAGCGGGGATAAAACACGTTGAATCACCGGAGTGAATGCCTGCCTCTTCCAAGTGTTCCATGATGGCACCGACCAAGACCTCCTCTCCATCTGCGGCAGCATCGACGTCAAGTTCGGTGGCGTGACCGAGGTATTCGTCAACCAGCAGCGGTTTGTCGGGAGCGAGATAGGCCTCTCGGAGGTAACCGTCGAGCTGCTGTTGGTTGGCCAAGATTTCCATGCCACGACCACCCAGAACATAGGACGGTCGAATCAGGACCGGGAAGCCGATGTGTTCAACGGCGGCACGCAAATCGTCTGCTGACGTCCCGGTGGCACCACGAGGCATACGCAAGCCGTGTCGCTGTGCGAAGGCCTCAAACCGTTCTCGGTCGCTTGCTTCGTCAATGGCGTCACAAGAGGTCCCCATGATGCTCAAGTCCAATCCCTTGCGCTGCAAGTCGGGGAGTCTGGCCTCCAGGGGAAGCGCCAGGTTGATGGCTGTTTGGCCGCCGAATTGGAGCAGGATTCCATGGGCCTGTTCACGAAGTAAAATTTCGCTTACATACTCGAGAGTCAAAGGATCAAAGTAGAGTCGGTCAGAGGTGTCAAAGTCGGTTGAGACCGTTTCGGGGTTGTTGTTGATGAGAATGGCGTCCTTTCCTGCTTCACGGATGGCTTTGACAGCATGGACACAGCCGTAGTCGAACTCGATGCCCTGTCCGATTCGTATTGGCCCGCTTCCAATCGCTACCAGACGTTCCTTGGTTCGCTGCTCAATGTTCGGAATCGTGTCGATACCCGATGCACCGTAGGGCTCGTAGGTGGAATAATAGTACGGCGTCTTGGCTGCAAATTCTGCTGCACAAGAGTCGACCATTCTGTACACGGGATGGAGATTCAGCTCATGACGCCGTTGCATGATGGCCCGTTCACTTTGGGCCGAGGAAAGCGATTTCAGGCCCTCGGGAGGGAAGCCTGCGAGCGCGTCGGCGATGTGGGCATCGCTGAACCCGTAACTTTTCCAGCGACGCAGTTCTTCTTCGGTGAGTTCTGCTGGAGAGGCACTGCGGTCGACGATCTCCCGTTCCATCGTGGCCAATCGCTCAAAGCCGTAGAGGAACCAGCGGGTGATGCGCGTGATCTCATGGACGTGATCAACGGTCCAACCGCGACGGAACGCTTCCAGCAAAGCCCCCATTCTTCGGTCGGTCGCCACGGACAACCAGTTCACGAGGGTGGCATCCGGCAACGCTTCATGCGCTCGTTGAGACATCCCTTCGCCCTCGGATTCATCGGCCCGGGTGAGTGGGCGAGGATGGGCGCATCCTTGTTCCAACGAAGCCCAAGCCTTCAGGAAGGCTTCCTCAAAATTACGACCGATGGCCATGACCTCACCGGTGGATTTCATCGAGGTCCCCAACGTTCGATCGGCGGTTCTGAACTTGTCAAACGGCCAGCGAGGAATCTTAACCACACAATAATCCAGCGTTGGCTCGAAGGCGGCCGTGGTCCCTTCACCCGTGATGGGGTTTGGGAGTTCATCCAACGTGTAGCCAACGGCAATCTTCGCTGCCATTCGGGCGATGGGATAGCCCGTGGCTTTCGACGCAAGCGCAGAAGAACGGGACACACGAGGGTTGACCTCAATCACCCGAATTTCTCCCGTGAACTGGTTGAACGCAAATTGAACGTTGCATCCACCTTTGATGTTCAGTGCACGGATCAAAGCAAGCGCTTGGTTTCGTAGACGCTGGTGATCGGCATCGCTGAAGGATTGGAGCGGGGCAACGACCGTCGATTCGCCGGTGTGAACACCCATGGGGTCGATGTTCTCCATGGTACAAACGATGGTGGCGTTGTCTGCTTCGTCCCTCATGACCTCGTACTCCAACTCCTGCCAGCCGAGAATGGATTCTTCGATGAG
>JAYPIL010000065.1:0-8727 GCA_038127845.1 Candidatus Poseidonia sp.
GATTCGAGCATCTCTTGCTCTCGAGCGGCCTCGATTTCCGCTTGGCGCTGTGCCTCTGCTTCAGCCAATTCCGCTTGGCGTTCGGCTTCCCGTTCTGCAGCCAAGCGCGCCTCTTCTTCCTCCCGTTCTTGGGCGCGCCGGTCCGCCTCCTCTTGTTCTTTGAGCAAGGCTTCTTCTTGCTGTGCTCGCAACCGTTCTGCTTCGAGTTCTCGTTGGCGACGTGCTTCATCTTCCGCTGCTTCTTGGGCTTGGCGTCGCTCGTTGAACCGTTGTTCTGCCAGTTCTCTGTCGCCTTGGTTTTGTTGACGAAGCATGTCTTGAATGGAGGCCAATTTACGGTCGAGGTTCTTTTTTGCTTTGCCGAAGCCCATGCCCGAATGCTGTTGCATCAATCCCTCCGCATTCATGCCGCTTTGGATGTTGACCTGAGCTTCACGTCGCATCACAATAAACAGCAAACCCAATGCAAATGCTCCTCCGAGTGCAGCGGTGAGGACATAATCTGCGAAGGGCATGTCCCTTCCATACCGAACTACCACTTGAAACATACGATGGGGGCCCGTTGCAACCGAATATGAACGGCGATAGATAGAACAAGGAGAAACCAAAATTTGATCATATGCGTGAGGTAACCTTGCATTGGGAACGTTCTGCCCTTGCCAGCACCTCAATGGCTCAACTTGACGAGGTGGTTGAACGCCTCTCCATCATGGGGAACCTGTTGATCACGCCCGAGGGGATTCGTCAAATTCTCTCTCCGGTGTACCGAGAGGGGAAAGGACCCGACGACCTCGACGCATTGGATTTCTTAACCGTGGAGCAGCAGTTCATCGAGCGGGAAGGAAACGCCATTGTGGCGTTCAACAGCCATCCCCTCGTCCGACTTGCGACGAACACAGAGAACATCTACATCCTCTTGCCGTGTGAGTTTGAAAACGGTAATTTCACGCTGACGGTGCGTGGCCTGCCCAAGGCCGTGGCCGGCTTTGTGAAATTAACCGAAGCGCTTGTGCCACCCGCAAGTGTTCGCGTCAAAACCTTGGCCGATGTGAAGGATAACCTGAGAGAAACCTTCACCAAGCGTCAACTTGAATGCTTTGAATTGGCGACGAAACACGGCTACTATGCATCGCCAAAACAAATTACGATTCAAGGGCTCGCAGAGGTGATGGGCATTGCTCGGTCAACGTATCAAGAGCATTTGAATGCGGCTGAGCAACTCGCTTTACGATGGCTTTCTGAGAACCTTTCGTAATGGTGGTGCAAACAAACCTTTGATGACCAAGGGGGCCTCGGATGGCCATGGACAAGGCTGCGCGCTTGGCCGTGCTTTTCCCAAACAACCGGGGCGTTTGGATTCCTATTGACCATGGCGCTTCCGATTTTCCGAATCCCGGGCTTGAGAACGTGGGGGAATTGATTCACCAACTTATCGAAGGTGGCGTTGATGTCATCTTGGCCCAGAAAGGTATCGTGAGTCGATACGCCCACCTGTGTGAGGGAACCAACACCAACATGGTCATCCACTACTCCGTTTCCACTCGTCACGCAGGGCCGGACTGCAACAACAAGGTGTTGGTTGGAAATGCTGACGAGACCCTGAGCCGAGGAGGTATCGGCGTCTCCAGTCAAGTCAACATGGGAAGTGAACATGAGGCAGAGATGATCGAGCGCATGGGTGAACTCAACCGTCAGGCCCACCATCACGGGTTACCCGCTTTTGGTATGGTCTACGCCCGAGGACCTTACCTCAATCCCGTCGAAGGCGATCCTACAAAGGGACAGGCGCACGCCGTTCGTCTTGCGTTTGAATTGGGTTGCGATGCCGCAAAAACCACCTGGACCGGAGACAAGGAATCCTTTGCCATGGTCGCTCAAGCGGCCCCCATTCCCGCTCTTGTGGCGGGAGGTCCGGTCTCTGAAGACAGCCTTGCCGTGCTTGAGATGGTTCGAGATGCCATGGATGCGGGCGCAGGCGGTGTGTGCATGGGTCGGCAAGTCTTCGCTCATGAGCATCCCGAACGCATGGCAAGAGCACTGGTTTTGGTGGTTCATGAGGGGATGTCTGCACGAGATGCCTTCAAAGCAAGCGGCCTGTAGGTGGAATCATGGAAATTTGGCTCCGACTGTCGACTGGAGAGGACCCCGTTGACAACGGGGTTGCCGACAGATACTGGAGCGAAACCGAAGGCCACCTCAAGACGCACGAGGGTGTTTTGCAGGGACCTGATGGCATCTTGGGGGCCCATGTTACCGTGAAAGATGGACAGTCTCAACAAGCCGGCATGGCCTTTGTAGGAAGCGTGGACTGGATCTTGGTGGAATGTGAATCGTGGTCAATGATTCCTTTTGAGAACCTTGTCTCTGCTCGAACAGGGACCCACACAAAAATCGCCGCCGTCATCACGTCGCCGTTGCAGGCCCAAGGTGCTGGCTTTGCTCTTCAAGAAGGCGTGGATGCGCTGGTTGTTCCCAACGACATCGCCATCCTCGAAGCGGCTTGCAGCGTTCGAGACCAGCGGAACGAAACACCGGAGGTGAATACACCGATGGTGGAACAACACCAAGCGTTGACCTTGAACCCGATGTCCATCACCGCTGTCGAGGAAGCGGGTGTTGGCGACAGATACTGCCTTGATTTCCTGTCTCTGTTTGAGGAAGGCGAGGGCATACTCGTTGGGTCCTCTGCATCCTCCTTGGTGTTGGTTCATAGCGAAACCATTCCCTCCACCTTCGTGCCGACTCGCCCCTTCCGTGTCAACGCTGGCTCGCCGCACTCCTACGTACTCATGGCGGATGGCTCAACAAAATACATCGCTGAATTGACATCGGGGGACGAAATCTTGGCGGTTGCTGCTGAAGGTCGTTCAAGGCATGTGCTCCTCGGCAGAAGCAAAATTGAACAGCGCCCAATGTTGAAAATATCGTATGTTGCGGGAGAAAAGAACGGTCGGAAGGCTAATGAATCGCATGTCTACCTTCAACAAGCGGAAACGGTCCGATTGGTAACCGACTTGCCCGAAGCCTGCTCTGTCACCGAACTCAAGGTGAACCAAGCCGTTCTCGGGTGGACGGCCCACGGTGCTCGGCACCTTGGAAAACCAATTGGAGGCCGTGTCGAGGAACGGTGACAGGATGGCAGTCTTAGGTAAAGGGTCGGCACACGGCGCCTGCAGTTTGTTGCATGCAGCCGCCCTGGGCTACGGTGCGTGTGTTGCACTCGACCTTCCGATCACCGTACGTCTCCTCGACCGTCCCAGCAAACGTGAAGTGATTGACCAGGACAACGTGCTTCAGCATCTCTTGGAATCGTGGGTAAATGGAGAACACACGCTCCCTGAGGGCTTTGAACCTCAAGACCTCCACTGGGGTGTGAATTCCAAAATCCCTGCCAAACAGGGGCTCAAATCCTCTGCTGCGACCTGCATCGCTGGGCTTCGAGCCCTGTGCAACGCCACCGATACCAACCTCGAACCTCACGAATTGGTTCATCTCGCTGCACAAGCCCAACTCGCAGCCGGCGTATCTCTCACAGGCTCGATTGATGATGCATGGGGTTGCATGACGCCTGGGTGGAAACTCATTGACGTTCAAGCACCCATTTCGGAGGGTGTGCTGATGGAAAGCGATGGATTGTCGGCAGAAGACTGGGCGGTTCTGCTGGTCCTGCGTGAGCCGCGTACGGAACAACCGACAATGAAAGATTTCGCTCCGCATGTGAATGCGTTTCAGCAGGCCTTGGAGGCCATACAAGCTGAGAATCCGTTGGTCGCCATGACGTGGAACGGACGCGGTATGGCAGCGGTACTTCGCGACATTGAAGGTCGGAAGATGGCAAATGACTCGTTCATGAACAGTGCACGAGCGGCCGGTATCTCCGGTTCCGGGCCTGCCTTGGTCATCGTCATTCCAAAGCAGCAACAACCGACCGTCGAGCGTATCAAATCGTGGTACGCTACCCGACACAAAGGTGTTGAAATCATCGAGACATCGTTCCTCTCCGCTGATGGCGATGACGAGTTGGAGTGAACACCTTCTAAAGGGGCGATGAAGTCCAAAACTACGGTCAACCATGCAGATGCGCCTTGGTGAAGTCCTGCGCGTGACCCTGACCGGGTCAAGTCACGGGCCGTATGTTGGCGCAACGGTCGAGGGCATGCCAAGCGGCATCGACGTTGACGAGTCGCTCGTCGCTGAGGCGATGGCGCTACGAAAAACTGGCGGGACCTACAGCAGCAAACGCAACGAAACGGACGTCGTTGATTGGTGCAGAGGCGTCGACCAAGGAACCACGACCGGGGAAATGATTGAACTCCAAATTGCAAACAACGATGCTCGTTCATCCGATTACAGTTTCCTTCCCGACCATCCGCGGCCCGGCCATCAGGACATGGTGATGATGAAACGGACCGGAGGCGAGGCTGATTTACGAGGCGGAGGAACTTCAAGTGCGAGAATGACGGCGCCGCTGGTTGCCGTTGCTGCTCTCCTCCGGCCGTGGCTACGTGCGTTGGGCGTGACGGTTGAAGCCCATCTGGGTGCTGTTGGGGTGATCAATGCAAGACCACTTGACATGTGTCCTGAACGATGGGCGAACGAAACATGTGAGCAACTCCGGTGCAGGGACCCCGAGGCTGCGGAAAAAATGGCTGCGCTCATCGATGCCACTCGCCGGGACCGAGATTCCATCGGCTCGAGGGTTGATATGACCATTCGCGGGCTTCCTCTGGGGGTCGGCGAACCGTGGTTTGACGGCCTTGAGCCCGCTCTTGCTCGGGCAATGATGGCGATTCCCGCCGCAAGAGGGGTTGAATTCGGTCATGGCTTCAGCGTCCAGACCATGCGAGGAAGCGAGCACAATTCTCCATGGGCAGGCACCTCGGAGAAGCCCGTACTCCAAGGTGAGCAACCCGACGGTGCGTTGGCTGGTCTCGCAACAGGGGCGCCGATTTTGGTTCGGCTTGCGCTCAAACCCCCGTCCAGCATCCCACGAGAGCAACACACGCTGAACCTCAAAACCAACCAGCAAGAGCCGCTGGTGGTGAAAGGCAGACACGACCCTGTTCTCGGACCTCGTGGGGTAGCGGTCGCCGAGGCGATGGCCGTTCTTGTTCTCTCAGATTTGATGATTCGGGGAGGGTTTTCCAATGCTTGACGCTCCGGAAATTCATAAATTTGGAGGCTCTTGCCTGAGGGATTCGTCCGACCTCGAACGCATCGCCCACATCGTTCTGGAAGCAGAACGACCGGTGGTGTTGGTGGTTTCAGCACTCTGGGGAACCACCGACCGATTGATGCGAGCGGCGAAAGAGCCAAGGTATGCTGGCCGTTTGGTGAATGATTTGGCGAGTCACCATCTCCGTTTTGCTCCGTCACTGGTTCATTCAGAACTCTACGATGTGTTCCAGCGTGTCTTGATGGGCATTGAGGAAGCATTGGCATCCCTTGCTACGGACCGATTGGACACCCAAGCCTACAATCGCTTGCTGGCCTCAGGAGAGCGTCTCTCTGCACTTGTGATCGCTCACGACCTCTCACAGCGAGGCCTGCCGGCTCATCCCTTGGGTGCCGAGGATGTTGGATTGTGTTTGGACGGTGTAGGAAACGCTCGGACAGTGGACTTGGAACGCTCCGCGAGCCGATTGGACCGGGATGCGTTCCATGGCGTCCCCGTGGTGACAGGATGGTTTGGAGAAGGGACCGACGGCAACATTGCGCTGTTGGGAAGAGGAGGAAGCGACCATACCGCAACGGCGCTTGCTGCACTTCTAAACGCTCAACGCGTGGTCTTGTGGAAAGATGTCTTGGGCATCTACCCCGTGAACCCTCGCTGGGGCGTCACCTCATCTCCCATCCCCTATCTGGGCTACGGGGAAGCCATCGAGTTCGCCAATGCCGATGCAACAATTCTCCACCCTGCAACCGTTGAGCCCGTGTATTCGATCGGCATCCCCATTGAGATACGCCGCCTCTCAGGATACGGCGAAAGCAACATGAAAACCATCATTGGGCCCGATATTGAAGGTCCATCGATGGTGAAGGGCGTGGCTTGTATCCCTCGAGTCTGTTGCATCGATGTGAGCGTCAAATACTCCGGTGACGTGGTTGCAGACCTCAGCGAGTTGATTCAAACCCTGAAAGCCGCAGACATCCGCATTTGTTCCTTTGAGACAACCCCCGCTCGATGGCGATTCGTCCTTCCACAACACGATGTTAAGAGGGGTGTTGACATCATCAAGCATTACGAAGAAAGCATCTCGTACACGTACTACGCTGCCATGCTGTCGTTCATCGGATGCAGGGATGCCGGCGTCTTGCACGAATTGCTCGAATCACAAAACGGTCTCGAAAGTGAAACCGTCCACGTATCCACGTCCTCAACGCATATCCTGACGCAGCGATTTGACATCTCAAAGATGCTCGACGAATTGGTGGCCAAGATGGCCGAGATGAGGAATTGAAGGATTCAATCAGCCTGACGTTCTCGAAATCGCTGAAGATGCGTCGGGAGGTTCAATCCGAAGAGGATGCCGACCGTGATGAAGACGAACAACGTGCCCAAGGCCACACCGTACACCGATGTCAGTTCAACCGATTCCCTCATGCGAAGCGCCGTGTCTCCGGAGAACAGACCCACAATCGCTGGCAAAATGGTGTTCGCCGAGAGAACAAACCATGCCAAGAGGGTCGCAAGGATGGGGTTGATGACCAGAGAACGATGGTATTTCGAGACGATTTTCTTTGGGTTCATCACGTAGACCTCATTCGTTCGAATGCTGGTGTCAAGCATCGAATAGCGGATGACGCCGTTGCTGAGCTCGAAGTACATGATCAGGAGAACCGAGTAGACCACCACCAAAATAGACAGCATGCCTGGATTGTCTTGGAGACCAAACAGGTCGTTTGAGAGGGCTGTTTTGGAGGAAGCGAACCTCAAAATGGCAAGAATAAACAAGAGGTTGCTTCCCAACGAGAGGCGAGCATCACGCTTGAAGGTGCCCATGAATCCGAGCACCGTTGCACCAGCAATGACCACCAACTGCATGATGTTGGCAAAGCCAAGGCTCCCCGTGAGGATGTACCACATCGTTCCCTGAGGGGGCGAAATGATGTACGTGAGGAATGCGAGGGCAACAAGAACGCCGTAGACCGCAATCTGGAGGTTCTGAACCATCTTGTCCGGTGGCAAGAACTTCATCTTCGGGACAAGCGGCCCACCAAGCAAACTCTCGATGAACGAGGGGATTTCAACGGTTGGAATGGCATCTTTTGGAATATCGCTACCGGCGCCAACTTGTCCTGCTGCCTTCTTTCGAGAAGGTGCAGACGAACGGACCGTTTTGCCGTCGTAGAGGTGGGATGTATCGGAGGATGGTTTGTTGATGGTCATTGTTTCACCTCAGAATCCTCGTGCTCCTGCAAGAGCGGTTGAAAGCAACATATCCGGCTCCCAATCCATGATGTTCACACCAAGGCCGCGCAATTCACCGATGAGCACATCCCGTTCGGTTTTCATGACCTCGTAGCCGGTTCGGTCGATGCGCTTGGCATCAAACTCAAACTCCAACGACGAAGGTGAGAGCACCGTCACGTCAAAGTCACGTGCACGGAAATCTCGCAGAGCGTTCACGATGGTCGGGTCGTCTTCAAGGTTCGAAAGGAAGATGATCGGGCTTCCCTTGTTGATGTGCGGCAAGATACGATTGACAACGACCTGCAACGGGATATTCCCTCGGGCAACGGCTCCTGCAAGTTTGGTCAAAATCACATAGAGTTGCTTCTTTCCAGTGTCTCGGTCCACACTGACCACTTCATCACCGTAGACGATAACACCAACGGAGTCACGCCTTCCGAGGAAATACTTCGCAAGTGAAGCGGCGGCGCGTGTGGAGTACACCAGCGCATTGCGCGAGACGGGTCCCGTCTCAGCGACCGCTCGGGAGTCAACGATGATGATGACGTCGGAGACGGCGTCTCGTTCTCGCTCGTTGACCATCAGTTTACCTGAACGTGCGTACGCTGACCAGTTGATTGCCCGGAAGGAATCGCCTTCGAAATACTCACGAAGCGAGTAGAATTCCGAACCGGGTCCTGGTTGGCGGATGTTGACCGCACCGGTGAAAATCTTCGGGACGCGAGACTTGACGAAGGTCTCTTTCAAGTCCTCCATCTTCGGGAACACAAGGAAATCGTTGTAGACATGCAATTCCTTTTCCTTGTGGAACAATCCAAAGGCATCTTGAATACGAACCGTGACCGGCCCAAGGCTGTAGAAACCTCGTAGTGGACACTCAACCGTGTATTCAATGAACGTCTCTCGGCGAGGACCCAATTCCATCAAAATGTAATTGGCACCTTCCTTGATTCGCATCACTTCAGGAACGCGGTCTCGAACTTCCAGAATCTTCGGGAGCGATGAGGTGTTTTGCATCCTCAGCGTCACGTTCAGTTCACCGTCTTCAAACATGCGAGCGCTGGACAACTTTCTCATGGCGACGACGTTGCCCAAAGCAACGCCTTCTTCTCCGGTCCATTCCTCTGCTCGTCGTCCGCTTGATGCGACATCCGCATGGTTCCCAAGGAGTGCAGCCCAGGTAAGGAACACGAAGATGACCACGGCGATCGTGACGAGTTGGGTGTTACGGAGCGTGAGGCCAAGCAAATACATGGCAACAGCTAGGCTGCCAAGCATGGCTGACTTACGACTCCACATGTTTGATTCACCTC
>JAYPIL010000066.1:0-8589 GCA_038127845.1 Candidatus Poseidonia sp.
CAGGGTTTGTGTTGAGTTCATTCTGTTCCAAATCGCCGACACTCAAGTCTTGGTATGTCACCAAGATTCCGTGGCCAGGCAGGCGCTCATCGTATCCGTAATCGGAACGATGTTCAATGAACACGGCTTCCTCTTCTGCAATGTTGATCTTGAGAACCACACCCTCTTCGGCAAGCCCATCCATCACGACGGAAGGCCCAATACATGGTGCTGAGGTACCCTCGGGCCATTGGAGGTCCATTTCCTGGATTTGAGGCGCTCCAATCATCTCCAGGGATGCTCCCGTTGGAAGTGCGGGCCATCTGCCTCCACCGTTCCAATTTCCACTGGCCATGATGTCCCAATCGCCTGGTCCTTTCCATGCTTGGAATGTGCTCTCGTCATGAACCGGGTAGAGGTCTGCTGCTCCCATTTGGTGAAGCATTTCATGCAGCATGGTCCCGACACCACTTGAACCCGTTTGCAAACTTGCCATGGTGTAATGCTCGACCACGTATCCCTCGGCGACGTTTTGGGCGTCGTCAAACCGCGTAAAGTGACTCCATATGCGTTGTTTAATACCGGGATTTTCTTCTTGCCCCTTTGAAGTGTGAAGAACGAGGAGCCGGTCGACCACGTTATCCTCGTTCAGATCAAACTCCGACCAGTTCACTTGGCTTTCGATGTGCTTCACCACCTCCTCTGCAAGATTCATGGGTAAGAATTGTCCATTTTCATCGGTGTCCTTTGAGGAACCATCCGAACCGTAGGCTGCAAGGGGCTCTAAAGCCCTCACAACGGTAGGGTGAACGTGAATCGAGAGCGTAGAAGTTCCAGCAGACAACTGGTCGATGTAAGGGACAGCTGCTTGTTCCATGAGAAGCTCTGCTTCATCTGTGCCCCAAGCCTCTGTGACAGGATGGTCCGAGAACTCGACAATCACGACCAGCCAATGCTCATCGGTTTGCAATCCGACCAGTGGGGAATCATCCTCAGCCTCGATAACAAACTGGTCAGCTAACCATGATTCAAGCAAGGCTTCGTTCATCCAAATGGCAGCGGATGCCATGAAGAAAACAAGTGCGAGCAGAAAGGCCACTGCTCGCTTCATGGGCCGATGTGGGTGGTCATCCGTTTGAAACTATGTTGAGAATGTGTGATATTTGCCGCAAAATTGGCCGATACAGAACCACGGAGATTATTGCAGAAACATCGGCCCGCTCTCGATAAACGGGCCCCAATCGGTTGAATCCTTTGGAATTGACCACACATCGTTTGGCAAGAATCCATGCTCTTCAATGACAGACTGGAGAACAACGGAGGGTTCAACATCTTCGCTTCCTCGAAGATGGTGCTCGAGGCATAACAAAAGGTCGAGTTTCGGCTCAAGATTTGGTATCCGATGATTCTGGAGTTTCATCAAATTCAGGCCGTGCAATTCAACGTTGAGGAGAGCAAGATTGTCTTTGAATCTTGATGGGCAGGCCGCCGTATCACATCCCGTGACCATAACATCGGTAAATCCGCTTCTTAGAACCTGTTCATAGACATGCTCTTGATCCTCTCTTGACTTGCACAATCCAACCAACTTCACGGTTGCAAAACCATCAACTTCAGCCTGACCGTGATGGGCGTTGCCACCGTCACAACTGCAATCGATGAGGGCGTAGGTTCTTCTTCTCCCCTCGCCATCAAACCGCGGTTTTGCAAATCCGAGAGACGGAGAGGTTTGACGGTACCACCTTGAACCAACAACCTCCATGGTCACCATGTAAACCGTAACCAAAGGAAGCATCAACGAGTGCGTTTGTTGAGGGACAGTCACGATGATGAGCAATGTCCCAATACCGTAAATTCTCAATCTCCACCAGTCGGCCGTTGCCTGCGTGACGAGACCGAGGGTTCCGATGAGAAAGAGAAGCAACCACGTGCAAAAGAACAACCAAGAAATCCACACAACATACAGGGCAACAACGAGGATGTGAACGGCATCGTATTGTGCGGTCAAGCCGGCAGAGAGGTGCTGTTCATATCCGAGCTGATAGATGCCCGGCAAGAGATGAAAGACCAAGCCATAGGCCACGAGAAGAAAAGCGACAGAAGAGAGCGATGTCCATTGCCGTAACGCCCGGTATTCAGACTGCAAAAGTCCTGGCTTGGTGAACTGATACATGTGGAACAGCATCAAAGGGAGAGCTGAGAACAGTGCAAGGAGCAGGGATGTTGCCCAGCGGATTGCGCTCCACTCCGCTGGGTCGTAAACGTTCATGCAGGCTCCAATACAGGGGGATAGGCGTGAAAGAAGCGAGTCGAGAACACTGTCGACAAACAAAGACCACACGAGCGTGAGAGCAGCGACAGCAATGAACCAAACAGAAACTCGGAGGGACAACTCGTCGAGATGGGTCTGTGGGTTTGACGAGGCGTCCGTGTCGAGAAGAATTGACATTCACGCCCACTCAAACCATGTCGGTGTAGGTCTTGGTGGCACGGGCTTGGGCGATGGTTCGGTAGACACCGTAGACCGCCCAAAGTGTGAGCATGCCCACCACCAGACTGTAACCCCACGGTTGACCAGCGTCAACGAGATAGGCGAACGTGATGCCCAGTCCCGCCGCGAGCACGCCACGGCGCAATCCTTGTGGTACTGCAAGACTCTTGTCGAGGTGTGTTGGGCCACCTCCAAACCTTCGTTCGTAGAACTCGCCTTGGATCACAGCAGCGACGATAATGAGACTCAATGTGGTCCAGTAGTAGAGGTTCCCGTTGGTGAAAAAGTCGTGTGCAATGCCTTCTTGCCGCTCTGCTTCAATGGCTTCAGGATCTTCGTCTGCTACGAAGAGTGATTCGTAATCGCCAACGCTGATGGTGCGTAGTGCAATGTCTTCATTCGTGGCAATGGCCGTGTCGCCGGGGGCACTGATGGTGAAGGTGAGGATGTTCCATTTATCACCTTCATCAAATGCTCCGTTTCCGTTGACAGCGTTGCCGACGAGTTTGAAATTTACCGGCCCCGCATCCTCAGATGGCGCGGTCCAATCGATGGTCCAATCGTTACCAGGTTCGGATTGGGACAGTGCTCCGGGTGAATCCTCAACGGCTTTGCTACCCTCGCCAGGGGTGAGGGTTCCAGCCCCGTTGTCCCAAATGAGGTAGCCACCGCCATCGTTCGACGCGTGTTGGAGACTGATGGTCATGGTGTAGGTTTCGCTGATGTTGTAGGCTCGGGGGACGCCAGAGATGGAGACCACAACTTCAGTAGATGGGGCGCCACCTCCGTGGCAGGTACAACCCGAGTCAACGACAAGACTCCCGCCGTTGTCCCATGGAGGTCCGTTTGGATTCCCGAGGACGGGAGCAACCAACATCAGGGAGAGGATGACCATCAAGGAGATGTTCCGTGTGTTGCGTCGCATGAACTCACCTGCTTTTTCCACTTGGCCCCGCTCTTTGAATGTTGCTTCAATCTCCGTGAACAATCGCTCATCAAATCTCCTTGATGGCGTTGTTCAAACCGGTCATCATGGCTTTGCCATCGCCGAACAACATCATGGTCTTGTCCATGTAGAACAGGTCATTGTCAACCCCTGCGTATCCCACGGAGAGGGAACGCTTGACGATCACGACGGTTCGTGCCTGATCGGCATCGATGATGGGCATGCCAGCGAGCGGGCCCTCACCTGTCCGAGCGGCTGGGTTGCACGTGTCGTTCGCGCCAATTACGACGGCGACATCACACTCTGGGAATTCAGGGTTAATCTCATCCATTTCGATCAGTTGCTCGTAGGGAACATTGGCCTCAGCGAGCAAGACGTTCATGTGACCGGGCATGCGTCCTGCAACGGGGTGAATGGCATACTTGACCTCCGTGTCAAACTTTTCAGCAAGCAAATCACCAAATTCCTTGACCTGGTGCTGGCACTGAGAAACAGCCATGCCGTAACCCGGAACGATGATGACTTTTTGAGCACCATCCACCATCATGGCGACCTCGTCTGGGTCGGAACCAACCTTGGTACGCGTGACTTTCTCCTTCGTGGTTCCACCAAAGGATTTGAACAACACATCAGGCAAGGTTCTGTTCATAGCCTTGCACATGATGAATGTCAGAATGAGGCCAGAGGCACCGACAAGTGATCCTGCCACAATGAGCACAGGATTGCTAATGATGAAGCCTGTGAAAGCAGCAGCAATGCCGGAAAGCGAATTCAACAACGACACCACGACCGGCATGTCCGCACCGCCAATCGGCAACACGAGGACGATGCCGAGCAAACTTGAGATTCCAATGATGGCCCACAAATAATCGGTGTTGGTCGGCTCGTTGATGGACACAACGATCAGCGCCAACACGGTCATGGTCAGCAAAACTTTCACCGGATTGAGCCAAGACGGCCCCCATGTTGGCGTACTGAACCACTTTCCGAAGAGTTCCACACCGCCCTTGAGTTTGAACATGGCGAGAATGGAACCCGTTAAGGTCATCCAGCCAACCAAGGCCGACAATCCGGCGGCGACCATGATGACCTGAAGGGTAAGGCCGGTGGGAAGAGTGAGTGTTGGGTCTTCGATGTATTTCCATGTCTCCGAAAGGGCGACCAGTGCTGAAGCAGCACCACCAAATCCGTTGAAAAGGGCGACAAGTTCTGGCATCCCCGTCATCTCAACCTTCACGGCCATGACGATACCAATCAACGAACCCAGGGCGAGACCAGCGACGATCAACTCCCACTGCAAGCCTCCGTTCGACAATTGCATATCAACGACGGTGGTGATGACGGCGACCAGCATGCCCATTGCGCCGTATTGGTTTCCACGAGGGGCGGTTCGTGGGTGACCCAATTTCTTTAGTCCAAAGATGAAGAGAGCAGCCGACAACAGGTAGCCAAGCGGAATCCAAGCCTCCATCTCAAGCCCTCCTGTTTTTGCCTGCGATCATGTTCAGCATGCGATTGGTGACGGCAAAACCACCAACCACGTTGATCATGGCAAGGACCAACGCGACAAAGGCCAAGAGGCCTGAAACGGCCGTTGCCCCGCCTTCATAGGCGACGTTGGCTCCGAGAAGCGCACCAACAACGCTGATTCCTGAAATGGCGTTTGCACCGCTCATCAAGGGCGTATGAAGCGTAGCAGGAACCTTCGTGATGAGCTCAAAGCCGAGGAAAATAGCGAGCATGAACAAGGTCAAGTTAGCAATAAGTGAGGCTTCTGTAATCATTCGAGCACCCCCGCAAGGCGAGTTTGTTTTGGATGGATGACACCGTCTTTACAAATCAGGACGCCCCCCATTCCGCCGACATAGAAGTCAGATCCCTCGGGTGCGCCGACCAAGATATCGTCGTCGTCGGCAATGACAACTGCGCCTTTTTCTTTGTCCACGAGGGAGGTGAAGAAGGTCGTGAGGTTGTTAGAGTACAACATGGAGGCGGTGTTCGCCAAGGTTCCGGGCAAATTGGATGTGCCGACGATGATAACTCCGTTATCGGTGGTGGTGATTTTACCCTGAACGGTGTCTTCACAGTTTCCGCCCACATCCGCGTTCATGTCAACCACAACCGCTCCTGATTTGAACTTCGCAACCGCCGTTGAGGGTACGGTGATAGGGGCGGGGCGGCCGAAAATTCGAGCTGTTGTCACAATGATATCGGCGTCCGCTGCCACACCGCAAACCGTGTCGTTGACTTTTTGGATAAATTCAGGGGTGAGAGGCTTTGCATAACCTGATTCGTCTTCGAAATCGTCCATGCCATCCACCTCAATGAATCGGCCGCCAACGGACTCAATTTGTTCCGCAGCAGATTTCCTCACGTCCGAAGCATAGACCACGGCACCCAAACGCTTGGCGGTGGCAATTGCCTGAAGGCCTGCAACACCGCTTCCCATAATGACGACCTTTGCGGGCCGAATGGTGCCGGCGGAGGTGGTCATCATCGGGATGCCTTTGGGGACATGAGCGGCTCCGAGGAGCACGGCTTTGTATCCAGCGAGGTTGTCTTGACTGGAATTCACGTCCATGGATTGTGCTCGAGAAAGACGACGGGGGATCATGTCCATTGAAAGGAGGGTGATGTTGGCTTCCATGCAGGCTTTCACATACTCGGGGTGTCGGAACGGGTCGGAGACGCAGGCCAAATTTGCCCCAGCGTTCACACCATCTGTACCGGGAAAACGGATGCAAACGATGTTTTCGCAGGCAAGGGCTTCCTCTCGAGTGACGATGGTTGCACCTGCGGCCTCATAGTCCGCATCTGCATAATTTGCCGCAGCACCTGCACCTGCTTCGATAAAAACCTCAAATCCTGCTTTGGAGAGTTTTTTCATACTCGTTGGCACGATGCCAACTCGCGTCTCGCCTTCGGGCTCTTTGGGAACGCCAAGTTTCATGATTTCACCAACGGAATACACTCACGATTGGTGAGGTATGATTCGGTCCACAGAAAGGAGGTTTTTAGATGCGACGCTTGCGAAGATTGATGCCATATTTTGCGGCTGTAGGTTTTTGTTGAGGAATTCAAGGCCAAGTCCGTGCACCATTGTTCTTATGGACTGAATTCCTTAGGTCCATTCCAAGAGTGGACGACATGGCGAACGGACGACGAAAAATTGCGGTCATAGGAGCAGGAAATGTTGGGGCAACATGCGCGTTTGTGCTCGCTCAGATGAAAATTGCAGACATTGTTCTGTTGGACATTTTTGAGGGGTTTGCGAAAGGAAAAGCACTTGACATGTCCCAAAATGCGAACGTCCTCAACTACGATGGTTCCATCACGGGCACCGCTGATTACCAAGACATCGCTGGTGCAGATGTCGTCGTGGTCACCTCCGGATTCCCTCGACAACCCGGAATGACCCGTGAAGATTTGATCGGAAAGAATGCAGAAATCGTCGCACAAGTGGGTGCTGGCATCAAGGAACATGCACCTGATTCGGTGGTTATTGTCGTGACCAATCCGCTGGATTTGATGACCTATCACATGCAACAAACCACCGGATTCCCAGCGGAGCGCGTGATGGGTCAAGCAGGTGTCCTTGACAGCGCCCGAATGGCGCATTTTATCGCCCTCGAACTTGGTTGCGCAGAGGAAGATGTTTCTCCGATGGTGTTGGGTGGACACGGTGACACGATGGTTCCTCTTCCACGATACACCACGGTGGGGGGCATTCCCATCACGCAGTTGATGACACAAGACCGCATTGACGCCATCAGTGCACGAACCGCCGGTGGTGGTGGAGAAATCGTGAAACTCCTTGAGCGAGGTTCGGCGTTTTACGCTCCGGGTTCAGCGGCTGCTGTCATGGCAGAATCGGTCTTGAATGACCGGAAACGGCTGCTCCCCGCCTCATGCCTGCTCACGGGGCAGTACGGGTTGACCGATGTCTACATCGGTGTCCCTTGCATCATCGGTTCAAACGGGATCGAGCGTATTTTCGAACTCGACCTGACCGAAGAAGAGTTGACATCGCTCCAAGGGTCGGGAGAGTTTTACAAAACTCAACTCGCTGATGTCTTGGGTTATTGATCACGCACAATGCACAAACTCTTGGTCGAACCTTGTGTTGTGGCGTTCTCCGCAGGGTTGCTTCTCACCACCAATCGATAGCCTTGGCGACCCCTGCTTTGCATGCGCGTCAAAATCTCTTGGCCGATATAACATCCCTTGTTCGGATGGACAAGGTCATCAAGTCCACAGGCAAGCGGGTGCAACCGCGATGAAATCTCATGACCGTGAAAGGGAATACAATGTTCAATCCGATGTTCATTCCATGCATCATCGTCCCACGTAGCGGTGTAGTCGGATGAAGTTGGCACCACATACATGGTGCCGAAATGGCTCTGATGAACGGTAACACCTGCAGGTTGTTCGTCATCTCCGATGCCGATGTAAACCTGGTTGAGGTGTGAAATATCCGTGAACGAAATGTGCCTTCCAAGCAGCCTCTTGGAGAAATGTTCCAGCACAGCCGTTTTGTTTGGGCCGTAACCTACCAGTGCCACACGTTTGTCAATCACAATCACGTCGCAGACATCAATGATTTTGGCTGCACGATCGGTCAAGACGGTGGTGCAACTCTGGGAAACGAGATTGGTAGAGAGCCCATCAAGAAAATTGAGTACATCTTCTCCCTGCAGAAGGAGGGTATAGGCATCAAACTTGACCATGCCCATGGGTGTTCCTCATGCAAAGGATTCCCCACAACCACAAGATGAGGATGCGTTTGGGTTGTTGATCTTGAATCCACCACCCATCAATCGGTCAACATAATCGATTTCAATACCGTTGAGAAGATGGCTGGAGGCTTTTGGCACCAGGACTCGGAAGCCGTTGATGTTCAACTCTTGGCAGGGCGTCTCTGTGGACTCAACAATTTGGAGGTCGTACATGTATCCTGAACATCCACCGCTCAAAACACCAACCAGGAGAGCGTGGCTTCGATCCTCGCCAAAGGCATCTGACAGCATCGATGTTGCCTTCTCAGTCATCGTCAAATCAACATCGACCTCATCGGGGATGTGAACCTGAAGTGGTGAAGCCGATTCGCACGTTCCGCAGTCCATGGTAAAGGCAACAAGTCACCGTTTTTGAAGTTGACCACTTTTTGAGAAGT
>JAYPIL010000067.1:0-8484 GCA_038127845.1 Candidatus Poseidonia sp.
CTCAACCAGCATGAACACCGGTCTCAAAGGTTGAGCATCGGAACATCGCATCGTTCTCGATGAGCCATTCAATCACCGCTTCGGGCACGCTCGCCGCCAAGACCGTCCGCGTGGCCTCATCGTCCATCACCGTTGAGAGCATCCGCACGCTCTGACGAACCCGCCAGCCCTCAAGCGTTTCACGCTGCGACAACGCCACGTCGTGCACGCCCCATCCCGCTGCTCTGTAGAGGTCGGCCGTTGGACCGTCGGATGTCACCAGTGTTCCTTCACCGTGGGCTTTGGTCGCGTGCTCAACCCAGTTGGGCGGGTCGTTGATGTCGTCAATGTGGACCACCGTCAAGGAATGCCCGCTTTCGGCAGCCCACGCTTCGATCATGGCTTGGCGCTCGTCAGCCGTCCAGGGGTTGTTCGATTCCCATCCCGCTTGGGCTGAGCCAATAGCGACGACGACTTCGCCTCCATCTGCGTGCTCAACGGCAGCCTCGACCAAGGCAGCATGGCCGAGATGGAAGGGCTGGAAACGTCCAAGAACGATGCACCTGTTCATGCCACGGCCTCAAAAATACGATTCGACATCCACCTCTGGCAAGTCCAATCCAAAGTCTTGGAAGCATGCAATCATGCGCTTGCACCCTTCAACCATCTCCGCAACAGGGGTTTCACCCATGGAGCCCACACGGAACATCTTGCCCTTGAGGTGGTCTTGGGCTCCAATCACTTGCGTTTCATAGCGGTCTTTCAGCGCCGTACGCCAGGCATCGTCAATGCCTTCTGGGTACATGATGGCCGTCACGGTGTCGCTTCGCTGGCCGTCATCGGCAAGGAGCATGAAACCGAGGTCGGTGAACAGGCGACGCACGCCGTCCGCCATGTGAGCGCATCGTTCCCACCGTGCTTCGTTCCCTTCTTCTTTCAGGATGTCAAGGGCAGCCCCCCACCCCATGGCGAGGTTGATGGCAGGGGTCCACGGTGTTTGGTCGTCATCCCCTTTCTTCAGGGCTGAGACCATGTCGAAGTAGTAGCGAGGGTTGGAATCACCCTGCTGATGGATGGCCATGATGCGTTCAACGGCGTGTTCGTTGAGGGCGATGGCAGCGATGCCAGAGGGGCCTGCCGTGCATTTCTGGGCGCCCATCACCACAGCTTCCGCCTTCCATTTCCCGGGATGAACGGGCATCCCGCCCACGGAGGTGATGCCGTCGAGAATGAACGAAACGCCGTGCCGCTCGCACATCTCGGCGATGGCTTCGGCGTCCTGTGTGATGCCCGTGCTGGTTTCGTTGTGACAGATCAGCAAGGCTTCGTAGCACCCTCGCTCAAGCTGTTGTTCCAGTTCGTAGTGGTCAAAGGAACGGCCCCAATCGTACTTGAGGTGCTTCACGTTGCAGAATTGTTTGCAGATGTCGGCCACCCGCTCGCCAAATTTTCCGTTGGTGGGCACGAGCACCAAGTCGTTGTTTCGAAAACGATTGGCGATGACCATCTCCATGGCGGCCGTTCCGCTTCCGCTAACCACGATGACCTTGTAGCCGTCTTCTCCCGTCCACGATTGGGTTTTCATTTCCGGCGCCGAGGGGGAGAGATTGAACGCATGGCGGAGACCCGAATTTAACCTGGCCATCACCTGTCGGAACTCAGGTCCACGAGCCGTCATCACGGGCGTGGCCATGGCCTTCAAGCAAGCATCACTCATACGGACAGGTCCGGGGACAAGGAAACAATCGCCCGTGTGCGTCATGGTTTAGGGTGGTCACGACGGTCTTTGAAATGCTTGCATTGAAGTCCACCTTTTCTGCAAGGAGGAAGCGCTGGACTGATAGGGAAGGGCGATGAGGCGTCGCCATGCTCCGTGTGGGATTGGCGATGCTCCAAGGGGCGCGTCACGAACACGCTGAGGCCCTGCGAGGTGCTTCCAAAGAACTCGCTCTCCCTGTTGAAGTCGTCGAGTGCCGTCGTCGGGAACACGTTGATGCTTCATTGGATGCACTTGTGCTTCCCGGTGGCGAATCAACCACCATGCGTATCGCCAGCCAGCACGAATCCTTGCTTGAAGCGGTGTTCGACTGGATGGAAGAACACCCCAACAAACCCGTTCTTGGCACCTGTGCGGGCGCCATCCTTCTGGCGTCACCCGGTGAAGGACGCAAACCCTACTTGGCTGCCAGCATTGCTCGCAACGCTTGGGGTCGTCAACGGGATTCGTTTGAGGCGGTGGTCGATGTCAATCTTGAGATCGTTGAAGCCGATTATCAACCCGTGGCCCCTGCAGGACGTGACCGCTTCGCTCACCAACCGCTCGAGGTCTCCTCGCAGGCCGCCTCCACAACCGAAACTGGCTTTCCAGGTGTCTTCATACGAGCACCTCGCTTTGACCGAGCGGGCCTCGAATGCGAAGCGGTCGCAACCCTGGGCGACGAGGTGGTCGGAGTTCTCGACGGCCATCGCCTCGGCGTGACGTTTCACCCAGAGCTGACGCTCGACCGTCGCTTTCATCGCTGGCTTCTCAGCGTGGCCATGACACTACAGGAGGGTGCTTGATGCGCAGTTTGCAAATGGCGACCGAAGTGGTCCCCGCCGAAGAAGGAGAAGCAGAAGGGTGTGTGCAGTGCCAACAGGGCAGCAAACTCGTCTTGTTTGTTACGGGTAAATGCCACTGGGGATGCGATTACTGCCCGCTGTCAGAAAACCGTCGAGAGACACCGGACATGTTTGCCAACGAGCGGCGTTGCACTTCGTGGGAGGAAGTCATCGAAGAAGGACGAGCCATGAACGCCACGGGCACGGGCATCACCGGCGGCGACCCCATGCTCGACCTCGAAAAAACATTGGAAGCGGTACGTCAACTCAAGGCTGCATTCGGCCCCGAACACCACATTCACGCTTACACATCCATTCCTTTTGACCCCGAGCGAGCAGCGGATTTCGCCGAAGCAGGGCTTGATGAACTTCGCTTCCATCTTCTCGACGGCACCACGGCCAAGTACAGAGCAACGATGGAGGCTTGTGCCTCGGGAGGCATTGAGGTCGGCGTGGAACTTCCGTGTGAACCCGACAAGGAGGCGCAGTTGTTTGCTCTGCTTGACGACCTTGCGTCAACACCCGTTTCGTTTCTCAACCTCAATGAATTGGAAATCACGGTGGGAAATCAACAGAACATGGACGTTCGTGGCTTCAACTTGAGCGGAGGCATCACGGCAGCTGCTGAAGGGTCGGCTGAACTGGCCCTGCGATTGAAAGAGGCGGCCGCTGACAAACCCTACCATCTGAAGTTTTGTACAGCGAAATACAAGGATGCGGGTCAACTTCGAAACCGGTTCAAACGACGGGGCCAAGCCACGCTGCGCCCCTACGAGGTCTTGAGCGATGACGACACCATTCTTTTCGGTGCCATTCCAACCCCGCTCGAGGATGCAGCCGATGACATGGCCGAACTGCGGGAAGAATTGGGCATGGCAGAAGGCTGGATGAGGTACGATGCAGCCAATCAGCGCATCGAAATGCCCCTGTCGCTGGCCGAGGACCTCGCAGACCTGCTCGATGTTCCGGTCCTTCTGATCGAAGTCCACCCAACGCATGAACGCCTCGAGGTTGGAGCGGTGCATCTGAACGAGCACCGTTGACCACGGTATGGCTTATACCCGCGGGGCGGGTCGGCAGTTTACCTAGGGGCTCGTGGTCTAGGGGTTATGACGTCGCCTTCACATGGCGAAGATCGCCGGTTCAATTCCGGCCGAGCCCACCACGCAACGTAACGAGACCGGATTGAACCAGCAACGAACAACCCGCCTTGTATCGCCGAGTTCGTTTGCGCCGGTTCAATTCCGGCCGAGCCCATCAATTCTCTCTTGGGCTACATTCTTCAACGACCCGCGCTCAGTGGTAGGTATGGGACTGCTTGAGCAAGCCGATTTTGGTGTGTTCAAGGAAAAGGCAACGTGGCAGGCCTTTGGCATTGCCGTGGTAATGTTTGGAGCCATTTCCTTCGCTGCACTCTCGATGTTTGACAGCATGGATGAATTGTTCCAATCCGACGCTGAACCCGCCCCCATACCGAATCTGGTGTTTGAATCGTTGAACCGAAGTGACGTTGAGGGAGCGTTGGTCAACGAAACAGGATGGTTTAACCTCAACGACCACCGAGGCAGTGTCATCGTTCTTGATTTGATGGCTCGTGACTGCAGCAACTGTCACGCCGTTCAAGCCCATCTCGAAGAGAACATGGAAGCGTGGCATGCAGCAGCGGAAGCAGCAAACAAGGATCTCAAAATCTTCGCATACGGTGCTTGGTACGGAGAATCCGTTGCTTACATGAACGAAAGCGATGGCCCCTACACCGTTCCACTCTACCCGACGGGCTTTGGTTCTGTCAATGCCGCGGTGCTTGACGACGGCACGACCACCGACCCCGTGCGTTTGTTCACCACGGGTGGAACCGGGCAAATCCCGGTCGTTCTCATCATCGACGAGGAGGGCTATATCATCGCTCAGCAGGCGACCGGCTCACCTGCCGACGGATGGAAGAAGTTCGACGGGACACTCAACACGGCGCTGACGGAAGACGTCTCGGAGACGTTTGACGCTCGCATTGGATGGGAAGAGCCTGAAACCTCCTTTGTCGCCGTCTTTGTGCTTGGATTGATCCTCTCCATCTTGGTCTACTTCTCTCCTTGTGCCTTCCCCGTGCTTCCGGGATTCATTTCCTATTACCTGTCGCTGGGGGCCCGTGAAGACGAGCTCATCGCTCAAGAGAAACTCAAGACCCGGATGCCAAGTTCGTTCAACATCGGTATTCTTTCGGGTCTCGGCATGTGGACCTTCTTCGGCATCATCGGCATTGTCGCCTTGTTGATGGGAGAGGCCTTTGCGAAATCGGGCATTATCCACTACATCGCTATCTTCATCGCACTCTTGCTCATCGTTTTGGGTTCCATGATGTTGCTCGGCATCACCTCGCACCTCATGGGCTTCGTTCAGAATTTTGTGGACAAATACAGCACCACCGAAGCCGACGAGACCTTCACTCCACGGCGCAACATGTACCTCTACGGCATTGGCTATGCAGCGGCATCCATCGATTGTACGGCGGCCGCTGTCCTTCCCTTTGTGGTCTTCCTCAGTACGCTCGGAACGTCTGCCATCGGCTTTGGTATTGCGGGATTGATGGTCGGTCTCCTCATTTTGATGGTGGCCGTGACGATGCTGGTCGGTATGGGTCGCCAAGTGATGATCAACTTCCTGCGCCGAGCGACCGGTCATATCAAGATGATCGGTTCGTGGATGATGATCATGGCCGGTGTCGGTCTGACCATCTACTTGACCAGCCCGGAAACGGTCAATGCCATCTTCAGTTGAAGACAGGTTTGAACCACGCTCGCCACATCAGCAAACCGATGACAATGCCCGTCACGACATCGAACACGTAGTGCTGCTTGACCATCATCGTGGAGGCGGTCAACAGGGCCCAAGCCGACCACATCACCACGAGGGCAGATGGGGTCAATCGTCCGTCTTGACGAAGCCATGTTTGGAGGCTAAGAATCACGAGAAGGCTTTGCAGAACGTGCAGTGAAGGCCAGGCATTGTAGGGGGTGTCTGCTGCATGCAGGGATGCGAACAGTGAGCCGAAGACCCCATCCATGGCAGGTATTTGATGGCGGAGTTCCACTTCCACGGGGAGGAGCAGATAGAGAGCAAACACCACCCAAGTGGCTTGGATGAGCCGTTGGTTCATCTGTTCCGCAACCTGCCGTCTGCTTTGTTCTGCTCCTACCCAAAACAGGGCGGGGAAGTAGGCATAAAACGAGGCATAGAAGATGAACATCCAAGGTACGAAGGGTATGGCGGTGTCAATCGATGTTTGAACGTCCAAGACCGAAACACCTCGCCAAGCAGCGATGTGATTGATCAGCGAATACGGGCCCGCAGCGAGCAGCAGAAACAGAAGGAGCAGCCACGCTGCATAGGTGGCCCTGGACCACGCCATTCGGTTGGGAAACCAGCGGTCGATGAACGTCCACGGCTTCATCGTCTTCTCACTCACGCTTCTCCACCGCCCTCAGGCAGCGATTGAAGGTCCTTCCATCGAATCACTCGGTCAGCCATGATGTCGGCCTCATCTTGGTCGTGGGTCACGTGGATGGCGGTGATGCCTCGTTCTTTCAGGTGGGCTCGGGTCATCGTGGCCAACTCCATACGGCGAGCCACGTCCACCGAGGCGAAGGGTTCGTCGAGGAGAATGACCCTGGGTTCCTGCATCAATGCCCTCCCGAACGCCACGCGTTGAGCTTCACCTCCGGAAAGGCTCCCGATGCCACGCTGGTTGAATCCCGAAAGACCGATGGAAGCAAGAACTTCGTTAAGCCGTTGATTCACTTCCTCCTTTTTCCAATCCTTTGGCGCACCCAAGGCGATGTTTTGTGCAACGTTGAGATGCGGATAGAGCACCGGCTGTTGAAACAGCATGGTGATTTCTGGACGAATGACCTTGTCTCCGAGCCGCTCATCCTCGAGATACCGTTCTCCTTCCGTCAGCGATGCAAGTCCACAACTTGCTCGCAGCAAGGTCGTTTTACCACAACCGCTCGGACCGAGAATCGAAATGATTTCTCCGGATTCCACCACGAGGTCCAATTCGCTGAAAATCACCTTCTCGTTGATGGTAACCGTTCCTTTTCTGAGTTCAATCTTCATGTCGCATCCTCCACGCACGCGCTCGTTCGTTCACCGAGAGCACCAACAAGGTCACCACCATCAGCATCGTCGCCAAGGCCATCGCCGTTGGGAACATTACCGGGTCAAATTTTGGGCGAGAAGCAACCTGATCGACCAGGATGGAAAGTGAATTCCAAGACCCCACCCTCACCACCAGAAAGGTGGCTCCAAATTCCCCCAGCGAGAACGCAAGACACAGTGACCCCGCCATCGTCGCTGGGACGACCAAGAATGCCCCACGAGCATGCCACCATGATCCGAAACGGCTCATTGGCAAGAGCAAGGCCTGCTCAGCGTACACAGGGTCGATGCGTTCAATCGCAGGCACCATCAAGCGGATGACAAACGGAAGCACCAGCATCAGATGAGGAACGACGGGAAGGTAGGGGAACTGAAACATTTCAGGGAACCAACGCAAGATACCCGCGACCATGCCCAACCCCACCATCACGGCCGACATGGAGAGGGGCAGCATGCACAGGGAATCGAGCACACCAGCGGCTCGTTGGTGTCCCCGTTCACGCATGGTGACGAGACTGGTGGCAACGGCATAACCAAGCGGCAATGCAATCACCAAAGTCATGACCGCATAGACCAAGGAATTGGAAAGCGCCTCGACGAACGGAACGGTAGAAAAATCACCTGCCCACGCTCTCCTCCACCCTTCCAACGTCCATTCGTATCCGTTGCTTGAGGGGTCCGTGCTTCGAACACGGAAGGATGCGAGGACCACCGAAGCAAGCGGGGCGAGCAACAACACCAGCATCCCGTTGACAAACCATTTCCAAGCGGTGGGGGCGGGGCCATGTTGCTCACGGTTCATGCTTTCGTTGTGAAGGGAAAGCACCTGACTGTGCTTGCGCTCAAAGCGCCCAGCCACCACGAGCATCAAGAGCATGAGCAGCATTTGGAAGGTGGCGATTCCAAGAACGGCAAGGCTTGTTTCCGTGCGGTAGCCGGCAATGCCTGCGGTGCCTCCAAGTTCACCCAAAAGGGATTCAAGCGTGTTCGAGGACGGTGCAAGCCATTTGACCATAGCAAATGATGTGAAACTGAAAAAGAACGTGTAGGCAGCGGCGACGATGGTGGCTGGACCAAGGACGGGTAACCAGAGGTGTTGCCATCGCCCTCGCCTCGTTTGCCCGGCGGGAAGGAGGGCGAGTTGTTCTTCCCAACGGGGGTCCAGTTGAGCGACAACAGGCTCAACAAAGCGTACCATGAGGGACAGGTTGAACCACACGTGGGAGATCACGAGGGCAACAAAATGCCCCGGATGCTCCCATCCCGTTTTCTCAGCCAACCAACCCACGATGCCGGTCTCGCCTCGCAAGTCGATACCGGACGAACCCACCAGGCCCTCGGGCGAGATGAGGGCTAGGAAACCAACGGCGGCGACAATCGGGGGGGTGACAAAGGGGAGAAACAGCAGGGCGCGCTTCAGCCGAACGCGCTCCCACTGATATCGGCCAAACGCCCAAGCAAGCGGTAGGCCAACCGCAACGGTCAGAACCGTGGATGCCGCGGCCTCCAACACCGAGAAATGGAGGGCTTCGGTTGCACCGGGTTGCTCATGAAACGTCATCAAGGCCGCCCAGGGTGAAATCCCGGTGACGGCCCACAAACGACTGAAGGCGAGGGTGATGGGCCCAATGCCGAGTGCAATCACAAAGGAAAGTGCCAGCCATTGGACAGGGTGAATGCCAAGAAACCGATTGGACATTCGTGTGGTCTGCATGGTGCTTGCCTCATGAGGTGGCTTCGGCCCATGCA
>JAYPIL010000068.1:0-7920 GCA_038127845.1 Candidatus Poseidonia sp.
CTATCCTGCTGAACATGAATACACAAGACACACTCGATTGGAAATGATGCTTCTTGACATGGTTCACGAGAATTCTGATCTTCAAACAATAAAAAAGCGAATGATCACTGGATCTACGAGAAACGTCTACAAAGCAGACAATGAAATATCTCTGGTGTCAAACCACGACAAAATTCAATCCATTGTAAATGACATTGCAGAAGCCGTTGAAAAGAGTAAGATTCGGCCCGACGGGAGTGTCAGAAATTTAAGCGGTTTTGAAAAGTTGTATGCAAAGACTGTCGGAGAATACTTTGGAGGAATGAAAAAAGTTCTAAAAAACAACCTCGAAGCCCTCAAGGATGGAGGAGTTGCTTCGTATCTCGTTGGAGACTCTCGCACCTACAAACTCGTTCACGTGCCGACTGCACAAATACTGGGAGAACTTGGGGTTGAAGTCGGCTTTGAGCGATTTGAGCTGGAACTATGGAGAAACAATGTCTCGACGGCACATGATATGGATCTAAACGAATATGTACTAAGGCTATATAAGAAGGGGTAGGGCTTCCCTTCATGCCCAAGATACCTCCCTCTTGGAACGGTGACCCCCTCAGCGGCGCTGGGATGAAGGCAACTACCAAGACTCAACGCAAAAATTGCATCAAGAAAATCAACGACTGCATGAAAAAAACCTCGCTTGACTTCTTCGCCGATAGTCTTCCAGGCGACAAAGATCTTGCTTTACTTACCCATCTTGCTTCTCAAATCGACAAAGGAATTTTTGACATTAAGAATCCTCCAGACATATTTCCTTTCCACCTCAATGACTTTGCCAAATATGTCACATCAACGAATCAGAATGATGTGATGTATGGCTACGCAGAAGGCAGGTCGAAAGTGTTTCCATTTTTAGAAAAACAGTTTGGATACAAAGGCGCTATAAAATACGGCCATGCAGAAGTCGCCTTTGTGAAATTTGACCCTTGCCTCGACTTGTCAAAATACACATCCACACCTCACGTATTCGATTGCTCCACACTATCGTCAGCTGACAAACTAAAATTGGAGATGCTCGATAAACTCGTGGGACTTGAAGAAAGAAATGATGGATGGAAATTACTCGGGGAATTGTTTCCGGAAATTGAAAAGAAGCACCCCGGAAAAAATGTGAGTACATGGACCACAACTCTTCAGAAGTTAGCTGCAGGCGATAATTCTTCGAATACCATTGACCCTGCTGAATGGTCAAACCAGAAATCCATGATTGTAAATCAAGCCAAAGGTGTCCATAGAGGAATCGAAACAAACTCATCGAAACTGTTTGGAAACCCTGGAAAATCCATCGGTGAACAAATGTTGGTTTCTTTACTTGAGGTGTGTGGTGGGCTAGAACTTATCAATTCAAATGGTGTATCGCATGTCATCTCAAATTTGAAGGGATTTAGAAACATTGTTTCAAACACCCCTCTTGAATTTGATGAAGTGTTCGTTTACAAAACCAAAACCGGTGTAACCTTCGTACCCATGGAGGTAAAGGGGATCAAAGAAACCTTGAACTTGAGCAAGATTTTCCAGCAGTACCAAGCCTTCCGACTCAAATTGAACAGAAAATTTTCCGTTCAGTGTTTTGCCCTTACCGAAAGCAAACCTAAGAAGGGATATTGGAAACAAATTGAGTTGATTGAATTCGAAATTCATGACAAGTACTTGGATGCGAAAGAAGGAACGGATATCATCAATGCAATCCAAAGAGTAAAAGTAAAACAACGGCATACATATTCCATAAAGAAATAGAACTTAGCAGAAAGAACATTGCAGTTTGATTGGCAGATTGTCTTGATTTCAATATCGAAAAAAAACCAAAAACTAAGGGAATAACATCAGGTCATCACCCTCAAACCACTGCTTTTCTTTCCTCATGCAACGCTTGAATTCGTTCGATTCAAGGTGCTCTGCAAGCCAAGCGTGGACGTTAGCCCAGGGTTGAACGTCGAACCAGTCCCGGTCGTGATTGGCAAACTGCCTCACGAACGGGAACAATGCGTCGTTGAGTTGGGATGTGAACGCCGGGCTTTCCGACAAGCGATTATCGAGGTCGCTCAGGTAGGCAGAGGCGAGCTTACGCTGCTCAACTTCATCCACGTCTTCGTAGCGGTTCGGATATTTGTAGCGGTCCAAGTGGAACTTGAATTCCTCATCGTTGCGCTCAACCCAGTGCGCCTCTTCATCGCTCAACTCCCAGTTGAGGACATGCTGCATGATCTCGAGACTTTCCTCAATCACCGTATCGTCGGGCAACAAGAGCACGGGCACCGTGCCCTTGGGTGAAATCTCCATCATGTGCTCGGGACGGTCCCGCAACACGACCTCACGAAGTTCAACTTCGTAACCTTCCCGAACGATGGACATTCGCGCCCGCATGGCGTAGGGGCACCTTCGGAAAGAGTACAGGATAGGCAGCGACATGGCAATCCCTCAGAGCCGAGCATACGTCACTTGTGCAATCGCCACCACCTTGCCGTTGGTGTCCTTCACTTCTGCCTCGGACACGCACAGAGTACGTCCAGCTTTGATGACGCGCCCCACGCAGGTCACATCGGTGTTGCACGGTCGCAAAAACCGGATGTTAAAATCGGTCGTAGCGACGTTTTGGTCGGCACCGATGGTCGTGAGAATAGCAAAACAGGTGATGGAATCGGCGATGACGCCGAGCATCCCCCCGTGAAACGTTTCGAAGATGCCGTCCCATTCCTTCTTCCGCTTGACCTTGGCCTCACACTCGCCCTCGTCGAGTCGAAGCACTTCGAGGTCCAAGGTGTGCATCATCGGAACGGCATGGATGCGTGCCATCATGGCCTCTACTTGTTCGTCGGAAAGCGTCGAAGTTTCCACCACAAACGGCACCGCCTTGGACGACTCACTCGGGTGGTGTCGGTGGCGCGTAGCCACCGTCCACGGCTTCCTGAACCGTGGCCATGTCGGCATCCACCATCATCTGAACAAGTTCTTCAAACGAGGTGCTGGGCACCCAACCGAGTTCCTTTTCCGCCAGTGCGGGGTCACCGATGAGCAGGTCCACTTCAGCGGGACGGAAGAACTTGGGATTGGTTCGCACACGCACCACGCCGTTCTGGTCGGTGGCGATGGTGTCAACGCCCTCGCCCGACCAGGACAAGTCCATACCAACGTGAGAAAAGGCCAGCGTGATCATGTCTCGCACGCTGTGCGTCCGGCCGGTGGCCACGACGTAATCACCCGGCTTGTCCTGTTGAAGCATGCGCCATTGCATCTCAACGTAGTCGCCAGCGAAACCCCAGTCTCGCTTGGCATCGACGTTACCGATCCACAGGCATTCATCAAAGCCATGAGCGATGCGAGCAGCGGTCATGGTCACTTTACGCGTCACGAATTCAAGACCGCGGCGTGGACTTTCGTGGTTGAAGAGAATACCCGTGCAGGCGAACATATCGTAGGATTCACGGTAGTTCCTCGTGATTTCAAAGGCGAACACCTTGGCACAGCCGTAGGGCGAGCGAGGATGGAAGGGCGTCAACTCCGTTTGCGGAACGTCGCGCACTTTCCCGTACTGTTCGGAAGAACCGGCCTGATAGAATCGGCAGTTTGGAGCGTGCTTGCGGATGGCTTCCAAACAGCGGAGTGCGCCAAGACCGGTGATGTCGGCGGTCATCATGGGCGAGCGCCAGGATTCGGGGACAAAGGACATCGCACCGAGGTTGTAGAATTCATCGGGTTGCGTTTGATTGACGGCGTTGTCGATGGAATTTTGGTCGGCCAAATCGCCGTTCAGGAGATGAAAGTTCTCGTTGCTCATCAGGTGATTGATGAGGCTGCGCCCCGAGGTTGGCTGGGAGACGCGGCGAACCAGTCCGTAGACCGTGTAGCCCTTCTCGAGGAGAAGTTCTGCCAGGTAGGAGCCGTCTTGACCGGTGATGCCGGTAACCATGGCCGTCTTGCCGCTCATGTGGTACCGTAGATGCCTCCCTTTTTCAAACGGTCGCGTGAATTCTCGCTTGGAAATCCTTGCAATCCCCGTTGTCCATGGGTGGATTTGAAAGGGGAGGGGGGGTGGCTTCGCAGCGATGGCTCAAGGCACGGACGGACGGGCGGGAAAACCCCGCATTCTCGTCGTCAGGGGTTCGTTTGGCATGCTCGGCGGTGCGGAGCGAGAGTTGATTCAACTGCTTCGCGCCGTTGACCAGCGCTGGGAGGTGACCTTGGCGACGCTCGATTTTCCAAAAGACGCCCAGGACCTGCTCGGAAATGCCGCCGTAACACGCCTCGCTCCCAACCAACCCGTCGAGTGGCCAACGGGAGCATGGTCAGAAATCACGGCGAAGGCCAGCAAAATCGCCGAGAAAGCATGGAACACCGTTGACATTCCGTGGGAGACATTTGATGCCGTTCACATGTCGGTGTGCAAGGGCACCCTTGAACTGCTGCCGCTCATTCCTCCGGGCCTGAAAGTCCACTACCACTGCCTTGAACCTCCGCGATGGCTCTACGAAGACGTGCTTCATCGCCGACTGGACGGAAAGCCAAAACGTCCGTTGTGGCTGACAAAACGCTTGTTTTCTGCTCAGCGCCGACGCGACCAACGCTATGTTCGCCGCTTGTTGCAGCGTCCTAACGCTTCAATATCGGGCAACTCCATGTGGATTCAACGGCGGCTCAAAACGGTCTACGGGTTGGCTTCCGACCCCACCCAGGAAAACGGTGAACCTCCCGAACGGGACAAAGCTGGACGCCCACTGGAGGCGACGCACCTCATGCACGTCATCGACCTCGATGCTTGGCCCACCAGCCCTGCGATCGCCGAACAAAACGACCTCGCACAGGCCCCTTCTCCACCCGATTCCTACGTGATGACCGTCGGGCGCATCTCGCACGTGAAAGGAACATGGGAAACCCTGCGTTCTTTGGAGGGAACGGGGTATGGCTTGGTCCATGTTGGCGGAGGTCACGAAGACGACATTGCAACCCTACAAGACGAGGCGAAACGCCTCGGTATTGAACTCGTGATCATGCCTCGCCTCTCGCAAGCAGCCCTCGTCGGACTGGTTCGGGCGGCCGATGCCATGGTCAGCCACGCCTACCACGAGCCCTTTGGACTCACCCCCATCGAGGCCATGGCGGTGGGCACGCCTGCGTTGATGGTGGATGAGGGCGGGTTCCAATGCACGATGTCAGGGGTTGAATCTGGTCGCCTGCTTCGTCGGGACGACCGGGAAGCATGGCTTCGGGCCTATGAAGACATCAAAAACCCTGACCTGCGTCAACAATGGGCAGAGGTGGGGCGACCGTATGTGGAAACAAACTTCACCCTCCCTGTCCAAATCGCTGCTCTTGAGCAACTCCTCGGTGTCTAAAACACCAAGAAGTCTTGCGTTCTTTATATCCTGTTGGAGGATAGAGTAAACATGAACGCAGAACGAACTCCGAAGAATTTGCTCTTGGTTGGGGCTGGCGGCATTGGCACCCAACTCCTTGAATTGCTGGTGGCTGCCTTGCGAAAAGTCAACCTCAACGGCACCATCACCGTGATGGATGCCGATATTGTCGAGGCAAGCAACCTCGGCCACCAACGCTACACAGAAGCCGACATTGGCCAGTCCAAAGTGAACGCTCTTGAGCGTCGCATGGACGATGAAACGAGCGGATTGCGCGTGGTAGCCCGAGCAGAAAATTTGCGCACTGCCGACCAACTAGAGGGGGCCGATTTGGTGATTGTTTGTGTTGACCGCCCCGAACCCCGACGGTTGGTCCACGGCTTAGAGGTCCCCTGGTTGGACGTGCGCTGCAGCGGTGACGGCTGGTTGGTGCTCTCCTCCCAGAGCGCCCCCGAATTGCTCGAACGAATGACCCCCGACCACGAGCCAAAGAGTTGCCAGGTCGAGGGCGCTTTGGCTGCCGGCAACATCGAGTTCGGCTTTGCTGTCGCTGCCGCTTTCGGCAGCCAGTGGGCTGTGCAGCAGTGGCGTGGCCATCCCGCCCCCGTTCAATCCATGGGCAGCCTGACCTACGGGTCTTTTGCCTTCCCGGAGGTGAGCGCATGATCGGGTTGCCAGATGCAACCGACCTCGCCTTGAGCGATGAAACATGGCAACGTGCTTGCCTCGCTGCTGAAGAGAAGCGGGTTGATGACGGCGATTTGCTTGAAGCCCAACGCCTGCTCTCCGAGGCAGGCCGTTGGGACGGCGTTTACATTCTCTCCGTCATGGCTGGCCTCGAAACCTCCGTGCTCATCGATGCAGAAAACAAGATTTTCATCGATTGGGGTACTGCTGGACAAGTCACCCTTCAACCGCCCGTTGGCGGACGAAGTCCGTTCAAGCTCTGGGTTCACACCCATCCACGGTTTGCTTCGTACTGGAGCAGCACCGACAAAACCAGCCTGTCTCTTGGCACGCTCATTCTCGAATCTGCCATGGTCTTGGGCCAACCCGGTCCGAAACACAGCAGCAACCGTTCGCTGATCGACGTCAACGAAAGCACCTTCATCAGCGAGGACGGTCCACTTAACCAGTGGTCTGAGGAAGCTCCCGTACCTTGGAGTGAATGGTACGCCAACAACAACATCCGAACGGAGGAAATGGAATGACTGCACGAAGCCCAAAAGACGACGAAGAACACATCAAAGCCCTCGTGGCCATCATGAACGGACGAGGAAAAAGCATCGCTGAGGTCATTGAGCAACTTTCCGGGGAAGTGCCCACGGAAGAAATGGTTGAAGCGGTCACCAACCGGTTGAAAATGGCTCAGGAAAACGGCGAAGCGGTTGATATTGCTGAAATCGTTGGATCCATGAACAGCATGGCAGCCGAGTGGGCTTGATCACTGATTTTCGTAGGTTGGCCGTCGGTTTTCGATGAGCGCAGAGAGCCCCTCAAGCGCATCCTTCGTGGCGAAGATGGTGTGAAGGCCATCGAGTTCCAATTGCAGCCCGTCCTCAAGGTTGGTCTTGGCCGTTGCGTCAATCAAATCACTGGCCATTCGCAAGCCGATTGGGGCAGTGAACGAGAGGCTCTTGATTTGCCTTGCCACACCCTTCTCTTCAGGGTTGAAGCCCTCGGGACAACCGCCCTCCATGAGCACGCCCATGTTGGCATCGTCAAAGAACGAAGATGCGAACTGAACGACGGGCGAGGATGGGTTCGCCGGTTCGCCCGGGTATTTGTTCGCCGGCTTTCCAGCACGAGCAAGCTCCCGAATGCACGCCTCAACCCCAGCAACATCGACCATGTGCGTCACCAATCCGAGATCGGTGGCGGTTTGGGCGTCCATAAAGTTCCCAGCGAGCACGGCCCAGCGGGCCACGGGAATGCCGCAAATTCGAGCAGGGCGTTGGGAGCCTCCCAAACCCGGGTAGATGCCAATCGAGGTCTCTGGGAATCTGAACTGTGTCCGTCGCGTTCCGATGCGGTAGTCGCAGGCCAGCGCCAATTCGAGACCGCCACCCAAGGCCAATCCGGTTGTTAGCGCAACCGTGGTTTTTGACGATGACTCCAACATGTTGAGCAGGGCGTGACCTTCAGCGGTAAAGTCGTAGATGTCGGGAATGGCATCAGCACGGATTTTGTCAACGAAGAACTTCACGTCAGCGCCAGCGACGAAGGCCTTTCCTGCCCCGTCAAGCACGATGGTGTGCACGTCACCGTCGGCGTTCGCTCCGGCAACCGCAGCCGTCAACTGCTGAACCACCGTGACGTTCAACGCGTTCATGGCCTCGGGTCGATTGATGGTGATGGTCGCCACACCGTCTTCCACCGTTGAATCGACATAGGAAAAGTCCCATGGTTCATTGCCCTGTTCACGGAAGAACGAGGGAACCGACCATCCATCTCCGGCCAGTTCGCTGTAGGATGCCGCCATACGGCAGGCTTCAGCAACGCCGATTCGGTTCATCATCTCGAAGGGGCCACG
>JAYPIL010000069.1:0-7535 GCA_038127845.1 Candidatus Poseidonia sp.
AGAAACGCCATGCTGATGACCTTGACGCCGAGATGGCCCTGAGCCGGATGAATGCGTTTGTTTTCGACATGAAGGCGACGACCATCCAAACCCATCATCTTGGGAACGTTCGGACCGGTGATATCGATGTCTAGGATACCAACACGGTGACCTTGTTGAGCCAAGGACAGGGCCAAGCCGGTCGAGACGGTTGATTTTCCAACCCCACCTTTGCCGGACAAGACCATGATCTTGTGTTTGATTTTCCGACCAATTTCCTCCATGGCCATTTTCCGCTTCATTTGGGCGTAGGCCTGTTCCATTTGCTTCTGCTCTTGGGGCGAGGGGCCTTCGCTTGAAGCAGGCGATGCCTCGCCCGGGCTGTTGATGGTCACGGGAGAATCCGCCATGGGCAAACCACCGTGCAGGGCTACTTCAACCCACCCACGGCAGCCTTCTCGCTCTCGGCAACCGAAGGTCGAAAGCGCATCTCGCCCATTCCATGAACGACGAGGTGAAGGGTGAGAATCCATCCGACATGCCATGGTGACCACGCCATCCCACCGTACGCCCATGCCAGCCCAAGAGCGAGCGGAAGGGAGACGAGAAATCCTGCACGATTGGTGGCCCTACGACCTTCTCGAGCATGAGATGCCTCAACCAACACGGTCAAGGGACCGAAGAGAAGAACATGGAGAGTGATGGTACCTGCCACGAATGAGAAGAGCAGGGTCCAACCCATGGTTGCTGCAACGATGTGAAGACCAAACAAGGCTCCGAAGACAACCGAGTTCACCAACAAAGCGTTTCGCACAGCGTTCCCACGGCGAAGTGGTATGTGAAGGCACTCAAGCATCTCTAGAGAAAGAGTTCAAATCCCTTGGGTCCAAGGTCAAAGCATGAAGGTGTTTTTCGTCTGTGTTGGTAATTCCTGTCGTTCTCAAATGGCCGAGGGGTTGGCCCGAGCCATGGGCTTGGAAGCCGCTTCCGCTGGCACCCATCCCGCCCCAGCCGTTGCCGAGCACGCCCTAACGTTGCTTGAATCAAGGGGTATCTCAACCGAGGGCATGCACCCACAATCCATCGATGAATTTGATTCAAACGAGTTTGACATGATCGTGACCATGGGCTGTGGAGTGCACTGTCCTGCGCTCAAGATTGACGAAGATTGGGGGCTTGAGGACCCCGTCGGTAAGCCGTATGAGGCCTATGAAAAAACGGCTGAAGAGATTCAGCGTCGATTGGAACAACTGGTGGATCAGGCAGCATGATCGCCAGGAACATCCCCTACGCCTTCCAAATCGATGCGGAGAACGCTCACTGTCCTGACACCGTCGTCCCCGGGAATTTCCTCCGAACCGCACTCAAGATGTTGAATGTTGACGGTCTCGGGCAAACCCTGAGCAATGTGGCCGTTTCGACGGCGGCACACTTCGGCCACATCCACCGCTCGTGAGATGGTGGCGCCTCTCGCCACGAGTTGGACCGAACGTTCACCTTCCTGCATGGCCATGACCACAGCGCGAACATAAGCATGCAGCGGCTTTTTACCAACAAAAATGACCCTTGGCTCGGACATGATGCTCCCCGTTGAAAGGCGTACCTGCCATCACATAAATTTTGATGGAAATCAGGCAAAAATGACCGAAATATGCGAGCGCCGGGACTCGAACCCGGGTTCAGGCGTTGGCAACGCCCGGTGATAACCACTACACTACGCTCGCTTGCACCCTCCCCATCTTGCAGGGGTTTAAACGATTGTCGGCGAGGCTTGTTGAATCTCAAGCACGAGACGGGATCCTCAAGAGCGAAAGCACTTCGGTAAGTGATGTGGTTGCGGACACTTGGCAACTTCGGTTGAGGTCGTATTCCAGCGACCTATTGAGAACCAAACCTGTCAACACCGCCTTCACCATCATCCTGGCGCCGCCACATCAGTCCAATCACGACCCCTGCCGCAACGAGGACAACCAAGCCAAGAACCCCCAACAGCGTGGCGCTAAGGCCGCCCTCGGTCGTGGGTGTCTCTGGTTCAACGAGAGTGATGGCCGTTGAGGTGGTGTTCACTTCCCCGTAGGTATCAACACTCCGCAAGAAGACTTCGTGTGTACCAAGAGGGGTTCCTTCACGAATGGAAAGGACCACGGAATACACACCATCTCCCGCCCGCTCATCACCGCCTGACAAGCCATCGTCGTGCATGGTCATCCACGATGTTTGGCCCACAGGAGCAAAGACGCCGAGGTCAATTTGGACACGCTCAAGTCCGTCAGGGTCGTTGACGGTCACGGTGTAAACAACCGTTGTTTCAGTATCCTTGGTCGCTGTGAATGGTTCCGCAAGGAAAACAGGACGGTCATTGAGGACCGTGATTTCGATGCTTTCCGAACGGAGGGACTTGACGAAATGCGGACCACGAAGCGAATCGCCAATCGCTCCATCGACGGGCGTGAAGAATCGGAACGACTCCGTTGAACCCATGCCGTCTTCGGCGACCAGCAGGAGCGATTGGATTCCAGGAGACATACCTGTTGGCAATTCAACCATGGCGGCCCAAACACCACCGCTTTCGGTAAGATTCACGACAGTACCTCCGTACTCCCGAAGGTCAACGGCAAGGGTTGCAACGCCATGTCCGTCATAGGCTTGAGCGTTGATCACCACCGACTGCCCACGTTCGAGAGCACTTGGCGCAAGTTCTACGTCCAGGAGGCGGGGGCCTTGGTTGACCACGGTAAGCACACCATCCTCGGTGGAGACGGCGCCAAAACTGTCAACCGCCGTTACCGTGACCGGCATGTCGCCGACTTCAAGACCCTGAACGACAACGGTTGAGGTGTAGACATCATCTCCGATGGATTGGTCACCGTCCAATCCTCGGTCGTTGAGGGTGATGAGGCCTGCACCCACGGATGAGGCATCGATTTCAACTTCGAGAACATTCCATTCTGCATCGCTCACGACCACTTCGATGTGAGCAACGCTGCCTCCCTCCCCGAGCACCAGCCCTTCCCGAAGGCCGATGGTTTCGATAAAGGGCGCTGTGTTGTCGTCCTCGCTGACAATTTCCGGTGACAGGACGCGCTCAAGGTACTGTGTTTCGTACAACGTCACCGTTTCGTTGTTATCGCCGAATGGAACAGAAAGGTTTCGCTCAACGCCCGAAATCAATCCCGAGAGCGGACCAACCGACACGATGGTACCGCTTGCGGTCCCGGAATCTCCGCTGCCGCCATACGTGCCCTGCCAGGCAATGACGGTCAGATTGTGACCGTCCCTCGCATCCACACCGGTGGACCCGGCGACAACCGTGAGTGCCAATCCGTCTTGACCGTTCAGCCGAAGTTGATCGTTTGACTGCAGTGGAATAGGCATCAAGCCGGTCTCACGACCGACGGTCAGATCGCCGAGCCCTTCTTCGGAGGCGGGCGGCGTTGCATTGGTTTGAATCGGGCTTCGCTCGGGGAATTCCTCACCCTCGGATGCGTCGGGACCGGTTTCTCTCCACACCAAACGAACCGTTCGGTTGTCCCAATCTGCGTTGACCACCTGATAGTCCCAAGTTTCATTGTGCGTCGCCCCAATTCCAGCCCCGTCAAAGAAATTCCCTCCGTTGACCCCCGTGATGTTGAACCACGATTCTTGAAAGATGACGTTGACCAGAAACGCCTCACCGGTGGCGTTGGTCTGCATGCCGGTCGTCTCGATGGCACGAACAACGCCGAAGGAGCCCTGAACATCCCCGGTGAGCACACCGTCAACGTGCAAGTCATCGATGAGGGTGGTACCGTTCTCGATTTTCGTGTGCAAATCAAGGATGGTGCCGTTGACCTGTACCGAAGCGTTTTCATCCTCATCGGCAAAGCCGAACGTCCCCGTGCCGTACAGCTCCTCGAGGTGCTCTGTTCGCTCGCCTTCCTCCCATCGTTCAAGCGATGAAAATCCGTCAAGGGAAACATCGAGACGGCTTCCATCCTCGATGAGAACAAAGTCGGCCATCGCCTCGAACTGTGTGTGTTGCATCAGCCGCACGCCGTCTAGGTCGTTGTATTCGAAGAAAAACACCGCCAGTTCGCCATCGATGTCGAGCGAATTGTTGCCAACCCTGTCTTCGGTCACGTTCAACGTTCCGGTGGCTTCGAGCAACAGTCGCTCGCCGATGACGCCTTCCGTGAAGGAGCGGTTCAATTCCGCTTGCGTCACATCTGCATGAATGGTGGTCTCGGTCAAACCGTCGATCACCGTGGTCTCAAATTCTCCAAATCCTCTTGCGTCAAACACTTGATGGGTCAGGATGCCTTCGACGATGGTCTCGTTTTTCCACACTTGGGTCAGTGTGAGATTCAGGTCGGTTTGCCCGTCTGATGTTGTTTCACGAGTCTCAAACGAACCGTTACCAAGCTCCCACGATGAGAGAACATCGCCCACACGCTCCTGCCAGCCTTGCCCCGTGAAGACGAGCGCAAAGCGCTGTTCGCCGGTACCGTTGTTGTAGGATTGCTCAAGGGACCACGTGCTGGATAACATGACCTCGTGGTCATCCATCGGTTGGTTCCACAAACCGACCACGAAGCTGCGGTCGGTCACAATATCAACCGCTGAACCGTTGTGCGTGAGCATGGTGACCGTGAGGGAGACCTCATCACCCCATTCAAGCGAGGTGTTGACGCTCAACAGAGCGGTCCGAACACCTTCCGTACTCTCCCAAGCGATGGTGTGCGATGTGGGAAGGAGGGAACCATCCCGAAGGTGTTCGAAGAAAACATCCAATTCGTACGTGCCGTTGTCCGAGAAGGTTAGAAGGTAAGCATGCGCATTTTCACCGCCATCTGGACCGAGCCAATGCGTGTTGATGGTCACGGTTGGAGAGGAGTGGTTTTCGGCAGCAGCTGGAACGAGCGAACCGAGCACCAAGAAACAAAGGGCGAAAGAAATGGCTGAGCGTCGCCCCTTCATGGTGTGAATGTGGTAAGGCTCCCCTTCAAGACTTTGGGTGACCTGCCTCATCAAAGGTCCAAAACATAGCCGAAGACCAACGGCAAGACGATGGTAGCATCGCTTTGGATGTTGAAGCGAGGTGTGTCGACCCCGAGTTTGCCCCAACTGATTTTTTCGTTCGGTGGCGCCCCGGAATAACCCCCATAGGAAGCCGTTGCATCGGTGATTTGCGCAAACCAAGCCCAGAGCGGGATGTCGGATTCCTCCAAATCTTGGTGAAGCAGAGGGACAACGCAGATGGGGAAATCACCGGCAATTCCTCCACCCGCCTGTAAAAACGCCAGCGGTAGAGCGAACGCTCGGTAGAAATCCATGAGGTGGGTCATGTAGTGGACACCGCTGAGAACAACCGAAGGGTGGACCAGCCCCTCAGAGCAACGAGCAGCGAAGATGTTGCCGAGGGTGGAGTCCTCCCATCCGGGGACATACAGAGGAAGGTTGACCTCTGCGGCTGCCAACAACCACGAATGCATGGGGTCAGCCTGATACGCCTCTTCGAGTATTCCCGAACGGAGCACGTCGTAGAGAAATTCGTGGGGAAGTTTCGCCTGACTCGAAGTGGTTGCCTCCTGCCATACTTGAAGGACATGCGCCTCAATCATCCGAATGGCTTCTGTTTCGGGAATGCAAGTATCGGTAACACGATTCAAGTGACGATTTAACAAATCAATTTCATCCACCGGCGACAAATCTTCGTGGTTGGCGATGCGAACATAATGGTCGTGCGCTACGAGATTGAAGAGATCCTCCTCCAAATTCGCCCCCGTGCAGGAAATGGCGGCAATGTGGCCGGCCCGAATCATCGATGCGAGGCTCCGCCCGATTTCGGCCGTGCTCATGGCGCCTGCAAGGGTGAGAAACACCTTGCCGCCCGAATGAAGAAATTCATTCAATGAACGGCTGGCACGTTGGAGTGTTCCAGCGTTGAAATGCAAAAAATGTTCGTCAACGAAGTCACGAACACCCACGTTTCAGGCCTCCCAGAGGAATCGTCGCACACGTTCACGGCGAACAAGGTGAAGTTCAGGGGCTTGCTGAAGCAACATGGTGTGAATGAAATCGGCGATGCTGTCGGGATCGGTTTCTCCACACGTAAAACAGTCCAGCGCAAGCATGCCTCGGTCGGCATAATGATGGGCGGTGATGTGACTCTCATCGATCAGAACGACGGCGGCGAATCCGGGTGGTGAGGTGGTTCCGTCAAAGGGTACACAGTGCGCGTGAACCTCGGTTGCAGGGCTCTGATCAACGGCCTGCTGCAAGACGGAAAGAACCCAACGGTGGGCGTCTTCTTCCTCAAAAAAAGCGCCGGTGTAATCCATGAACACATGGGAGCCTTTGATTCGGTGGTCGGCCACGTTATCACCCTGCGCTCCGCCGGTCACTTCTGGTTAAGAATCTGCCGAAAATTCGGTTCCTTCAAAATTCTGAAAATACGAGGACTGCGCCGCTGTAACAGGTTCGTTTTGAAGCGATGACCAACGACCCTCCCGACGCGCCAGAAGATGCATGGCGAGAATCTTTGTCGCCAGACAAGCCGCCGTAAATTGCGTGAGGGGAGTATCGGCTTGCGCAACGATTTCGTTCACATCCGCACTGATCACCGTGACCTTCGGATTTGAAAAGAGGGTTTCAATCGTCTCAACAGCCTGCCAGTAGGTCAAACCCCCGGGGACAGGTGTCCCCGTTGCAGGAACGAGAGCGCCATCCAAACCATCGATGTCGAGGGTAAAATGCACGGGTCCTTCAATGGAACGAAGGGTGTCAAGCCATCGTTCCCAGACCTCACCGCCGGTGTGCGGGTGCTGGGTATGTTTGGCAAAGAAGGTCGTGATACGTTCGTCGCCGTTGATGCGTTCTGCTTCCTCTTGCGCATAGGCTCGAATACCGGCTTGATACAGATGGCCAATCCCGACGTCAAGGCTGCGCGATGCGGCACAGGCATGAGAAAAAATCTCACCGTCAAGTTCGGAGCGCAAATCTGCGTGGGCGTCGAGTTGAACCACGGAAAGGCGAGACAGATCGCCACCCACCAGTGGGTGAGCGCGTGCGGCCTGCATCAACGGAGGTAAGATGCCGTGCTCGCCGCCCAAGAACAACGGAAACATTGCGCCGTTGTAATGGCTGATCACATGGTCAACCATCTCGTCAAGTTGACCTCGAAGGGTGGGTGCGGTGCCTTCCCAAACGTGAAGTGTGTGCAGGACCTTGCCCGCTGGAACATCCTCGCCCAAGGCATCGTCGTAGAGTTCGACTTGAGCGCTGGCCTCAACGCACGCCCGAGGACCGTCCACCGCACCCGTACCGTACGAGGTCGTTAATTCGTAAGCGAGTGGAACGACAACAATGTCAGGGCGGCCGTCTCTGGTGGGGAGGCCGAGAAATTGGCCTTCCTCAAACGCCGCTGACATGGGTAAACGGTGAAGATGACCCCTTCATCATCTTGCCGATAGGGAAGAGCCCCCGAATTCACGGGTCAAAGGGTCTGTTTCATGAAATTCGGTGGAACACTTAATATGGGTCGGTGACCAATATAATATAGCAACGGGGACCGAAAA
>JAYPIL010000070.1:0-7387 GCA_038127845.1 Candidatus Poseidonia sp.
TGGCGGTGATGGGGGCCGACGGTGCTGTTGAAATCATTCATCGTCGGCGTATCGCCCACGCTCGCAACCCAGAGCAGGAACGAGAACGCCTGACGGAGGATTTCAAGGAAACCTTTGCCAACCCCTACAAGGCAGCTGCCATGGGATATCTCGACGATGTGATCGAACCCAACCAAACGCGACAGCGATTGTGCAGAGCCCTTGACATGTTGGTTGACAAGGAAGAATTGCGACCGGCCCGCAAGCACGGCAACATTCCACTTTGAGGTGAAGACGATGGGCGATGACGTATCCGAATTGATGATGGCTGCGATTGCCGCGGTCCTTGCGGCCACGCAAGCAGATGGTGACGACGCAGCCTCTGCCGCACGGCAGTTGGGAGCGCCATGGTCGCAAGACCACCGACGACAGATGACCGGTCAAGCATCGTTGATGAACGCCCGATCAGGGCGCTCTCCGTGGAGGTGAACACATGACAGACACACGCAAGGTCAAGGTCAACGGAACGGAATATGAAGTGGAACTGGACATGGAAGGTTCTGTTTGGAAAGCGACGGTTAACGGGCAAACGTTTGAGATTGAGGTTCCGGATGCTGAAGCGGTTGCAAAACCTCGTCGCTCAGGTGGCCGAAAGAAGAAGAAATCGGGAACTGTGTCCGCAAACATTCCCGGAAAGGTCGTGACCGTTGAGGTCACGGAGGGCCAGCGGGTCGAAGAGGGCCAAGTCATTCTGATCTTGGAAGCCATGAAAATGCAAAACGAAATTCAAGCCCCCGTTACGGGCACGGTCACCACCGTGCACTGCAGTGAAGGAGAAGCCATCGAAGCCAACGTGCCGCTGGTGGTTATCGAGCCAGATGCGACCGATGAGGAAGATTGAGGAAACAAATTTCGAGCAAGAGTATATGTATCGTTGGAAGGTATGATGTGGTATGGATGAGAAACCGGTATGCGACCTTCCGGGGTGTGGAGAAGAAGGAACGATTGTGTCCCGTCTTTCACCTGAAGGATATCTGGTTGCCACGGGCAAGAAAGCCTATTCTTTCCGAGAAGCATACCGTCGCTTTCACTACTGTCAGGCCCACCATGACGAGTTGATGGGGGGCGTTTGGTCTCGCGTTCGCCAGCCCGACGACAAAGGTGACGGGCACGTTGCCCCGACCGCCATTTGAGCCCTGCCGTGGTAGGAGTGATATACTAACCAGCCGTGGTTGGTGCATGAGCGCCGCAGACGCCTCAAAACAGACCAAAGCAAGTGTCCTCACCGTGATGTTGGTTCTCGCCTCGTTCATGGCGACCCTTGCACCCTCCGTTCAAGCCGTTGGTCCCAACCAAAACGACCTCAATTCCGGTGGCGATCTGCCGGACAACACTTCCGTGAACATCACGAACTACATCTTCAGCACCACCTATTCCGGAAACGGTGAACTGACATGGGGCGACGACAACGACTTCTTGAAAGTGGCATTGAATCAAAATCAAGGTCTCTCCGCAACCCTCTCCTTCCCGTCGACCACGACGTTTAGCAACGGAACAACCGTGACCAATCAATTTCAGATTGGATTTTACAACAGTTCCCTCACGTTCATGGGCCTTGCAGGTTCAACCAATCCCGTTTCGTTGACCACCAACGGCTCGACCTCCATTTTGCACGACGGCATGCTCTATATCGACATTGAACGCGTCAGTGGTTCGGGGACATGGTCACTCGATTTGTACAAGTTCAACGTCGGCTCTGGGACCGGTGGCAACGGGACGGGAGGTAACGGAACCGGTGGTGGCGGTGGCTCCATCACGAACTGCACCGGCAACGGGACCACCAACCCCGATATTCTCGAGCCCAACGATTCAACCGCAACGGCAACGCAGGCCTCTATTCTCCCGCTTACCTGTACCGGACTGTCCATTGATTCCATCAACGATTTGGACTTTTTCGAAATCAACATGATCGCCGGCGTCACCTATTACACCAACATCACGTTCACGCACACCAACGGAGACATCGATGCAGGATGGGATACAGCAGGAGGCACGTTTTTGGACAGTTCCACCAGCACCAGCAACGTTGAGTCGATGCAAGTCACCGCTACGGCGAACCAAACGACGTTCCTCGATGTGTATCCTTGGACGTTTGGAAGCACCACCTTTGCGAACACCTATGACATTGAAATCACAACGGATAACCCCGGCGGAGGGCAAACGTTCGAAACCGTGCAGGTCAACTTGATCAATTCAACGTCAGCAACCCTCAGTTTCAGCGGTCTGACCAGCGGGACAACCTACGGATACAACCACACCTACGGACAAGAATACATGGACGGCACCCAAACATGGGCCAATTCAACCTCTGGAACCTTCACGGCAAACGGCACAACGCACGCTCTTTCCTTCAGTGTTCAACCCGCCGTTGGGGAGTCGATGTTGTTCGCATCCGCTGGTTTGATGTCGGCAGCAGGCGCGATGCTCGATACCGACCTCGATGAGATGTATCTAGAAGCGGTTGAAGCCGATGCGACCTCCTCAACCACCGGTGAAATTGAGTTGACCAATCTGTCCTCATCGAGCACCTACGGCGTTGCTTGGTTGGTCTTGGATTACGATGAATGGCAACTCAATTTCTCGCAATCGCAAGACGTCAACACCGCCATCAACGTCTCAACCATTGATTCCGACTCTTGGACCATTTCCAACACCGCTTCGGCTACCTATCAAATCAACTGGACCGGTCCGACCACGATGAACGACCATTTGTTGGTCGCTTACGTCTATCTCTCCGGAACGGTTCCCAACCTTGACGGCAATGAAAACATGACCGGTATTCACTTCGTTGATTTCATTCCACAGTTGCCCGGATTGGTGATCGACACGTATTCCAGCAGTTCCAACGCCACCACCAACAACGTGCAGGCCAAAGGTGCTGATTTGGTCGTCGGCGACAGTTACCAGTATCAATACCGATTCACCGATGCGAGCGGCGCCAACCTGGCCACGTCTCAATTGACCACGTTTACAGCGACTGCTCAAAACATGAGCATCTCGTCGTGGTCCTACGCAACGCCAAATGCATCCGGGACCTATTGCGTTCACATCGACCTCTACTCAAACGTGAGCGTCCAGCTCATTGGTGATGATGTCTGTTTCCAATTGACGTTCGACGATGACAACGACGGTGTTGCAAACGAGGCCGACCTGTGCCCAAACACCGCAACCGGCGCCACGGTTGACCAGTATGGCTGTGCACTTGCTCAGAAAGACACCGACGGTGATGGATACAACGACGCGGTTGACGCTTTCCCGAACGACGCCAGCCAATGGTCGGACATGGACAGCGACGGTTATGGCGACAATGCCAGCGGGAACAACCCGGATGCCTTCCCCAACGACGGTACACAGTGGTCGGACGCTGATGGCGATGGTTATGGCGACAACGCCAACGGTACCACGCCCGATGCCTTCCCCACCGACCCCACACAATGGTCGGATGCCGACGGCGACGGTTACGGTGACAACGCCAGTGGAAACAATCCCGACGCTTGGCCTGCTGACGGCACGCAATGGGCCGACAGCGACGGAGATGGCTACGGTGACAACCCTACGGGAACCAACGGTGATGCGTTCCCAACCGACGCTTCACAATGGTCGGATGCAGACGGCGACGGCTACGGTGACAACCCCAACGGGACAACACCCGATGCGTTCCCGAACGACGGAACACAATGGGAGGATGGCGATGGTGATGGCTACGGCGACAACCCGAACGGCAACAACGGCGACCAATTCCCCAACGATCCAACTCAGTGGAGCGATGCTGATGGTGACGGCTATGGCGACAATCAAGCAGGTACGAGCCCGGATGCCTTCCCCAACGACTCAACCCAATGGTCGGACTCGGATGGAGATGGATATGGGGACAACGCTGCCGGCCTCAATCCCGATGCGTTCCCCAGCGACTCAACACAGTGGCGTGATGCAGACGGCGACGGTTATGGTGACAACGCCAACGGAAACACCCCTGATTTGTGCCTCAACACCCCCGCTGGTGAGGCCGTGGATGAAAACGGATGTTCAGCCTCTCAACTTGACGGAGATATGGACGGTGTGAGCGATGCTGACGATGCTTGTCCAGACACCCCTGCAGGAGAGCCCGTGGACAATGTCGGTTGCTCTGGCAGTCAAGAGGACACGGACAACGACGGTGTCATGGATGCCTTTGATGCGTGTCCGAACACGCCCCTCGGTGCTCAAGTTGACGGTGCAGGTTGTGCGCAAAGCCAGCTTGACACCGACGGTGACTCCATCACGGACGATCGAGATCAGTGTCCAACCACCACGGCAGGCCTTCCCGTCAACGGTGTAGGATGTGCTGCCTCTGAACGAGATACAGATGCAGACGGCGTGTTCGACGCCTCCGATGTTTGTGATGCGACCCCGTTGAGCGAAACAGCCGATGCACAAGGCTGTTCTCCGTCGCAAAAGGACAGCGATGGCGATGGCGTGACAGACGACATTGACAACTGTCAAGGGACGGAAAACGGTTTGCTGGTTGACATGCTCGGTTGTGCAACCAACCAACGTGATACGGACAGCGACATGATCTCTGACGCTGAGGACCAGTGTGCCGCCACGCCTTCTGGAGAGCAGGTGGACGCTCGAGGTTGTTCTGACTCGCAAAAGGACGAAGACAACGATGACATCACCGATGATGTTGACCTTTGTCCCGATACGCCGGGAGCCACGCCTGTTGACGTTGATGGGTGCGCTGAACAGCAGAAAGACGACGACGATGACGGCATCAAGAACCACCTTGACAACTGTCCAAACACACCTGACGGTGAACTGATTGACCCTGTTGGCTGTGCGCTCACACAACTCGATTCGGACGGCGACGGCGTGAACGATGCTGAGGACGCGTTCAAGTTTGACGCCAATGAATCGGTGGACACAGACGGCGACGGTGTGGCTGACCGATGGGATGCCTTCCCAGAAGATCCGACCAAGTCGCAGGCTGAAACGGAGGAATCAGGCAACGGCATGTTGTACGCTATCATTGCGGTGCTGCTTCTGGCGCTCCTCGGAGGCGGTGGCTTCGTTTACACGCGAAAGCCCGCCGCTTCAAACAGTCCGTTCGCCCAGGCAGCGGCAAGCATGGATGCAGCCACGGAGCAGTACATGGGTCAGGAGTCCAACAAGGAATTGCCTTCGCTCGAGGCCGGACAACCGCAACAGTGGGAAGAAAACGGCGTTCACTGGTCGAGGGATGCCAACGGTCAACTCTCGTATTACGATGCGGAAAACGGCGTCTGGACAGCCTACCAGAACTGAACGGGACTGCCTTCGTTCTCACGTGAGAACTTCAAGCAGCCGGTCCTGCTCGGCAGCCATACGAAGTTCCATGGCGATGCGTCGGCCGCTTGACATTGGTTTGCGCCAAAGGGCGTTGCCGTAGGGATGCCCAACGCTCACGTGAACGTTGGTTCCTCCACCGAGACGAGGGGCCACGTCGTAGATGTAGTAGTTCATGTCCTTGTCAATGCACGTCTGCAAGCAGAACGGACCGATGATGCCGGGGTGGTAGTGTTCCTTGCTCGCCTTGATGAATTTCTCACCGAGTTCAAACGCCTTCTCGAGCAAGGACTCACGAATGGTCGCTGTGTTGTGCCCAACGACGGTCATTTCCGGAATTTGTTGATGAGCAGGCATCGTCATTTGCTGTGGGGCTGGAAGTCTGACATGACCGTCGAGCGAAGACTCGAATCGCCAATCCACGCCGAGCAATTCCAGTTGTTCTCCTTCCTCAGCGAGGGGGCTGTAGAAGAAGTTCAGGTTGAAGACCGGGCCAATCACGTACCGTTCAATGCGAGCGCCGTCGAGGGAGGCTTGGTCAATGACTCCCTCTGCCAGGAGCGTTGCTGATTTTTCCTGATATTCCTTGTGTGATGCACAGGTGAAGAACCCTCGCTCCAATTTTTTCTGTGCGTGGTGAAGTTTGACGATCACCAAGCAGTCAATGTCTTCGGGACGGTCAATTTTTTCCGGAAAGGGAAGACCGGCTTTCTCGAGAATCCAATAGTAGTCTTGTTCTTCGGTTCGCTCCTCCATTCGAAGCATGTTCCGGGAGCCAAACATGGGGACGCGAAAGTTGTTCTCTATGTCATCGATGGTGGAGTAGGAGGTGAACGAACGGTTGGGGATGTAAATCACGTTTCGTTTTCTCATCTCGTGTTGCATGTCATCGTTGAGCACGTCGTTAAAGGAGTCGAGCACAATGGCTTTGTCGACCATTCCTCTTCGAACTCTTCCTGATGAACTTCGGTGGGTCTTGAAGTAATTCGCATACGTTTTGTGGCGCCCCTCTTTGCAGTAGGCGACGGTGGGAAATCCTTCCTCAATGGCACCGTCGCAGATGTCCAGTGCAGAGTGTGATGCCGTCATCCCAATCCGAAGTTTGAGTCTGTCGTACTCTTCAACGATGGCAGCGATGTCATCCTTCCCAATCATGAACTCACGTCCAGCCGGTTCTCGTTGATGAGGGTCTTTGAGTTGTTCGCAAGGTCTGAATCAATCAAAACGTTGCAGTTGCATGACTTCTTCCGTTGAGAGCGTCTCACCGGAGAGAAGTTTTGCCATGAGGGCGTCGGTTTCATCAGCAACGGCTGGGCGCTGTCCCTCGCCTGCACTCGCACTGCGCATAGCACGCAAAATGTCCTGAATGGAGTGAAGGCAGCGAAGGGAGACGATGTAGAGGCTGTGTTCTTTGTCGGCCTCCTTCTTTGATGTTCGAAGTTTCCTGTGTGCCGCCTCCGCCTTCTCACGTTGGCGGTCAACTTCCGTGTTCCACTCGATCATGAGGTCGTGAGCGCTTTGTGCAGCTTCGGCCGCTTCTTTTACAGCGTTATGAGCCGCTTCTTGGGCAGCAACTGCAGTCCGCAGTTCCGTGCTTCCTTCTGCCCCTTCCACCATTTTTTCAGCCTCCTTGAGCCGAGCAAGTTCTGCACGAAGTTCCTTCATTTTCTTGAAGAATTTCCGCTCGTTTTTTCCTTGGTGTTTGCCTTGCTCGAATTCGCGGTCGAGCCGTTCCATGGTTCTCGTGATGGATTGGACCGTTGGTGGGCGAATGGGGCGACCCCGTCGGTCAACTTCGACGGGTTTGTCCGGAAGGGTTGCGCGAAGGGCGTCCTTGGCTTCTCGGACCGCTTTGTTGGCCTCGTCACGCTCTTTTTTCTTCTCTCGGACCATTTCGTTCATTTGGTCTCGCAAATCGCGTTGCTCGCGAACGTTGACGATGAGTTCCCTCACCTCGTTGTTCAATTCGTTTCTTGTTGCGGTGAATTCTTTGGTTTTCTCGTTCCAATCGTCTCGGACTTCGCGATGTTGCGTTGCTTTTTTG
>JAYPIL010000071.1:0-2328 GCA_038127845.1 Candidatus Poseidonia sp.
GGGGTCCCACGGACATCCCAACGGCCCTTTATGGCCTACCGTCGCCTATTACGATATGAGAAACAATGAGAGGAAAAGGCTCCCAGAAGAAAGCTCGATTGGAACGATTGAAGAATGAGATTGTCAGTTATGTCGCAACGGCACCAGGTGCATCAGCGGCGGACATCGTCGCCTTCTTGTCCAACGAACGCAAAATGCGAAATCACGGATTGACGACCCGAAAGGTCGGCTTGTTCATCCCCTTGCATTTGTCTGAACTGATCCGATTTCAATTGGATGCCTCGACTGGAAAGCGAATTTATCATTTGGCCTCCTAAGCAAGCACCACCTTCATGCCATATTGCCGCTTGGCCGGTGCATGGACTGGCGAGATGTGGCCTCTGCTGCTGAACTCTTCCCGTCCTTTACCGGAGAGGAAGACGGGTTCGTGCCCTCTTTACCCCACGATGGTCCAGTTTGGGTGGTGCTCGACCCGAACGGAGCGAACACGCTGAAGCAACAAATGGCAGCACTTTCGGGAGACATTGCTTGCCCGAATCCTGGATTCTTCACACGTGGCGATGGCATCATCATCGATGCTTCAGCCGTCGTGGAAGCGGGTGCGTCGCTTGTCGGTCCCTGCTACATCGGCCCCCGGGCCGTCGTACGAAGCGGCGCCTATGTGCGTGAACACTCGTGGATTTGTGCCGACGCTGTGGTCGGTCACGCTACCGAGGTGAAGCATTCCATTCTCCTGCCGGGCGCCAAAGCCCCCCACTTCAACTACGTCGGCGACTCCATTCTCGGAAAAGACGTCAACCTTGGGGCGGGTACCAAACTCAGCAATCTCCGCAACGACGGCGGTGAGGTGCACCTGCGAATAGACGGTCAGCGCATACCCAGCGGTCTGCGCAAATTCGGGGCCGTGCTGGGTGAGGGATGCGCTCTTGGCTGCAACAGCGTCACCAATCCCGGCGTGGTCTTGGGGCGTAACAGCGTTGTCGGCCCCAACGTTACCGTCACGGGTGTGCATGGCGAGCAAAGTCAACATCGGTGAGGGGAGGACGTGAGCGATTCCTTCTTTGGAACCGACGGTATTCGCGGGAAAACATCGCTTGAATCGGTCGATGAACAGGAAGCCATCGAACGACTTGAGGTTCATCGGACCTTGTCTCCAGCCTTCATGCGCGTGTTGGGGGAGGCACTTTCGCACTGTCAACCGGCCATGCCCGGAGAAGGTGAGATGGTTGTCATCGGATGGGATGACCGCCCACACAACGAAGCCCTGGTCGCTGCCCTCACGCTTGGGCTTCGCCTCACGGGCAGTCGAGTCGTCCACATCGGCCTCTGTGCAACGCCGACGCTGCATCATGCGGTGCTGGCGTTTGATGCGCGAATGGGATGTATGATCACCGCAAGCCACAATCCTGTCAGTGATTCTGGCATCAAGGTGTTCGACTGCCACGGCTACAAGTCAAATCCAGACCTCGAGCGCGAAATCAGCACAACACTGCGTCAACTCGCGGAAGAAGACCGAGAGGTCGACCAAGCAGACCAGCGTGAATTCGCCCAGCCCGATGAATCCCACACGGACTGGGCGCAACCAGCGCACGCGGCTTGGCTTGGTCAGCGCTGGACGATGTTTGAGCAGGCGTTCGGTGGATGCGTTCACTCGCACAACGACGGTGTTATCGCCACCCCGCTGTTGTTGGATTGTGCGGGTGGATTTGCCCGCTCGTGGCTCAGTGAATTTCTCACCGGGCGAGGTGTACCGTGTGAAGAGGTGAGCGGTGAGGTTGGTGCACTCAACAAGAACTGCGGTGCCGGTGAATTCTCGCCCACGCAAACGTGGACACACGAGGAGGCGACCTCATCCAGCCATGCGCTCTTGCGCCGCCTTTCACCAGCGCCTGTGGGCCAGTTGGTGGGCGCAGCCTTGGACGGCGATGGAGACCGGTGCCTGCTCATTGAAGCCACAAGCACAGGCTACAAGGTCGTGGACGGTGATGCCGTGGCGGCCCTTTTGATGGCCGCTCGCACTTCTTCAGGGTGGAGGTTTGCATCCAGCATCGAATCCGATATCGCCCTTCCATCGCATGTTCGGACACTAGATACGAAGGCGACGACCATGGAAACGGCCGTCGGCGACCGATGGCTGGCCTATGCGCTTCGAGGCGATGATGCATCCCTCATCAGCGGAACCTCAATGCCGTGCATGCTCGGGGTGGAAGATTCGGGCCACATCGTTTTGCCTGCTCCGCACCCTTCCAGTGAAGGGGCATGGAGTCTGGTTGGCGATGGTGCTGCCACGCTGTGCGCCATGCTGTTGTCCACCGACCGGGGACGTTC
>JAYPIL010000071.1:2428-7330 GCA_038127845.1 Candidatus Poseidonia sp.
GAAACAGCGGTACGCAAGCAAAGACCAGTGTGTCCTTGCGGTTGTCGCCAGGGATTGATTCGGACCCCTACGAAGACCTGTTGGAGCGGTTGGTGCAGGAACTGGCAGCTGCACTCACCGACAACTAATCGTCGAGCAATGCAGCCTCGTTGGCCTGCGTCAAGGTGGTCACGGCGAACAGGAGTGCGGCAGAAGCCACCAACAAGACGAGGATGTACCCTGAGGTCGCTCCCGACACCAACGCCACGGCGGCGAACACCCACGCCACGACCAGGTCCACGGCACCCATCACTCGCCACGATTTGCGTTTTGTGAGGATGCCGGCCAACCAAGCCGTGGCGGACACCGTTAATCCCGCCAGCGACAGCATGACCAACGAAGCGGAAAGAACGGCGGAGGGATAGAACATCAGATGCGTCGCCCACAACGCCGAAGCGAGCCACAAGCCGTGGTCGAAACGAACGGCACCGACGACCCAAACAAGGCTCACCACACCCATAGCCGCCGTGGTGAGCGTGGGCGTCAAGAGTCCCGCAAACGATGCAAAGAGCCACATCGTCAAGGCCTCAATCGCAAAGGGAACGCAAAGCACGGCCGTGAGTGCCACGGCGGGTTGTTGCCATGCCCGACCTCGGCGCAATCCAACAAGAAGCGCAACGACGGCAGACAGGCCGAGCGACAGCAGAACCGTTCCCAACATCCACGCACTGCGTCCTCCAGCGGACCGATGGTCGGTCAACCCTCTCCGCAGTCGTTCACCCTCCACCCAATCGTACAGAATGACCATGCCGAGCAAGAACACCTCGATTGCAAACAGCGGCGCAGACCAGCTCGCCGTTGAAGCGACTGGGTCGGTGGACAGGGGAACGGGAACTTGCCCCCCGAGCAAAAGGCACAACACCCGATCCAAAACGAGGCAACCCAGCAGCATCTCAAGCGCACTCGGAATCCTCAACCCGAGGTCGTTTCGTCCAAACAAGCCCATGCCAGCCAGCACCATCGCTCCGAGCATCAGCACCATCTGATGAACGGCGTCATCACTGAGGACACCAACCGTCATCCGTCCTGCGACGTGAACAAGCACCAAACCGCCCATGGCCACCACGATGGGAAGTTCAACGCCCAATACATCCGGAAGGCGCAGACCGATGGTGTTGGCCCGTAACCGCGTAATGCCCACCAGCACCACGGCGAAGCAAGCACTGAAACCAAGGGCTTGAACGCCAAGCTTGGTGGTGTAAGCCAACCACGCTGCGCCGAGGAAGGCCACCGCAAGGAACAACAGAAGAACGACGGGGCGGTAGTGAATGTCACCCACCAGAAGGTCGTCGCCTGCTTGAACATCGCTTCGCTTTGCTCGGTTTTTTTGGCGCTCTGCCAACTCGAGCAGTTCCGCATCGAGTTCCTTGAGGGTCACCGAGGACGAACCGTCTGTCGATGGAGAGGTGACGAGTTGGGTCACTCGCTCTCGTTTTTCTGCAAACGATGCAAGCCGCTCGTCTTTGGCAGCGACCGCTTTCAAGCCCGCTCGAACATCACCTTGGAAAGCCAGATAGGCGCCTGCGAGGACGAACAGCAGCAGCGCAACAAGGGGGACATCGGGGTTGTCCAAGGTCTGGCCCGCCAACGCCATGCTGATGAGCACCGCAACCGCAGCGAGTGTAGGCATCAGCAACGTATTGATGACGTCAAGCCGTTGCAGATACATGAACAGGGACACCGAACCCATGGCCGTGAGAAGCCAGAGGTTGGTCATCTCGGAAAGAAGATCCGCCCCCGTGAGGACCGTTTGACGTTCGGGAGACAAGGCCACCGTGAGGAAGAACCCCGTCATGACACCCAAGTGAAGGGTGAGCAATTGACCCGGCAACGCTCGGTGGTGGTCTTGAGCCGTTGATTCGTTGACCGCCTTGCGAAGACGCTGCAGCGCCCCCAAGACGAGAAGCAAACTCCCCACCGTGAGCAACACGCCCCAGAGCGATTCTTCACCAAACCGCCAAGCCAAGGCCAGAGCAACAAAGGCCCACACCATCACCAAGGTTTGTGGACGGGTCTGATGAACGCCGCGCCACACCACTGCGGCGTGACTGAGCAACAGCGCGCCCATACCGCCGACGAGGCCAAGCGTCGTCAAACCGTCAGGACGCGCCATGGCGAGGTAGGTCAAGCATGCGAGGATGAAGACCAAATTCCACAAGTTCAACACCTCGCTGTCTCTCAAGCGGCCGCTGATTTCCGAAAGGCCGGCAAACCCGGCACCGAGGTTCAACCTCGCACCACCCAAACGCGTGCAGACCAGAATTTGCTGAACGACCAGTGCACCCATCCACCAGCCGACGTCACCCTCGGCGAGAACAATGGGCACCACGTCAGCATTCACAAGACGAGTTTCAATGTCCGTAGCGAACACCAGCAACCACGCATACGGTGCCAGCACCGCGACCCCCGCCATGCTCGGCGAAGAACGAAGAAGAGCAAGTCCCCCCAGACCCACCCAAACGACGCCTTGAGCGACGAGGAGAAGTCGAGAGCCGGTCCCAGCATCCTCGGCAGGAATCAACAGCGTGAGCAACACCACGATGACCAACGAGCCCAGCCAGAGCACGTGGTCGGAAACACGGGCTTGGTGCCGCAACAAGACCCCGCAGCAAAGGGCAGCAGTGAGTACGGCAAACAGGGAGTATTCACTGAGCGAGAACGGGAAGCTGAGCGTCAATGTTTGCGTGTTGACCAGGGCGACAAACGCCACCAAAAACGGCACGGGGGCGAGGACAAACGGCATCAACGACGACCAAGATACACCGCGAACAACGAGATAGGAAGAGGAGAAAGCGAGGGTGAGAAGCATCAATTGAGCAAGTGCGTACCCCGTTTCCTCACGATGTGCTGCGATGGCCATCAACGCCCCAACCATGCCGAGTGAAACCGATACGGCCCACAATCCGGGCTTTCCAAGACCCATGGCGTTGAACGCTTGACTCAGCCAGTTTTCATGGTGAACGAAGACGGCGGCCATCCCCGCATTGGCAGCCGTGACCACGGCCAGCAGAAGGAACAACACCAATCCGTCATCGACGGGAACCAGCACGAACGACCCGATGGACCAGTGATTGGAGAGAGCGTGGACGCCGACCCACAGGTAGGACATCGAAATACCAAGGCTGGCGAGGTTGCCCGACGAACGAAGCCAAGCGAGGCCGTGCATCAACGTCATGGCGAGCACGATGAACACGGCGATCCCTTGTTCTCCGTAAACGGCCCCTGCCGAACTCCCGACGGCGAACAGGACCAAGGCAGATTGCGCTGCGATGGCGTCTTCGTCGTGGCGGAACGCCAAAGCGACGTTCAGGCCGACCAAGGCCAAGAGCAACGCACCAAGCGTTTGGCTCGGACTTCCCCCCACGGCATCCAACCAGCCCCAGCGCCAAAGGTCGAGGGCTAACCCGTACAGCAGTTTCATCGAGATGATCACCCATGTCAATCCGAGGAGATGCATGGCTTCCCGTCGAATCCATCGCTCACCGAGATACAAGCCGAACACCGCCATGCTCGCAAGGCCAATGGCGCCAATCAGCGGAGGAAGGACGGTTCCAACCAACGCCCCTATCGCTGTCCAAACAACCACCATCGCCACGGCCAAGCCTTTCCCGATGGCTTGCTCTCCGTGAACGGCGAATTGTGTGGTGGAGTCTTGAACCGGTGCTACGGAGACAGGTTCGTTCGTGAAGACTTCCGCAAGTTCTCCCACGGCTGCATCTTCCACCACGGCGACCTCCTGTTGTGGCGACTCGGGTTCCGATTCGCTGGAAGATGCCACCATGAACGAGTCAAGATTGAGGCCTTTGGCGCGCTTGAACGATTGCTCTCGGAGAACGTCGTCGTCAACCACAGAAGGGTCTTCGGGCCCCTGTGACGTCTCCTCCATGACGCGATGCTGCTCTCTGTTGCCTTGAAGTTGACCGAACAACGAGGGGCGAACGGTTCGTTTGCTGGGTGCTTGGATTTGGCCGGTTCGTCGGACGTGCGGGTGGTCAATGAACGCTCAAACGAGGTTGTCCCCTCGCCAAAAGGGACAAAGAGGGGCGGCGGAAACGCTCGGCATGGGCGGCACCATCGGCACCCCTTCCGGGAGCCTCGAACAACACGGTATTTCCACCTCCGGAACGGTCCACTGGAACCTATCTGCGAGCGATTTGGTCAACATAGCCGTCGAGCGCGGTGAAGGGATTTTGAGCGCACACGGCGCACTCGTCACCGAAACAGGGGAACGCACGGGTCGCTCACCCAATGACAAGTTCATCGTGGACGAGCCTTCGGTTTCAAGCGACATCAACTGGGGTGACGTGAACGTCTCCACCGACGAGGCCACCTTCCAGCGCATGCGAGCCAAGGTCGTTGACTTCCTTTCCAACCAAGAGGCGCTGTTCGTGCAAGACCTCTACTGCGGTGCTGACTTTTCCGAAGCTTTGCCAATCCGCGTGATCAACCACAACGCCTGGCACAACACCTTCGCCCGCAACATGTTCATACGACCGGATGCCGCTCAACTCGAGAAACACGAACCAGAATTTACCGTGCTTCACGCCCCTCACTTTGAGGCAAACGGTGAGGCGGACGGCCTCAACTCCCACTGCTTCGTCATCGTCAACTACGCTGCTAAGGAGGTCATCATCGGCGGCACACGATACGCCGGAGAAATCAAGAAATCCATCTTCTCGGTGATGAACCTCATTCTCCCCAAGAAGGGTATTCTGCCCATGCACTGCTCGGCCAACACCAACGGTGAGAACACCGCCATTTTCTTCGGCCTGTCCGGTACGGGGAAAACCACGCTTTCCGCTGACCCTAAGCGCGCCCTCATCGGCGACGACGAGCACGGATGGGGCGCCAACGGGGTGTTCA
>JAYPIL010000072.1:0-7241 GCA_038127845.1 Candidatus Poseidonia sp.
GGTGGCGGCGCCAAAGCGCTGACCTTGGATGTCGCGTGCGGCCTCGACGCGGGCGCGGATGATGGCAGAGCTTTCGCCGCCGTCGCCTCGTCCCTGCAGTTCCTGGAAGGTGACGGCGGGCACTTCCACATGAATGTCGATACGATCCAAGAGGGGGCCACTGATGCGGTTGCGGTAGTTTTCAACTTCGCGCGGTGAGCAACGGCAGTCGCGTTTGGGATCCCCGTGGTAGCCGCACTTGCAGGGGTTCATGGCGGCAATCAACATGAACCGGGCAGGGAAGGTGAAGGAGCCTGCGGCGCGGCTTATAGAAACGGCACCTTCCTCAGACGGTTGATTTAATTCACCACATCAAATTTTCTCTATTCTATAGGGATTTAGTGGCTTTGGGCATCTGCCTAATGTGTCAGTGATCACAGGTGCAGGCGTATTCAAGATACTTGCATCCTGGGCAATCGCTCAGATTGAGAACGAATCTCTCCACCACGGACTTGGCATCCGGCTTGGCTTTGATTTGCACGATGACTGGGAGCATCTTGCCCTCTGGGAATGCCTTGTCCGAGATTAGCGAGTTGCCGTCCTTGGTGAAAGTCAGTCGAGTTGGGTTCGAGCGACTACCGCCTGTGACCGTAACGGACTGTTCGCCGAGCTCGACCGCTTTGCCATCATCGTCAACCGCTGTGATCTTCACCTTACGGTCTTTGGTGAGGAAGAATTCGAGGTGGGGCTCGACGCCGGTGAGGACACGGCCTCCATTTGGTCCGGCAATCTTCTTGGCGTGCTTCCCATGGTCGTGACCATCGTGATCTCCATGATCATGCTTGTCTTCGGCATAGATGGAGCCGACTAGGCCGAGGCTGAACACCGCTGCGAGGGCGGCTATTTTTTGGTATGGTTTCATTTTCATTGGTTGTTGTTGGTTTGGTTTTCGGATTGAAACTTTAGGCGGATGCACCTGCATTAAGGCGGATTGCTTTTTCGGAAGGTTTGCGTCCGAAGCGGTAGTAGAGTGCAGGAGTAACCAGCAGCCCGAGCAGGGTTGAACTAACGAGTCCACCCACAATGACCACAGCCACTGGGTTCAGGATCTCCTTGCCGGGCTCGTCTGCAGCAAGAACAAGGGGGATTAGGGCGAGGCCTGCGGAAATGGCGGTCATCAGAATAGGAACGAGCCGCTCCTCTGTGCCGCGAACGATCATCTCACGTGTGAAACCTTCTCCCTCATGCTTCATGAGATGGAGACAGTGGGAAATCAACATGATGTTGTTGCGTGCAGCGATGCCGCCGACGGCAATAAACCCGACCAGTGTCGCGATACTAACGTTATCAAGTGACATTCGGGTGTAGAGCACGCCCCCAATCAGCGAGACTGGAATGATCGTGAGGACCAGGGCAACAAAGCTGAATGTCTTGAAGAAGGAATGCAGCAGGAAGACGACAACCAGGAGCACCAGCAATGAGGTGATCGCAATGACCCGTGATGCTTCCTTTTGGGCGAGGTATTCGCCTTCGTAGGAAATTGTATAACCTTCCGGGAGATCAAGCTCCTCGCTCACGCGGCGTTTAAGTTCGTCAACGGCCGCTACCAGATCATCGTTTGTGGGGTTGATCGCGACCACGAAGCGTCGGCGCAGATTCTCCCGTTTGATGGTATTCGGGCCCGTTGCTTGGAGAAGGTCTGCGACGGTATCGAGCGGCACGAGTTGTCCTGCCTTGGTGTCCACATAGAGTGAGCGCAAGCGTTCAGGGTTTTCTCTCCATGCCTCGGGGAGCCGAACCACCAAATCGTAAACGCGAACACCCTCATACAGTTCAGCGACTTTCTCACCGCCCATCATTCCTGACATCTCGTCTGTCAGTGCGGCTGGGGTGACGCCATAAGCGGCTGCCCGTTCTGGGTCGGGCTCAATACGAAGCTGAGGCACGCTGGCCTGCTGTTCGGTTCGAGCCTCCTCAAGCCCCGGAATGGTTCGGGCAATTTCGGCAATTTCAGTTCCTAGGCGACGCAACTCGTCGAGGTCGGGGCCATAGATCTTGACCGCTACCTTTGCTGAGACACCGCTGAGCATGTGGCCCACTCGATCCGCCAATGGCCCACTCATGGCACTGAATGTGCCAGGAATGGTCTGCATCGTTTCGCGGATGTCAGCGATGATTTCCTCACGACTGCGGTCGCTCGACTCCTCATACTCGACTTCAATTTCAACGGTGGAAACGGGCACCACATGGTCGCCGCGTTCGGCGCGCCCGGCCCGGTAGCCAACGATTTTCACTCCAGGAATCTGCAATAGTTTCTCCATCGCAACATCTGAGACTTCGGAGGTGGTCTTGAGAGAAGTGCCAGGGCTCAAGGTGGTCGCAACGAGTGCTGTGGGTTCACGGAACGGTGGCAGGAAGTTTTTCCCCATGTCAGTGAAGGTGAACCAGGCGACAACCATGAGCAGTGCCGTGCCCACAACAACCAATGCTGGCTGCGAAAGTGCGAGCCGCATCCATGTTGCTCTGAAGCCGGCTTTAAGCCAGCGCACGAGAATGAAGTCTTTATGCTCCTTGCCCGGCTTGGGATTCAGCAGAAAAGAGCTGAGCACCGGAATCACGGTCAGTGAAACGATGAAGGAAGCAGCCATGCTGACGATGGTGGCGACCGCAATCGGAGTAAAGAGCCTGCCTTCGACGCCCGAGAGTGCCATCAATGGCAGGAACACGAGGATGATCAGCACCGTCGCATAGAGAATGGATGAGCGAACTTCGCTCGAAGCCCGCGCGATGATTTCCAGCTTGGGTTTGGGTTCTTTGCGTACCGCGTTCTCTCTTAATCGTCGGAAGACGTTTTCTACATCGACGATGGCATCATCGACCACCATACCAACTGCCACTGCGAGACCGCCGAGAGTCATGGAGTTTACGGTCAGTCCAAAGAGATCGAAGGTCAGGAGGGTTAGACCCAGTGACAATGGAATTGCTGTCAGGGTGATGGCAGTGACCCGGAAGTTAAGAAGGAAAAGGAATAGGATGACAGATACCATGATCGCACCGTCTCGGAGGGCTTCGACGAGGTTGTCGATGGACAATTTGATGAAGTCCTCTTGCCGGTAGATGGGGACCAACTCGGCTCCCTCGGGCAAAGATTTACCAAGTTCTGCAATCGCCAAGTCGACCTTCTCAGTCAGTTCAATGGTATCGAAGCCTGGGGATTTACGCACCATGATGATGACTCCTCTGGTGCCCAGATTTCCATCGGCGTCGGGCTTCCCACCAGCGATACCAAATCCCGCATCACCACGCATGGGCTCGATGTCCCACTTCACTTCGGCGACATCGTGAATATGGATGGGCCGGTCATTGCGGTAGGCAACAACGGTGGTGGCAATCACATCCGGGTCGGTCGACATCGCCAAATTGCGAACCATGATTTCCTGGGCGCGTTCCGTGAGGAACCCGCCTGTGGTGTTCTTGACCGCCTCGGCAGCAGCATCTCGAAGCTCTTCATAGGTGATTTGGTGAAGTCGCATCCTGTCGGGATCTGGCTGCACCTGCATTTGCTTCACGCCACCGCCCATGGATAGCACCTCGGCAATGCCAGGTATGGATTGAATGCGGCGCGCCACGACCCAATCAGCGATCACGCGAAGGTCACGCGGCGAGGTCTGTTGAGTGGAGTCACGCAGGCCGACAAGCATGATGTCGCCCATCAGTGAAGTGACTGGCGTCATGTAGGGTGTAATCCCTTCAGGGAGCTGCTCGTTAACACCCATGAGTCGCTCTTGGACGAACTGGCGGGCTTTGTAGATGTCGGTGCCCCAGTCGAACTCAATAAAAATGAGCGATAAGCCGATGTCATTGGTGGTGCGAATGCGATCGACGCCCGTCACCCCCATGAGGGAATTTTCAAGGGGAATCGAGATGAGTGTCTCAACCTCCTCGGGTGAATAGCCCTGAGCTTCAGTGAGCAGGGTCACGGTCGGCTTGGTCAGGTCGGGTAGGACGTCGACGGGTGTCTCAACGGTTTTTTTGACACCAAGAATCAGGACGACTAACGCCAACATGATGACGAGTCCGCGCTGCGCGAGTGAAAAGCGGATTAGGCGGTCAAGCATGACGAGCTCCTTTCCGTCTGAGGTTCCACCAGAGTTGGGCGAATACAATCAGCAGCAATGTGCTGCCACCCGCATAAAAGATCATCCATAATGGAGTGCTTCCGTGATCATCGTGTGGGTGACCGTGGTCTGACTCGTCAGAGCCGGCATCTTCGTCCGTCAGCTCAGACCCATCTTCGGCGTGTTCGTGGCCATGAGCGGCATCAAGGGCATCCTTGAGGGAAACGCTGCCCCCACCACCCACGAAGCCAAGCATGTATGAGCCACGAGTCACGACTTCATCGCCAGGGAACAGACCTTGCTTGATTTCAACCCAACCGCCGCCTTTGTCTCCAGTCACCACAGGAGCTTTGACAAATGCATTGGGGATCTCGAAGTCCTTCACATAGACAACCCTTGATGCCGGGTCGCCCTGAATTGAATCTTCAGGCACTGCCAGCACATTGGGTCGGGTGTTGACGATGATGTCGAACTCAGCGCGCATTCCTGGTTGGAGACGGCCATTCGGATTCGGGACGACAAAGACTCCCTCAATGGCACCTGCTTCGCGGTCGGCGCGCACTCCAAAACGTGCCAGTTCAGCCATAACCGGCTCAACGCCGAGTGCGGGGAAAGTAATTCGGGCGCGCGTGCCCACTTTCATCTCGGATGCTCGCTGTTCAGGGATATGAGCGATGACCCACATTTCGGAGCGATCTGAAATGTCGATGAGGTCCTGATTGGGCTCAACGGGTTGACCTTGTAGCGCATGGGAAGTGGTCACCAGTCCTCCGATTGGGGCATGCAAGTCGATGGTGGGCGGTGGGTCGCCGGGTTGGCGGCTCTCAACACGAATCAGTAGTTGGTCTTTCTCAACGCGGTCACCAATGAAGGCTTTGACCTCGATAGCACGTCCGGAGATTCGAGAAGCAACCGACCAGCGCTTGCCGGGAATTTCTTCGACTCTACCGATGGCAAATACCGTATTTTCAAAATCTCGCTCCTCGACCACAACGGTTTCGAGTTGAAGGTTTTTCACCCCGAATTCATCGAGGATTACGGTGTTGGCAATTCGTTCCGGATCGAGTCCTTCCTCAGCCCCGATTGCAGTCAGACCTAGGAGAATGTGGATCGAGAGATATGGGATATATCGTTTCATGAAGTTCAATTAAGTTGGTGGGTTATCGGCCGAGCGCAGTTTTGTGACGCACGCGGGCTAGATGAAATTCTTTGAGCGCATCAAGCTTTGATGCCGCGAGTTGGAGGCGCTTTTCACGAGTTCTAAGAACGGATTGAATTTCGCCTTGTCCGTTGCGGTAAGCCTCCTCGGCAAATTTTGATTGTTGTTCGGCAAGGGGGAGCAAAGTTTCGTCAATCTCCTCGATCAATCGCTTCCATTTGGTCATCTCATCCCGAGTGGACTGAGCGGCCAGATTGATGTTTCGGCGCAGAGCATCCACTTCGAGATCCTTGCGTTTTTTTCGGGCCTTGGCTTCTTGGATTGCTCCCTCGTTCTTATCCCAGAGGGGGAGAGCGATCTTGAATTGGAAACCTATGATTGCCTCATCTTCATAACCGCCAGGCGCGTCCTCAGCGCGCTCGCCTGCAAAGAAGAGGCCGCCTTCAACATCTGCATAACGGCGCGCTTTTTCCAGCTCTACTTGTTGTGACGCAGCCTGAGAGGTCAGCGTTGCAGCCTTCAAATCCGGACGCATAGCTGGTTTCAGGTCTTTGGTTGGAAGCGTAGGATCGCCCAGATCACCGCCTACGTACATTGGGTCACTGATACGCATGCCAAGCAAGGGTTTGAGTTCACCCATAAGAGCGGCTTCCCGAGCTTGCAGCTGTGGGATCTCCACCGAAAGGATGGCGGTTTCCAGTTTTGCTTGTCCTGCATCAAGAGTGGAACCTTCTCCTTTTTCTGCTGCCTTATTGAGAAATTCAGCGAACTCTGTGGATACGCCGATCAGCTCACTTAATAGTTTTCGGCGCTCTCGCGATGCCTGCAAATTGACAACTAATTCTCGGGAGCGACCGATGAGCTTGCGCTCAGTCTCTCGAACTTCGGCCTTGGCCGCTTCTAACTCTGAAAGAGATACATCTTTTTCTAGCTGCAAGCGATTGGTGATTGGGAACTTTTGAGAAATACCAATTTCAATCCTTCCCTCACGAAGTCGAGAGTTGTGCTCGATGGAGCTTTGGAGCTCTGGATTTGAGAGTCGACCCGACTGGGCTAATCGGCCAGACGCCTCCTTAATCAGCATTCTTGCGGCTGCGAGATCTGGATTCTGCTTGCGGACAAAGTGGCTCACGTTATCCAACGTGACGATGGGTAAGGCTTGCTCCCCGAGTAGGAGCTGAACTTGGATTGAAAATAGAAGTAGTGAGTATAAAATGAATTTGGACATAACGTGATTTTGATCGGTGGTGCTATTTCACAGGGTGAGAAGAGCACTGAATGAAATCATTCAACGGGATTGATCGCCCCCATGCGGCAAACGCCATAGATTGGGGGAAGATAATCGTGCCAAAAGGGCACGAGGGAGCGCGGTTAAGGTGCGCTCAGATCAAAGGTGGCTTGTCTTCAGACAAGACCGGGGCATCAGGAACATCCAGATGCTCAGTGACAATCAACGAGAGCTTGTGGCTCGGATGAGACAGTTGCTGACATCCTTGAGTAAGGGCAGCGACCGGGATTGAACTCGATGTGCAAGAGTGATGATGGTGGTGGTGATGCTCATCTGAATGATCATCGGAATCACACGGAGATTCATCTTCGTGGCAGTCGGTAGTATGACACTCATCGGCTTCCTCACACGACATGTCGTCGCAGTGCAATTCAGCTTCATGAGTATGGTCCGACTCATGATCACCACAGGCATTCACCAGGGTTCCCGTCACGATGGTCACAAGCAGTCCGGCATAAGTGCCGCACAGTAGTAGTGCCCGTAACAGAGAAATCATGGAGCATTAATAGAATCTACCTGCTGTAAAGGTCAAGCGAAATAAAGTGGACGTGATGCAATGGTATCCTGCCGTGGGGTAATCCCGAAGAGGATTCCATGCATTTCATGTAAACAGCTTGCGGTCCAGTGAGCGAAACTGAATGGCCTCCAGAACATCATCTGGGCGGATGTTTTCAGAGCCACCGAGGTCGGCGAGGGT
>JAYPIL010000073.1:0-7214 GCA_038127845.1 Candidatus Poseidonia sp.
TCCCCGGTCGTGTCAAGCGCGACCAGTGGGTGAACCAGGCGAAGATCTTGCTCGGCGAGGACGTCAAGTTGGACGAGAAGGCGCTCAAGCAGGCCGAGGAATTGGCTCGTGTAGCCGCCAAGGCCGAATCGATTGACTTCGCTACCCTCGGTGTGGCTTCTGCCTCAGACAAGGACGACCTGAAGGCGATCAAGGGCATCGGGCCGTTCATCGAGGAGAAGTTGAACGCTCTGGGCATCTACACCTTTGAGCAGGTCAGCAAGATGACGGCGAAGATCGAAGAAGAGGTCAACGTCGCCATCGAGTTCTTCCCCGGCCGTGTCAAGCGTGACGAATGGGCCAAGCAGGCCAAGAAGCTGCATAAGGACAAGAAGTGAGGCGGTTGGGCGGTTCAACCGCCATAAGAAGCGATAAATGCGGAAGCGTGGAGGCAAGAACATGGCCGACAACGAGGATCTTCTCCGGCGAATGAAGGACATCACGTGGTTCCACTCCATTCCGTTGCGAGACGGCATCGTCACGCCGGGTCGTGACAACTCCATGGACAAGTTGGGCCAAGTCTGCCTCCCCGAGGACCTCACGGGCAAGTCCGTGCTGGATATCGGGGCGTGGGACGGCTTCTTTTCCTTCCAAGCAGAGCGCAACGGTGCTGAGCGCGTGCTCGCCACCGACCACTTCTGTTGGAGCGGACCCGGATGGGGAACGAAGGACGGGTTCAACCTCGTCCACGAAACCCTCGACTCCAAGGTCGAATCCTTGGACATCGACGCCATGGACATCACGCCCGAAAAGGTGGGGAAGTTCGACGTCGTCATGTTCCTTGGTGTGCTTTACCACCTGCAGGACCCCATGGCCGGCCTGCGAGTCGCCGCCGAAGTGTGCAATGAACTCCTCATCGTCGAGACGCACGTGGACGACCTTCATCGCTGGAAGCCGTCGATGGTCTACTTCCCCGGCGATTCCCTCAACAACGACGAAACCAACTACTGGGCGCCCAACGTGGCCGCCATGAAGGGGATGCTCAGGGACCTCGGGTTCTCTCGTGTCGAAGTCGTCTACCCCAAGCGGCCCTGGTTGCGCTACGCGTGGCCTATCCGCTATCTTTCGTCGATCAAGGGTCTCTTCTCGGGCCGAGGCTCCTTCCGTCAAACCATGAACCAAGGACGCATGTCCTTCCATGCCTACCGCTGACGATACGCGTGATTGGCTGCAACGCTCCTTTCGGGTATCCGTTGAGGGTTGGGGACTCACGATAGAGTTCAAGAGGGGCGAGCAGGTCGGCCGACCATGGATGAATTGGACAAGGGTGACAACTACACCGTTCGAGACATGGGGCTGGCCGAAAACGGCGCTCTTCTGGTGGACTGGGCTCGTGCCCGCATGCCCGTGTTGGCAAAACTCAAGGAAGAAGCCGAGCGCACCAAGCCGCTCGCTGGCATGCGCGTCGCTGGCTGCCTTCACGTGACCAAGGAAACGGCCGTGCTCATCGAAGCCATCCGTGCCGCAGGCGCTGAAATCTCCTGGTCGGGCTGCAACCCGCTCTCAACCCAAGACGAAGTCGCTGCCTGGCTTGCCAGCGAAGGTTACTCCGTTCACGCTTGGCACGGTCAATCCACCGAGGACTTCTACTGGTGCATCGACAAGACCCTTGAGTTCAAGCCCACGCTCACCCTTGACGACGGAGCCGACCTCATCGTTCGCGTTCACGGTGACAAGTCCGAATACGCTGAGGGCGTCATCGGTGGTACCGAAGAAACGACCACCGGCGTGCACCGCTTGCGAGCCATGGCCGCCGCCGGCGACCTGCGCTACCCCGTCATCGCCGTCAACGACGCCGTCACCAAGTGGGACTTCGACAACGTCTACGGAACGGGTCAATCCACGCTCGACGGTATCTTGCGAGCCACCAGCGTGTTGCTCGCTGGCAAGACCTTCGTCGTGGCCGGCTACGGTCACTGCGGCAGCGGTGTGGCCATGCGGGCCAAAGGGATGGGTGCCAACGTCATCATCACCGAAGTGGACCCGCTTCCCGCCCTCCGTGCCGTCATGGAAGGTTACCGCGTGATGCCGATGGATGAGGCCGCCAAACTCGGCGATATCTTCTGCACCGCTACGGGCATGGAAGACGTCATCGTCGGTCGCCACTTCGAGTCCATGAAGGACGGCGCCATCGTCTGCAACACCGGTCACTACGACTGCGAAATCAAGATCACCGACCTTGAAGCACAAGCCAAGTCGGTCCGCACCATCCGTCAGGACAACGAGGAATTCCTCATGCCCGACGGCCGCCGCATCTTCCTGCTGGCTCGTGGTCGTCTGGTCAACCTCGCCGCTGCTGAAGGTCACCCCTCAGAAGTGATGGACATGTCCTTTGCCAACCAGTTCCTTTCCCTGTGCCGCTTGGCCAAGGAAGGCGGCTCCATGGGCAAGCAGGTCTACGACATCACAACCGAGCAGGACCAAGATTTGGCCACCACGAAACTGGACACGCTCGGCTTCAGCATTGACACACTGACCGATGCTCAACTTGCTTACCTCGACGACTACACCGTCGGTACGTGACCTCGCCTCCGTGCATCGATAACGACACCATCCCGCGGGTGGCTGCTCAACGCCATGAAATGCCAGTTTACGAGCACGGCAACTCTTGATATACAGGAGCGGAGAGGCCGCCAACATGACGCAAGAATGGTTGTTCACGTCAGAATCGGTGGCCGCCGGCCATCCCGACAAGTTGTGCGATGCGATTTCCGACGCCATCGTTGACGCCTGTCTCGCCCTCGACCCCAAGGCCAAGGTGGCCGTGGAGACGCTTGTGAAGGGACGAGAAGACCGTTCCCACATCGTGTTGGCCGGTGAGGTGAAACTCGCTGCTGGCATCGAAGCACCCGACTACATCGCCATCGCTCGCAAGACCGCTGCTGCCATCGGCTACACGTCGCACGGCATCGGCATGGACGCCACCTCCGAGGACCTGTGCGAAGTCACCGAACTCATCACCAGTCAATCCGCTCACATCAACCGCGGTGTGGTCCAATCCGTCGACGAGCAGGGCGCAGGCGACCAGGGCCTCATGTTTGGCTACGCCTGCGACGAGACCGAAGCCTACCCCGAGCACCAAGGTCGCTGGATGCCGCTCGCTATCGCGCTCTCCCAAGCCCTGACTCGACAGGTCAGCAAACTCGGCCTCGACGGCACCCTTCCGTGGGCCCGACCCGACGCCAAGTCCCAAGTCACGCTGATGCACGGAAATGACGGTCAACCCGTGTACGCCGACAACGTCGTTATCGCTGTCCAGCACAAGGACATGATCGCCGAACACGGCTCCGAAGAAGTCGAGCAGGCTTTTGTCCGCGAGCAGATCATCGAACACGTCATTCGCCCCGTCGTTCCAGCAGCGTTGATGACCGAGAAGACCACCATTCACGTCAACTCAACGGGTCGTTTCGCCGACCCGGGTGGTCCCTACGCCGACGCCGGTTTGACAGGCCGCAAAATCATCGTCGACACCTACGGCGGCCGTGGACGCCACGGCGGCGGCGCCTTTTCAGGCAAGGACCCGACCAAGGTGGACCGCTCTGCTGCCTACGCCGCTCGCTGGGCCGCCAAGCACGTGGTCGCTTCTGGGCTCTCCTCCGAGTGTGAAATCCAACTCGCCTACGCCATCGGTGTGGCCGACCCCGTGAGCATTCGCGTGGACACCTTCGGTACCGGCAACCTCAGCGACGAAGCCATCGCCAACCTCGTTGACGCCCACTTCTCGTTCAAGCCCGGTCACATCATCCGCGACCTCGGTTTGGCTGCGCCCATCTACGGCATCACGGCTGCTGGTGGCCACTTCGGTCGTCAGCCCAACGGCCAGACCTTCCCTTGGGAGAAGCTCAACGATGACGTCATCAGCGCCTTCAAGGCCGCCCTTTGAGGTCGTTTCCGACCTCCCTCTGAGGACGTGGAGGGTCAGGCGTGGTCTTGCTCAACCTGTGGTCGCTGGGTCATTTCGTCCAGTGGACCTTCATCGGCCGCTATCTCCTGCAAAACTGGTGGGTCTTCCTCGCTCTTTCGGTGGGATGGGAAGTGCTCGAACTCTACCTGCCCTTCGAATTTGTTGAGGAGACATGGGACAACAAACTGTCCGACCTCGTGGTCAACACCGTCGGTTTTGCCCTCGGTCAGGGCCTGCGCTACGACCCGCAAACGCTGGATTAACTCGAACAGGAGAGCATTGAGCAGCCGACACGGTGGCGGGCCCATTCGGGCCGCTTTTGGAACCACTTTTCTTCCATCTCGGGCTGTTCGTCGTAGGGTCGCTTGAGCAGTTCATGCAGTTCTTGAGCCACCGAGAAATCACCCCTTTCTTCCGCCGCATCAATGGCCAATTGTGCCATCCAGTTGCGAAGCACGTACTTGGGATTCGCTTGTCGCATGCCCTCACGGTCGGGCTCTCCGTTCACCCGTTCCCACCAGCGCATCAACCATGCGTTCCACGCTTCAAGGTCGGGCTCTCCGCCGTCGTAAAAGGCGTCGGCAAGGTGAGTGATGTCGGGCTCGGAAACGGAGCAGAGGTGGCGGAAAAAGAGCGTCATGTCCACCTCGGTCGCTCCCAAGAGTGCAAGCAAATCGTTGACCAATCCCTCATCGGATTCCTGAAGCGTGCCGAGGCCCAATTTCTCAGCCCACGTTTCGCTCTGGGCGTTCATGGCGAACTCCATGTAATGGTCCAAGACCGGTTGAAGCCGGCTCACGTCGTCCATCAACGGCGCCATGGATTCGAGCAGGCGGGCGATGTTCCACGCACCGATGTGCGGTTGTTGGCCGTAGCGATAGCGGCGGCGACCGGCGTCGGTGGTGTTGGGCGTCCAGTCCACCTCAAAGGGTTCGAGCCAGCCGTACGGGCCGTAGTCAATCGTCAGTCCGTGAATCGACATGTTGTCCGTGTTCATCACGCCGTGAACGAAGCCGACCCGCATCCAGTGAGCGATCATCATCGCCGTGGATTCAGCCACTTCGGTCAGCCACGCCACGAGGCCGTCTTCGGTGCTGGCGTCGTGGTGCGGGAAATGGTGGCGCACGGTGTGGTCCACCAGCGTACGCAAGGTCTCGTGGTGACCGTCGGAGACATGGATTTGGAAACTCCCGAAGCGAATGAAACTCGGCGCGACCCGGCACACCACCGCCCCCGGTTCGGGGGCAGGGTTGCCGTTGTAGAGGATGTCTCGCACGACCGCCTCGCCTGTGGTCACCAGCGACAGGGCGCGGGTGGTGGGCACGCCGAGGTGATGCATCGCCTCGCTACAGAGGAATTCCCGAATCGAGGAACGCAGCACGGCTTTGCCGTCGGCGGTCCGCGAATAGGGCGTGAGACCGGCCCCTTTGAGTTGCAATTCGAGGAAGCCGCCTTCTGTTTCGACCTCTCCGAGGGTAATGGCTCGCCCATCGCCCAACTGACCGGCCCAGTTGCCGAATTGATGGCCGCCGTAGCGCTGGGCGTAGGGTTGCATGCCGGGCACGGGCTCGCCACCCCCAAGGACAACGCCTGCTTCGTCCGTGCGCTCAAGTCCCAATTCCTCAGCCATTTCGTCTGACCAGAGCGCCAGTGTTGGTTCGGGTGCGGGCGTGGGCGTGACCTTCGACCAGCATTTCCCGGGAACCTGCCGTTGACGGCCGCCCTCAACCTCGTCACCGGGCGTTTCGCCCAAGAAGCGGGCGTGCCACGACAGGGCCGACAGCGAAGCGTTGGTCACAATACCTGCCAGTCGGGGGACCTCTTCAACCTCATGGGCCAGCTCAATCGAGGAACGCATGAACAGGGCACGGTCAGCCTTGCCACTTGGTCCACTCGTCGCTCTTGTGTGTCCGATGATAGTGAACCCCGCTGCCTTCGGGGTACTCAAGCCACTCGTAGCCGTCGTTGGGGTTGATGCGCCCGTTGGCTTCCTGAGGCGGGGTGACGCTGAACACGTCATCGCCGCCGTCCTCAGCCATGGCGAGTTTCTCCTGAAGCAACTCGGTTCGTTCCGCAGCGTTCACCGTGGCGACCAGTCCGAAGTACGCGTCGTTGTGAGCGATGTGGACGAGGTCCTCGTGACTGCTGGCCAGCAGGTCGTTGATGAGCACGCCAATTTTCTCTCGGGTTTCAGCTTTGATCTCGTTGTTGGTGAAGCGGGCGGTCAGGTCAGCCTTGAGCCCTCGTAACTCCTCGGCCAGCGTTTCAGGTTCCTGGAAGTAGGCTTGAACGAGCGATTGCAGATAGGTCAGTTCGTTTTCTTCCTCCTTGGTCAGTTTCGAGTTGTTGCGGAAGACCTGCACCCATCGGAACGCCTCTGGGAGAACGGCGGTGGCTGCGTTGGTCTGCAAGAGGGTCAACAACGCCAACATGATGGCACCCAAGCCAACGGCTTGGCCCAATTCACTTGACAGGAAGCCCTCTTCGCTGGCCACGTTTTCGTCCTCGCCCTCAACGGTTACTGCACATCCCAACGAATCCACTTCCGTGCCCACGGGGGTACCGGGGCATTGGTCGTCCTCGTCGAGCACACCGTCGCCATCTGCGTCGAGAATCTCCTCTTTTTGTTCGAACATGTTCGCGATGCCGTCACCGTCGTCGTCAGCGCATCCGAAGAAGCCGCTGGCGGTGGAATTGCCGTTGACTTGCGGGCAGAAATCGGCCAACACGGCTCCCGTGAGGAACTGGCCAATGCCCGAACTCGCCCGGGATTCGTTCCACGAGCCGTTGCCCCAGTTGTCACCGTAACCGTCCCCGTCGAGGTCGGACCACTGGCTCGCTACGTTCGGAAAGGCATCGGGATTGATGCCCGAGGTGTTGTCGCCGTATCCGTCACCGTCGGTGTCCACCCACTGTGTCAAGTCAGCTGGAAATGCGTCTTGAATGTCGGGAATCTGGTCGCCGTCGCTGTCGAGGAAGTTGTTGAGCAAGGGGTAAGGGTCGCTGTTGTCACCGATGCCGTCGCCATCGGAATCCTTTGTTTCGCTCGGATCGTTGGGAAAGGCATCGGCGTTGTCGCCCACCCCGTCGCCGTCGGAATCCATCGTTTCGCTGGCGTCAAAGGGGAAGCGGTCGCTGTTGTCGCCGACGCCATCGCCGTCGCTGTCGAGGTACTCGAAGGCGTTGTTGGGAAACATGTCGGCGTTGTCACCGTACCCGTCGTTGTCCGAATCCATCGTTTCGTTGGCGTCGTACGGGAAGGCGTCGCCGT
>JAYPIL010000074.1:0-6617 GCA_038127845.1 Candidatus Poseidonia sp.
GATGCTGGCGTTCAGGGAGATTTCCGCGTCCGGGACTTGCAACCGATTGCGTGGAGAGGTGACGATCCGACCACCCGAACACAAGTTCGCGAGCACGGGTTTTCTGTTCTGGTCGACCCAAGCGAGGTGTACTATTCCAGTCGTTTGTCACATCAGCGACTCGGCACCTTGGAAGCTTTGCGAAGTTTTCGTCAACAATTGGGACGCCCTCTGGTCGTCGCAGACCCTTATGCAGGCGTTGGACCTTCGCTGCCGTTGTTGCTCGCTGAAAATGAACTTGTCAACGGATACCTCGCGGGTGACTTGAATCCAAAAGCGGTTGCGTTGTTGAAGCAGAATCTCGATGTGTGGACGGCAAAGAACCACTCCAATTTCGAACCAGCTACCGTGGTCTGCCAGGATGCAAGGACGTGGAAGGACAACTCCCACCTTTCAAAACAAGCCGATGTTGTGTTGGTCAACCTCCCACACAACAGTTTCGCACACCTCCCGGATTTGTTTGACCTGTTCTCCCGAGAAGGCATGGGCTTGCTCCGTGGTTGGGCCATTGTTGAACGGGCATCCGTCGAGGCCCTCGCACAGCAACTTGAGGGGCTGGTGGTCAATGCTGGTGGGTTGCCCAGCGAGACCGATGTGTCTGAAATCAAGGGCTTCTCCACGACGAAGTGTTTCGTGGTGTTTCAGACCACCGTTGCTTGGGAATGAAGCGTTCACTTGATGAAGCACCGATGATTGGCCTTCATCATGACCAATGTCGTAAAGTGCGAATGCGGTGCAAGCATTGACATCACGGGTGTGACACCCCGCAAAGACGGTACCAAGGTGTGGTGCAAGGTCTGCGGGACCGTTACCGTGCATCACCGATGAAGCACACCGCCTCCTCGCGTTCCGACGAGGTTTGGCGATACCTCCACCCTGCGAGACCGACCAAACAAACGATTTCAACCATCCCAACAGGTGCCGGGAGAGCCTTTGCATCGTCCATTTCCTCAACGGGTGGATTGAAGGCCATGGATGCATCGTAGTCGTCCCGTTCAATCATGAACCATTCAAGGTCGCGGGGAAGGTCAATAGTGAGGAATTCATGGTCTTCTTGGTTGACCAAGAAATCATCCTCAATCCGGATACCAAACCAATCTTCGAGATAGATTCCCGGTTCGATGGTGATGGCATCGTAGGGCGCCAAAGGCTGTTGGTTGTAGGAGAGGCCGAACAACGGGTCGTCCGTCCCACCAGAAAGCAACGGGGGTTCGTGGACACACACGCCAAAACCATGGCCGAGTGAATGAATGAAATATTCGCCAAATCCTTCCTCTTCGATGTGGGTTCGGGCGATGTCGTCAAGCGCCCATGCAGGCGTTCCTGCTTCAATGAGCGGGAAAGTCAAATTTTGAGCATCGTAGACCGCCATGTAGGCTTTGACGATCGTCTCGTTGGTGGTTCCGCCGATGACATAACTTCTGGTGACATCGCTGACCCAATCGTTGACACGGGCTCCCAAATCAATGACCACAACATCACCGATTTCGACCTGCTTCGGACCCGCTCCATCGTTGGCTGGGTCGCCGTGCGGAATGGCACCGTTCGCTCCCGAGGCAACAATGGTGGAGAAGGAGGGCCATTCGGGGTTGGAACCGTTCTCGATCATTGCACGATCAATTTCGCCAGCGACCTGCTGTTCCGTGAGGTTGGCGCCCATCAGCACTTGCCACAACATTTCACGACCCACGTGTTGTCCAATCTCGGCAAGGCGAACCGACTCCCGAATGGAGTCGTCTTTGTTTGGCGAGATGCCCGTTGGTGATGGAAACTTCCCCTCGAGCGCATTGGCCACCTCGGTTTCACATGCCGCCGCAGCAGGAAGCATACTGACGAGGAGGCACACAAGGACGCCAACGCCCAGCCCCCTGCTCATGAACAGGCCATTCTCTCCCTCTTCTTTGATGCATCGGCATGTTCATGGTCGTTCCTCAATCACCGACTGAGAAGTGAGTGTCATGTCAGATGTTCCGTTGGTGATTGATGTGGTTGACAACGGCGGCCAATGGACGCATCGCGAATGGCGGATGCTCCGCTACCTCAAGGTGGATACGCAAATCATTGAGAACACCACGCCGGTTGAAGAGCTGAGAAACCTCGACGGGCTCATCCTCTCAGGGGGCGCGGCGCGAGTCGGCCTGACGGGTGAGTTGGGCAACTGTGGTGCCTATCTCGACCTCGACATTCCGATTCTCGGCATTTGTGCTGGCCATCAATTCATGGCTCGCCATTATGGAGGAGACGCTCGAGAATCTCCCGAGCCCGAATTTGGAGCCATGGAAATTGAACTCATGAACGGAGGGGGCGTCATCTTCGCAGGAACCAGCCCAACACAAACCGTCTGGGAGTCGCACAACGACGAAGTGCACGTTGTGCCGGACGGATTTTTCATCACCGCCAGCAGTCCGTCGTGCAACGTACAGGGTATGGAAAACGATGCAGGCGACCGGTTCGGCCTCCAATTTCACCCCGAAGTGAACGATTCTGAATTTGGAAAAGAGATGTTTGAGAACTTCGTTGAAGTTTGCCGCCAGCGCCGAAAGGAAGGATAATGCGCCCAAGAACAGGTTTTTTCGCTGGGAATAGACTTAATATGGAATCGGCAGCACATCGGACTGATGTCAATCCTACGACGCACCCCCCCCGGCCTGCTTGTGACCCTTTTGCTGTTGACGGCACTCTCCCCCCTGGCAACCGTTCAGGCTCAGCCTGCTGAAGCATCAGAATACTTCTACGGGGTCGAATACGACTGGTCCAGTTTGGACAACGACCTTGAGAACGTGACGGGATTGGATATCTCTGCCTTGTTTTCTGAGGTCATGAACGATGCCACGGATGCGGGCTTCAATCTCGACTTGGGCCAGTTGACCACGGGCGCAACCAACATTTACGTCCACCAAACAGAGGACATTTCGCCTCAAACCGTCCAGAACCTCAATGGCGAGGATGTTGAGGTGTGGAGCCGCACCAGCGATGTCGTTCTCCGACACGGTGTCCTTTCCAACTTTGTCCTGTTGACCGATTGGTCGGAAACGACTTCCGGCAACGAACCCACATCCTTTGACATCGATGTGGTCGCAGAGGCAGAAAACGTGCTCACGGTTGACATCCTCTACACCGAGTATCTCAACGACGCCTACGAATTGGTTGGGGCCGATATGGACGTCGCCATGACCGTCGGCAACGACATGAATTTGGGCATTGACATCGCTCTTGAGGGCGGTGGCGAAGAACTGAACGTGGACTTTGACACAGGCATCAACTTCGAATACAGCATTTCTTCCGACGCCGTTTGGCGTATGGGAACCTACAGCCCGATTTACGTCGAGGCTGCCGACAACAGCTACACCTCCTGGGAGTGCGTTGACGACGAAATGGACGCTGGTGTCCAAGAAGAGTGGGGCGAATCCTACGTCTACGACATGTGCGGCACCATGGACGGAGATTACACCGGTTCCGCAGACTACGAAATTTACCTGACCGGTCTACCAACTGAGGAGTTCGGTTTGGATGCTGGCGAATTTGACATCAGCATTTCCGACGCTTTCCAAAACGCTGGCTCCTACGAGGAAGCCGCTGAAATGGGCTGGGTCGTGTTTTCCATGGGCGAAGAAACGCTCCAAGTCGACCTCGGCGATGGCGAGGCGATCAACGCCGTGGCCTGCGACAGCTGTCCGCCCGGCAACCCTGTCATGTTCAGCATGCTGGGCAATGTGCTGGCGTACTCCAGCGAAGCCTTTGGCGAGGCCGTGGCTGAGGACTTTGAGGCTGAACTCGAAGACTCTCTTGGCTCCTTCATCGAAGAATGGCTTGGTTCCGGCGACGATGATGACGATGACTGGGGAGACGACGGCTACTGGATGTGCGACAACGGTGAGATGATTCCAGACTACTATGTCAACGACGGTGGAGAAGACTGCAGCGACGGTTCTGATGAGATGGACTTCTATCTCTTACCAACCACCGCTTCGGACGACAACGACAACGAAGTGTACGCCTTTTACGGCTTTGTTGATACCAGCGTTCTCGGCATGGAGGAAAGCGAAGATGTCTACTTTGAGTGCGGCACCGGAGAAATGATTCCTTGGGACTGGATCAACGATGGCTACGAGGACTGTTACGACGGTACCGATGAAGCCCAGTACGACGAGACGACTGGCGAGGAACTCAGCAGTTACCTGTGCGACGACGGCGGAGAAATCCCATTCTCCTATGTGAACGACGGCGAGGTTGATTGTACCGACGGCTCCGACGAGGTCGAGAGCAGCGAGATGGACGACGCCTTCTACACGTGCGACAGTTGGAACACGGCCATTCCTTGGCAGTGGGTGAACGACGGCGAAGCCGACTGTGACGACGGTTCAGATGAATACGATGCTACCAACCCAACCGATTACTACTGCGAAGATGGCGGAAGCACATCCTTCGAGAACGTCAGCAATGGCGTCGAAGACTGTGCCGACGGTTCGGATGAAGGCAGCGCCTTCTACATGACGATGGACATTTGGATGTACGACGATGAGAACAACATGGTGATGGACGCCAGCGACTTGATGATGTGCGGCCACTATCTGTGTGACTCGTACTACTCTCCAGGCGACAGCGTGTACGTTAGCACCGGTGTTCAAATGACCTCCCCGTCGGCTTATGGTTCCACAGAACAATGCGTGACCGCCGAGCTTTACGATATGGACGGGGCCCTCCTCACAGACATGGACTTCTGTGACTCCACTTGGAGCGGTCCGGAAATCTGGACCTACCAAACCTACGTGTCCGATCAGGGCGACATGTCCGTCGGCTTGCACGCAGGAGCAGGTTCCTGGGACGAGAGTTACAACGATGTCACCATGGCCTACGAACTGGTTGATGAGATGGACAATGTCATCGACAGCGGCTCGATGGCGTTCAACGACGACTATGACATGTACCTCGAAGAATACGTCGATGTTCCATCGGAAGGCGAATACTGCATGACGGTCACCTTGACCGAAGACGGTGCAACCGAACCCTTCGACGCATACGAAGCGTGTGAGACCGTTGAAGAGGGCATCGAGCCAAGCGACCGCCTCGCCACCATTGCCGAGGCCTTTGCAGATTCGAGCCTCGAGAACGTGCTCACCGCCTTCGGCGAAAACCTCGAAGAGACCTTCAACGATGTTGCCGAGAACGAAGCCCCCGAATTCCCCTACGTGGACGGCATGTGGGCACCGCTCTGGAGCACCGAGCACGCCACCATCGTTGGTGTGGGCGTGTACGCATGGGACGACAACGAGAACGGTTACGTGATTGCAGGCCCAGAAACCACGGGTTACAGCGGCGACCTCCCCATGGTCTTTGCCAGCATCACCTACGTGACGGGCGTTCCTGCTCAAGAAGCACAAAGCGCCATGGCTGACCTTGATTCGCTCGAAGACATTGTGGACATTGAAAACCACGACCTCTCGACCCTTGAAGAGGCGCTGGAAGAAGCAGGTGCTGACACGTCGGACCTCGGCATCACCGAGGAAGGCGGCAACGATGGCGGCGAAGACGGAACTCCATCAGCAGAAGATATCGCTGAAGACGCAGGTTTGCTTCCCTTCATGTCACCGCTGGCTTTGGTCGCTATGATTGGTCTGGCCGTTATGGCTGCCCAAGCACGTCGCGAAGAAGACGAGTGATGAAGTACTCAAATCGGGAGGGCGGGTCGTGCTCAAGCGACCAACCCCTCATCCGGTGTTGAGCGCGATTCGCATTTCGCTTACCTGCCTGTTGGCCGTTCATGTGTTCATCTCTGCATGGCTCGTTGCAACCGTCGACGGCGCCTACACAGAAGGAAAACCGTCCCCCACCGAGGTGCATTCCTTGGTGGCGATTGACAAGGATCAAACGCTGATCGACGTGGAAATTACGAAGGCAACCGCTTTCTTCTCCTACGCCCTTTCACGAGACAGTACTGCCGAGGCTCCCTCGAACCAATCGTCCGATTCAGAGGCGAACGAGGAGGAAAAAGAATCCTCGGCTCTTGACTATTTGCGGGTGGGAAGAGGAGCCGTCACAGCCGCACTGATGCTTCTGGTGATTTCAGAGGTGCTGGTGCTCACACACGTTCGCTTTGCAACATGGTTCCGGTTTGGCTCCTTCATGCTGGTGTTGTTGACGGTGTTCGTCGTGTTTCCAACCAGTTACATGCTCAATCTCGGAAACAGTGCTTCGCCCGCAGAAAACACGCCCGGGTTTGAGTTGGACGGCACGTCGTTTGTCCATGTCGAAACGTCTTCGCATACGGGACTGAAGTGGATCGGTTTTGAACTCGAGACATCGTTTTCGGGTTACGACCTCGGCTTGGTTGCGGAGGAAAACCGGACCCGCGTTGTTGCTGAGCCTCCGCTTGAGGGGTCCGACGATGCGTCTTCCTTCGTCGCCTTTGAGTCCACCTTTTCCATATCGTACGGAAAGAACTTGGATGCGTTGTTCGTCTTGCCGCTGTTATGGCTCATTTTACCATCGAGCAAGCCCGCTGTTTTGGCTGAGGAAGAGTGAAGGCGCCCACTCCGGGAATTGAACCCGGGTCGCAGGAATGACAATCCTGCATGATA
>JAYPIL010000075.1:0-6584 GCA_038127845.1 Candidatus Poseidonia sp.
TGGTCACCCGTGATCATCTTCACCTTGATGCCAGCTCGTTGGCAGGTTTCAATGGCGGCTTTGACTTCGGGCCGAGGCGGGTCCATAATGCCAATCAATCCCAAAAAAGCAAGGTTGGATTCAACTGTTTGAACATCATCAAGGCTCTCTCCTTTACCAAATGGACGAGCAAACAGACCAATGACTCGCATCGCCTTGGAACCCATAGCATCGTTCATTTCAAGGATACGCGATTTGTCTTCTTCCGTCAGGGGTACAACTTTGTTTTCAACGATTTTTGAGGTCATAAGTTCTTGATAGCCACCGACACTGCCCTTAGAGAACACCCAGTTGGCATGTTCATATTCGTGAACGACGCTCATGCGCTTTCTGTTTGAATCAAAAAAGAATTCATTCAAGCGTGGATGGCGATGAGAGAATTTCTTGACGTCCCCGTTGATTTTCCAACCAGCGACGGCACATGCTGAATCCGTCGGATCACCGATGGCTTGCCATAGCCCGTCGGTTTTGACAATGGTTGAGTTATGACAAAGAGACAAACATGCACTAAGAAGCCGGAATCCAAACTCGGATTGGTGCGCCTGCAGGTCAGCGTCGGACAGTTCTACGCCGTTACGCACAAGCGCTCCGTTCGGTTTGAAACCCTCTCCCGACACACCAAAATCTTCGTCTAAGGTGAAAATTTGGCGCACAGTCATCTGATTTTTCGTCAATGTCCCTGTTTTGTCCGAACAGATCACCGTGGTTGAACCGAGTGTTTCAACAGCCTTCATGCGGCGTATGATGGCCTTGTGCCGGGCCATGTTTCGCATTCCAAGCGAGAGTGTAATGACCAAAATGATGGGCAGGCCCTCGGGAACAATGGCGACGAAGATAGAAATGGCAATGATGAACTGCTGTACGAGCACTTCTTTGAGGTCAACACCCGGTTTGCCATACGACACGATAAGATAGAGCGAAACGAGGAGGATGGCCACAACCAGCGCGATGACCCCGAGAAACTTTCCGAGGCTTTCGAGTTTCAACTCCAGCGGTGTTTTGGGTGTCTGCGCTTCCGCAATGTTGCTCGCGATTTTTCCGAGCTCGGTTTTCATGCCGGTGGCAACCACCAAACCGAGGCCTCTTCCGGAGGACACCGTCGTTCCCATGAACGCCATGTTGCTCCGGTCAGCAAGCAGGGTGCCTGCCGGCAACGCCTCGGTTGATTTTCGAATGGTGAGCGACTCACCGGTCAACGCCGACTCATCGATTTTGCACTGTTGTGACCGAAGGAGACGAACATCTGCAGGAACATTGAGGCCGGGTTCAAGGCGCACAACATCGCCGGGTACGAGTTCTGAGGTGGGTACTTCATTTTCATAATCACCCCGAATGACAACACAATTTGAAATCGACATTTGTTTGAGCGAATCCATGGCTTGTTCGGCTTGGTTCTCCTGCCAAAACCCAAAGAAAGCATTTGCTGTGAGCACAATAAAAATGAAAATCGCATCTCCGGGGTGGTCTGGATTGATGAGCAAAGCGATGAGCGCAGCACCCATGAGAAGATAGTTCAACGGATCGTTGTACTGGGAAATAAATCGAAGAAATGCAGGCGTTTTTTCAGGTTCAGCCAATTTATTCAGACCAAATTTGCGTTGCCTCGTAACGACTTCATCAAGTGATATGCCACTTAGTGAACTGTCTTGTTGGATGAGGCTGTCCTCAGCGGATAATTCGTGCCATTGAACCGACATTGTGTCACATCCGGTGCTTGACTTGAGAGTCAAAACAGACCTTCGGCCTCAATGGCCACCTATTATCTTGGTGCATGGGGTCCCATACCTACCACACGGCGAAATCCAGTTGTGCGAGCCGTAGGCTATACCTACTCGTACCAACTGGAAGAGCCATGAGCGGCTTGGGTGAACCGTACATCCCAGCCGACGAGTCTCCACTTGAACTCACGCTGCGTGTGGTCCTGGTGGGTATCGTGTTGGGCGTTCTCATGACGGCAGCGAATGCATACCTTGGCCTGTATGCGGGCATGACCGTATCAGCGAGCATTCCTGCCGCCGTCATGTCCATGATCATCCTACGAACCATGTTCAAAGATGTATCTATCCTTGAAAACAACGCAGTTCAAACCATGGCTTCTGCAGGTGAATCCCTCGCTGCGGGCGTCATTTTCACCGTTCCGGCCTTGTTGGTCATGAACCTCTGGACCAGCATCCAGTGGATGGAGACACTCATCATCGCCACGCTCGGTGGTTTGTTGGGCACGATGTTCACCATTGCGCTGCGACGTCTCTTCATCGTTGAAGAAGCACTTCCCTATCCAGAAGGCGTGGCCTGTCGCGAAGTACTTGTGGCAGGTGAAGAGGGGGGTGAAGGAGCGCTGGCTATTCTCTATGCACTGGCCATTGGCGGCATCTACGGGTTGATGGTCAAAGGATTCGAAGTGACTCACCATACCGTTGAAGGCGCCGCTTCGTTTATCTCAACTCGCCTTTATGCGGGGATGGATCTTTCCATTGCCCTTCTCTCCGTCGGCTACATCGTTGGTATCCGAATTGCATCGTTCATCTTCTTCGGAGGCGTCTTGGGATTCGGGCTGTTGGTCCCCATGTACGGTTTAATCTACGGCTGGCCGGCAACTGGCTCCCTCGTGGATGGTTTCTACAGCATTTGGTCAACCCAAGTACGCTATGTCGGCGTCGGTGCCATGGTTGTTGGCGGCGTCTACACCCTCTGGTCAATGCGGACAACCATCACCACCGGCTTGTCAAAAGCCTTCATCAAAGCCGATGATGGAGATACGGACTTGCTTCGCACCGAGCAGGACATTCCGATGAACTACGTGTTCATGGTTTGCAGTGTCCTTGTCCTCTTAACATTCTTCTTTTACTGGTGGGCTACTGAATCATTCCTTTTGGCCTTGGCCGGAGCACTTTTCCTCGCCTTCGTCGCTTTTTTCTTCGCTGCTGTTGCGGGATATATTGCAGGTGTCGTCGGCTCGTCCAACTCTCCCGTTTCAGGCATGACCATTGCGACCTTGTTGTTCACGGTCGGACTGGTCTACGTTGTCGGAGACCTCATCCTGGGCATGCAGCGTCAGGACCTCATGTTTGCAACGTTGCTGATCGCTGCCATCGTGGCATCGAGCGCTGCCATCGCAGGCGACGTGATGCAGGATTTGAAAACCGGCCACATGCTTGGCGCAACACCAAAACGGCAACAAGTCGCTGAAATCATCGGTGTTCTTACGGGTGCTGTCGTCATCGGACCTGTTCTCTCGTTGCTTCACGATGCGTTCCGAATTTCTCAGACGGCATGTCAATTGAATCCACTCCCGGGCGACCCGACCTGTTCAAAAGCCCTGTTTGCTCCACAAGCAGAACTGATTGGAGCCATCGTTCAGGGCGCCTTCGGTGGCGATTTAAACATCCAGATGGTGGTGCTCGGGGCTGCAATCGCCATCGCGCTCATTCGCTTGCAGATGCCCGTGATGAGCGTCGCCATCGGCATTTACCTTCCACTCGGACTTTCCGTCCCCATTATGGCTGGAGGTATCATCTCCCACGTTCTCCTCCGCAGCGCCCACCTGCGCGTTGATGGTGTGCTGAGAAAGGAGCCCTCGCCCAGAGCCCTCGAGGCGGCAAAGAACGTTGAAAGCAGAGGAGTGTTGATCGGTGCCGGCTTTATTGCAGGCGAATCGATCATGGGCGTCTTGATTGCTGTTCTCATCGTGGCGAAGATTGACCTTCCCGAAATCTTTGGCATCGGGACGCTCAACAACATGTTCTCACTGATCTTCTTCGCTTGGTTCGCTGGTGTGTTCATTTGGCTTGCTTCTCGAGCTCTTCCGAAGGGAGGTACACTTGCGGGCGACACGGTCATGGTAACTGCTGATGCAGTCAGGAACATGCTCGATGCACTCCAACCGAAAAAAGAGTGACTGCGCTCTGATTGAACAAGAACCTCTGACACAACCATCAAAGGCCATCCGTGCGGGCCTCGGTGTGCAGGTGAATCCATGACCTCTACCGACGAACTACGAGAACTCGCTCGCAAATGCCGTGTCCACATCGTGAACATGGTGCATCGAGCGCAAGCAGGCCATCCTGGAGGGTCCCTTTCGGAGATTGACCTTTTGGCAGCCCTTTACAAAACGACGCTTCGTGTACGACCAGACGACCCCGATTGGGAAGACCGCGACCGTTTCATCTTGTCCAAAGGACATGCTTCACCCGGCATGTATGCCATCCTCGCCGAAATGGGATTCATCACGGTTGAGGACCTTTCCTCCTACCGTGTCTTGGGCGGGATATGCCAGGGCCATGTCGACATGAAGTGGTGCCCTGGTGTTGACTTTTCAGCAGGCTCACTCGGCATGGGGCTCTCGTTTGGCATGGGGTCTGCGATCGCTGGACGTTTGGAAGGCAGTGAGCGCCAAGTCTACGTGATGTTGGGCGACGGAGAGATCCAAGAAGGCAGCGTTTGGGAGGCCGCCATGGCGGCTACCCATCATGAATTGGGGAACCTCAACGTTATTCTCGACCGAAACCGAATCCAAAACGACGACTTTTGCGAAGCGCAGATGCGAATGTTTGACATCCCTGCTAAATGGAAAGCGTTCGGATGGAATGTTTTGGAAATAGACGGCCACAACATGGAGGAGATTGTTGACGGGTTGAACTTCTTGTCCACTTCGAACGATGGGCCCTCAATTTTGATTGCCCACACCGTCAAAGGACACGGTGTTTCCTTCATGGCCGACAACCCCGCCTTCCACGGTGCTGCACCAAATGACGAACAGTATGCGCAAGCAATGGCAGAACTCGGTGAGGTGGGCGCATGAGCAAGATGGCCGCTACCAGGGATGGATACGGTGATGCCCTGCTTGAGCTCGCTTCAAACCCGAAGGTGGTTGTTCTGGAAGCCGACCTCGGCAAGTCAACGAAATCACTTCACTTCCGTAAAGCCCATCCCGAACGAACCGTGTCTTGCGGTATTGGAGAACAAAACATGCTCCTCGTCGGTGCAGGCTTGGCTGCTTCTGGCTTTATCCCGTTCGCAAGCACCTTTGCTATCTTTACCGAACGCGCTTTTGAGCAAATGCGAAACGGGGTGGCTCGGCCTAATCTCGCTGTCCATGTCTGCGGAAGTCACGGGGGCACCCATACCGGAACAGATGGCTCCTCTGCACAATCCATCGAGGACCTCGCTATCTACCGAACCCTCCCGAACGTCATTGTCATGCACCCGAGCGATGTGGTGTCAACCAAGGTACTGACCATGCAACTCGCCGAGTCAACATCACCCTCATACACCCGAACGGCCCGTAACAAGACACCTGTTTTGTACGAAGGGCGAGAAGACGACATCAAGATCGGAAAGGGTATCGTATTGAAAGAGGGCAGCGACGTTGCCATCATCGCTTGTGGCGTCATGGTATCCGAATCCCTGAAGGCCGCAGATACCTTGGCCAACGAGGGCATCAACGCAAGCGTTGTGGACATGCACACGCTCAAGCCCCTTGATGGCGAGTTGGTCGACCGACTTGTGGCATCATGCGGCGCCATCGTGACAGCCGAAGACCACAGTGTCATCGGGGGCCTTGGAGGCGCAGTTGCCGAACACATCACGGCGAATGCGTACGCTCCTCTCGAACGCGTGGGTGTTCAGGACCGCTTTGGCGAATCCGGAGAAGCAGATGAAATGCTCGAGGTGATGCAAATTTCCTCGCCCTACATCGCTGATGCTGCCCGACGAGCCGTTGCGCGCAAGGCATGAAAGGCAGCATTTGCCTTAGGGGAGAGTTCATAGAATCCCGTCATAGCGGTTTGACCATGGAGTTCTTCCTTGACACGGCCGATGTTGATGAAATTCGAGAAATTGCTGCTTGGGGTATTTTGGACGGCGTGACCACCAATCCTTCACTCATCAAGAAATCTGGACGTGATTTCAAAGAAGTCGTTCGTGAAATCGCAGGCATCTGTTCGGGCCCCATCTCCGCTGAAGTGACGGCGATGGATACCGAAGGCATGGTGGCTCAGGGCCGTGCCCTCAAGGCAGACCTTCCGGACAACGTCATCATCAAGATTCCATGCACGCCCGAAGGGCTCGCTGCGACCAAGATCCTCACAGAGGATGGTATCGACACCAACGTGACGCTCATCTTCTCGGCCTCTCAGGCCCTCATGGCCGCCAAGGCTGGTGCCACCTATGTCTCTCCGTTCATCGGACGCATCGACGACACCGGACACGACGGCATGGAATTGATTGCTGAAATTATGAACACCTGGGCCAACTACAATCTCGACACGAAAGTCCTCGCAGCCTCCATCCGACACCCTACGCACGTGCTTCAGTGCATCCAGTTGGGCGCTCACACGGCGACCATGCCTGCGAAGACCTTCCGTCAACTGATGAGCCATCCGCTGACCGACAAGGGCTTGGAAGGCTTCATGCGCGACTGGGCTGAGGTCGAAAAGGCCGGAAACGCCTGATGCCACCACCCATTAAGATGGGTTCGAACTCTGGGGAGTCGTCCCTGATTCAGAACATCAGGAAATTCTCGTCGCTTTGGCCTCCCTCATACG
>JAYPIL010000076.1:0-806 GCA_038127845.1 Candidatus Poseidonia sp.
CTGACATGGTGCTCTACATCGTGGACCCGTTCCAAGACGGTCACTTCAACGTCCTTCATCGTGAACTGCACAACGCCGGTCTTCGTCTGAACGAAGTCAAACCGCCCGTGTTCATCAAGCGCACCGACCGTGGCGGCATTGAAATTCGCAGTACGGTGGAACAAACCCACCTGACCGATGAAGAAATGGCCGACATCATTCGCTCCTTTGGCTACACCTCGGCGCTCGTGACGCTGCGTGAAGACTCCACCGCTGAGCAAATCGTTGACGCCCTAGCGGGCAACCGAGTGTACGAGAAAGCCGTCATCGCCATCAACAAAATTGACATCGCCACCGAGCACGACATCGCTCGTGCCCGCTCTGCTCTTCCCGAAGACTGGCCCGTGATGAACATCTCAGCGTTCAAGGACATCGGGCTGGACGAGCTGAAGGACTTCATCTACGACAACCTCGGTTTCATGCGCGTCTTTCTCAAACCACAGGGACAAGAAGCCGACATGGAAGAGCCCCTCATCGTCAAAGACGACTCCACGGTGGAGAACATCTGCGTGAAGTTGCACCGTGACTTCGTGCGCAAGTTCCGTTTCGCTCGTGTTCGTGGACCGAGTGCAAAGTTCGACGACCAGCGGGTGGGACTGGACCATCAACTGAAGGACGGCGACGTGCTTACCATTGTCGTCAAACGCTGATTGTTACCGGACCGCATCGTCTCCGGCCTCATGCAGCGACGCGAAGGGTTCGGTCCGTCTCTTCGGGATCGATGAATAAGGCAGCCAGCACCACGAAGGTCTCGAGCACGGCAGCGA
>JAYPIL010000076.1:816-6299 GCA_038127845.1 Candidatus Poseidonia sp.
CATCTCAGCGTTCAAGGACATCGGGCTCGATGAACTCAAGGATTTCATCTACGACAACTTGGGCTTCATGCGGGTCTTCCTCAAGCCGCAAGGCCAGGAAGCCGACATGGAGGAGCCGCTCATCGTCAAGGACGATTCCACGGTGGAGAACATCTGCGTGAAGCTGCACCGTGATTTCGTGCGCAAGTTCCGCTTTGCTCGAATCCGTGGACCGAGTGCGAAATTCGACGACCAGCGGGTGGGTCTTGACCATCAACTGAAAGACGGGGACGTGCTGACCATTGTGGTCAAGCGTTGAATCCTCTCAAGCCACAGCGGTGTTCAGCGTCCGGTCGGTCTCCTCTGGGTCAATGAACAACGCAGCCAGCACCACAAAGGTCTCGAGCACGGCAGCGATGTAGAAGATGGTCTGGTAGTTGTAACGCTCGGCGAACATGGGCGCCAACTGATAACCGATGATGGCGGAGAGGTTCATCATCGCCATGTAACCCGTGAATTGCGTTCCACCCACTTCCGCCCACGTCACTCGCATCATCAGCGAATAGGCACAGATGGAGACAATCGCCCAGAGGAAGGTGTGAACGATCCACACGAGCATCATGAACCAACCTTCACTCCAGAGGTTGTCAAACGTCCCCCAAACCAAGGTGGTCAGGGAGGCACTGAGCGCCGCATACATCAGCATGGATTTCCCGCCGAAACGACGGCCAAGTTCGCCCCCCGCCATCGCACCGAGCATGGTGACGACAAGGATGATGCCGCCTTTGGTGGCGTTGAATTCTTCCTGGCTCCAACCCAATTCTTGGAGGAAAAGGAGCGGGAGGATGGGGATGAGAATAAAGGCCAATGATATGACGAGACTCACGGCAATGCCGAGTTGGGCTGAGCGAACCGAAAACGCCGTCTTGATGTTGCTCAAAATGACCGCAAAGTCCCGCACACCCTCGTCCTCTTCCCCGGGTACTGCCTCCTGCTCAAAGGCCTCCCCTTCGTCCCACGGGAAGCGCTTCTCGCCGGGGCGTTCTCGCATGAACAGCGGCACCAGCATGATGGCTACCAAGATGGGGATTTGAATCAGGAACGCACCCTTGATGCCCACGATACCGATGATGGTGCCGAGGCCGGCACCGCCAATCACACCGCCCAACGATTTGGCTGTGAACATGTAACTGTTGACACGCTCAAACTCGTGAGATTGCAGCACGTCGACGGCGAGCGCATCGGTGGACACGTCTTGCAGTGCCGTGAACACGTTGTAGACGAAGAACAGGGCGCCCAGGAGCGAGATGTTGTTGGTCAAGTCGGGCACCAGCAGCATGATGACCAGCAGCGTCACCATGCCCGTCTGCGCGATGAGAATCCAAGGCCGACGGCGGCCGAGTTCGGGGATTTGGAAGCGGTCGATGATGGGGCCCCAGAGGAACTTGAACGACCAGGGGAGCGTACCGAGCGTCAGCAAATAGGCAAGGTCACCAGCATCGGCTCCTTCGGCAGCGAGGAAGGTGACCATCGTGACCGTGATGAAGCCCCACGGAACGCCCTGAGCGACATAGAGCAACGAGAGGGTGATGACACGAGCTCGATAACTGTCCACAAGCGTCTCGCCGTCGGAGGTTGATTCGCCATCAAGCATTTCCGTTTCCGGCTCACCAAATTCAAGGTCAAGTTGGAAGCGATCTCGTTGCTTGGTAGAGATGTAGCCGATGAGGAACACGACGGGGAAAATCCAGGCCGCAAACAACGCAAGGGGCAGGGAACCGTCACCTACGGCCATGGCCACGAGTTGTTCGCCGTTCTCATCGAGAAGGGTGAAATCAAGCACGAGCACGCTCACCGTTGTTTGAACTTCTTCTCCATCGTCGTCGTGGGAACAAAGCGCTCCGTCAAAGGCATCGGCATCAACGGTGACGGCAAGGTTGTACGCGCCCAGGGCATCATCGCCGAAGGACAACTGGCTCTCAATTTGGCTCTTGGAGAGCCCATCAACAACACCGGAGAGCAAGGATTGGTTGTGCCACGTCAAATTCACCTCGTGTGAACCAGGGTTTTCACCCGTTCCCGAAAGGTTCCACTCACCTTTGGTTGCGGTGGCTGATATCGTGTCGGGAGCGTTGGCTTCCCCGCCGGTGCACAAGGGGCCGCCCGATGTTTCATCCTCACCGTAGGTGAGTGAAAACAAGACGCCGACAGCATGACCGCCCGCAGCCTCAATGGCCTCGCTAAAGGACGAGGAATCAACGCTCCATTCAACGGTTTGGCCGTCTTGGTAGTAGGTGGATTTGGCCTCAAGTTCAATCGTTGTCAACGTGGATTCAACGGTGTAGGAGCCCGTAGGTTCTGCAGAGGAGGAATCACCGCCCAGGCAACCGGCAAGGGGCATCAAAGCGACCAAGAGAACCAGCAGGTGGACAGGTCGCACAACGCAAGGGCGTTCGGCTTGAATTTCAAGATTGTTGAAGCATGTTTGAGGCGCTCCGCCTCAATCCCAGATGCCCATGTCCATACGAGCATCCTCACTCGCATGCACCTTTGGGTCCCAGCGAGGGGTCCAAACGAGGTTGATGTGAACCGAAGCAAGCCCGTTCGTTTGAAGCGCAGCACGGTGAGCAGCCGCCATGATTTCGGGGGCTGCAGGGCAGCCAGGCGAGGTGAGGGTCAAGTCAACTTCAGCGTGCAGACCTTCATCTCGGTCTTCAAACCGAACATCATAGACCAGACCGAGTTCAACAATGGAGAGGTCCAATTCCGGGTCCTCGACTTCATCCAACTGTTCCATCACGGCTTCCTTGGTCGTCATTGGGCTCACTCCACGCTTGCACGAATCTCGTTCATCACCTTGTCGTACATGTTGCGAAAGCCGTTGGAACGGCTTGGCGTCAAGGTGTTGGTTAATCCCATGTCTTGAGCAAAATCGGCTGGAATCAAGACGGCTTGCGCAGGCGTCAACCCGTCAATCGCAATGCTGAGCACGCCCATGAGGCCTTGAACGAGTTTCGCATCGGCGGCGCCAAACACATGGACCAGCCCGTCGTCAATGGACACGCGAACGTGTGCCTCGGACTGACATCCACGAACACGGGTCTGTTCGGACCACTCCTCCGCAGGCAACTCCATGATCTCTTCAGCCAGCTCAAAGAGCATCTCCAAGCGTTCACGCTTGTCCTCGACTTCTTGGAACTCTTCAACGAGTTCACGAAGCGCTTCAGGATAGAACGTCATGCGAACATCTCCGTGATTTCCTTGAGTTCGTTCACCAACCCTTCGGCCTCTTCACGGGTGTTGTACACGTAGAACGAAGCCCGCACGGTACCGGTGATGCCCAAGCGATTGAGCAACGGCTGGGCACAGTGATGTCCCGTGCGCACTGCAAAGCCACGGGCGTCGAGCAGGTGAGCCATGTCCTCGCTGTTGATGGTTGGATGCAAAAACGAGACGACGGCGGCATCGTCAGGGCCGTGGCGGCCGTAAACGGTCATGCCCATGGCACGAAGTTCGTCCGCCACCCAAGAAGCGATGTCAATCAGGCGGGCATGCTCGGCGTCCAAGTCAAAGGAGTCCATCCAGTCAAGCGCCGCTGACCAGCCAATCGCTTCAGCGATGCGAGGTGTACCCGCCTCGAACTTGTGTTCGTTGGTTTGGTACGTGGAGCCCTCGATCGTGACGGTTTCGATCATGTCGCCTCCGCCCATGAACGGCTGCATTTCTTCAAACGCTTCGTGCTGGACAAGCAGGGCTCCAATGCCGGTGGGGCCGCACATTTTGTGGGCTGAAAACGCCATGAAATCGGCCCCAAAGGAGGCGAAATCAACCGTGGAATGCGGCACACCCTGGGCCGCATCGATGAGCACCTTGGCGCCGGCTGCATGAGAAGCAGCGATGATGTCCTCGAGCGGATTGCGCACGCCCAGGACGTTGGACGTGTGAACCACACACACGAGTTTTGCTCCCTCAAGGGCGTGGTGGAAGGCATCCATATCGAGGGTGAAGTGTTGGGTGACGGGCACGTAGCGAAGTTCGACCCCTCGCTCCTCGGCCAGCATCTGCCACGGAACGATGTCCGAGTGATGTTCCATTTCCGTCAAAAGGACAGCGTCGCCTTTCTCGAGGTTTGCACGGCCCCATGCGTGGGCGACGAGGTTAATGGCCTCGGTGGTTCCGCTGGTGATGATGACCTTGTCCGCATTGAAGCGTTCCTTGAGTTTCCTGCGACAGGATTCGTACCCTTCGGTGGCTTCGCCTGCGAGGGTGTGGACGGCTCGGTGGACGTTGGCGTTGGATTTGGAGTAGTAATCGTTCATCGCATCCAGCACGACCTGTGGCTTCTGGGTGGTGGCCGCATTGTCAAGATAGACGAGGGGGTAGCCGTTGACCTCTCGCTGCAGGATGGGAAACTGGTCTCGAAGCGACATGACCTCACCTTTTGAGTTCGCATTCAAGATGCACGGTTAGGCGGGTTCGCATTTCGTCGACGAGCGCCTGGTGTCCAAGCGTCGAAAATCCGTCTTGCATGAAACCCTCAATCAAGAGGGACACCGCTTCTTCTTCGTCAAGACCACGGCTCATCAAGTAGTGAAGTTGGTCTCGGTCAACCGGTGCACTCGCTGCACCGTGGGCGGCCGCAACTTCGTCGGCGAGCACTTCCAGTTCGGGAATGGCTTCGGCGCGAGCTTTTTCCGACAGCAGGAGATTCTTGAACACTTGACCCGCATCGCAGTGGTTGGCGTGTTCAGCGATGGTCAGCAAACCGGTGGTGATGGAGTGGCTCTGGTCGTCGCAAGCAGCATGAACATGAAGGGAGGAATCGGTGTGAGGGACATCGTGATGGATTTCGACGTGATGGTCGACGTGACGCTGGTTGTTTCCGTGAACAGAAATGGCTTGCGTGAGGCGGCTGCCCGGTGCGGTGAACCGTGTGCGGACATCGCTCTTGCATCGGAAACCACCGATGGACAATTCAGCCAGTTCGAGTGTTGCATCTCGGCCGACAATCCAGTCCTCGCAGTGAAGCAGTTTGCCGTTGACCGTGAGTTCATTCACCATGCCGAAGCCGGCACGAACATTTGCACCCACTTCACCCGTGATGTGGAGACCGGTCCAGTCCGCTTCTCCCGAGAGATGAAGCAAGACGGTCACGTCATGGGTGAGCGCAAGATGGAGATGGCCGACAGCCACATGGCCTGAAGCCACGGCTTGGAGGTGGACAACGGCTTGACGGCCATCGACCTCAAGGGTGCTGGCTTGCGTACCAAGTTCGCTCAAGAACACCCTCGCAATGTCGTCGCCATCCACGATGCGTGGAGCCCCGTCGATGAGTGTTCCACCTTCATCAAGCACCTTGAATCGGATCATTGAGGCCTCGGGTACATCGGCAACCGAGGCGGGATGAATGCGTGCCCATGGAGTGTATCGCCACAGATGAAGAGCACGGGAGGGAACGGCCATTTCGGCATACTTCATCCGATGGAACCCTCCATTTCCAATTC
>JAYPIL010000077.1:0-6273 GCA_038127845.1 Candidatus Poseidonia sp.
TGGTCTCGCCCATGCCTCCTCCGAAACCCCCGCCTCATAAGAAATCAAGGGACAAGCCTCCCCAAGACTTCCCCTCAAAGTTCCGGCCAGTGAAAAGGACTCCGTATGCGCGGAGAAGATTTCATACTCCAATAACCGCGCATGAACGCATCCTTTGCTGCTTGCTTTTGTGCTAAGTTCATAAGCCGTCGCGAGGGGCTTTCGGGCAGAGAGGGATGAACTCATGATGAACGTCACAGCCCGGCAGGACTTGATGAGCAAAATTGTGGAGACTTTGATGGTGGTCGTTGAAGACGCCCGCTTCGAATTCAAAGAGGACCGTTTGCAAGTCACCGTCGTCGATGCCTCCCACGTGGCGATGATCGACCTGAAGGTCGACGCAGCAGCCTTTGATGCGTGGGAAGTTGAAGAAAGCGAACTGGCGCTGGAGTTGAAGAAGGTCAAGGAATTGATCAGCCTCGGTGGAGCAGACGACCTCATCGAGATGGCGTACAACCGAGACGTGTTGACGCTGAACCTCGGGAAGATTGACCTGAACATGCGCCCGCTGGACCCCAGCACCGTTTCATCGCCCAATCTGCCCAACATTGAGATTCCCTCCACCGTCGAGATGGATGGGGCTGCGCTCTCCCAAGCGCTGCGAGCCTCTCGCTATGTCGGTGATTTGGTGAACTTCAGCATTGACGGTAACAGCTTCACCATCCACGTTCAAGGACAACCGGACTCGGTGAACGTGACCTTTGCTAAGGATGATTTGGAATCCTTGACCTGTTCAAAACCGGCTCGCAGCCAGTACTCGCTGACCTACCTCGTTCCGCTTTCGAAGGTCTTCGGCTCCCTTGGAACGGTCAAGTTGGGCTTTGGTGAAAGTTTCCCGTTGCGACTTGAATTCAGTTTCATGGAGGGTGCAGCCGAGGTCATCTACTTCCTCGCTCCACGCGTGGAAAGCGACTACTGATCTCAGTATTCTCGCCAGCCGTGGCCACAATCCTTGCAAGTGAGCATGCGCGTTTCCGGTTCATCAGAAGAACGGGTCTGCTCGAGATACGAGAACACCTCAACACAATCGCACTTCGGGCACATGTAGGTGTCTTTGGTCAACACGCCTTGCATCTTGTCTGAATCCTTGATGACGTCGTACTTGCGAGATTCGACCTTGGTGCTCGAGGTCGCTTTGGAGAGGTCAACCTCTTTTCCACCGATGTTGGTTTTCAGGTTCGCAGGACCCGTATAACCGCATTTGTAATTGGTGCACGAGATGTCACCCGAGGGTGAAGGGAAGGCAAGTGTTCCGCATTTGGGGCAAAACATGGTAACACCCCCGATATAGGAGTATATAGGTTATACTGCTTGAGATATTCAAACTGCATATTCCTTTCCCGTTGCTCACCCGCTCGTATCCACAAGGGCAAGGGTCAAAATCACCGGCTCCCAGGCCAAAACCATGTGGCTTTGGTACGATTGGCGGGCGGCAGCCGTCGTCGACGCTCAAGGCCACCTGCTTGACAGCCTCGAATGGGACGGTCACATGACCGAGCATGCGGTGGTCGAACGGCTGCGCACCGTTGCTCAGGGGGGTCTTATTCGCGAAGCACAGGATTTGAGTGAGCGCTTCCCCGAGGCCACGGTCCTCGTTCACGGCGACCCCGCATTACCGGATGCTGCATGGCCCCTTCCCTCTGCTGAACAACAAGCGATGGCGGATGCGGCGGCGTTACGACTGGCCGTTGAAGGCGTCCAAGCGGCGGCCAGCGACCCCGACCGTCGCCTCGAGCATTTGGTTCGAGGAAGCGAGGAATTACGAGCCTCGCACTTGACCATGGAATCCCGGCTGCTTGAATGGGTCGGGCTGTTTTTCCCCATGACGGTCGTTGAGGACCGTTCTGCCTACGTCCGTTCGGTGGCATCCAGCAAAGCCCCAGCCGACTTTGCTGAGGCCGTGTCCGTTGACCTTCCTGAAGCTCTACCCTCGGAGGCTGAATGGCGGTCCATCCAAGAATGGGCCGAGAGCACGGCTGGTGCACAAGCCCGACTTGACCGAATGGAGCATGCGTTGCGTGAACTTGCCAGCGAACATCTTCCCTCGGTTTCCGCACTCGTCGGACCGCTGCTGGCTGCTCGTCTCTGTGTTGAAGCCCACGGAAGAGGCCGACTCGCCCGCCTCCCTTCGGGAACCGTTCAAATTCTCGGGGCGGAGAAGGCCTTCTTCCATCATCTCAAGACCGGGGCGCCCTCGCCCAAGCACGGGCACATTTTCATGCATCCATGGATCAGCCGTTCACCCCGTTGGGTAAGAGGAAAGATTGCACGCATGCTGGCGGGGAAAATCAGCATCGCTGCCAAGGTCGATGCGTTTGGTGGTGAGCCGTGGGGCGACGAACAGGTGTCAAAGGTGGAGCAACGGGTTGGTGCTCTGCGAGAGGCCAACAAAGAACCGCCGTCCCGCCGTTGAGGAGATGACAGCGTGGGTGGAGGCAAAAAGCGGCGCCAGCGAGGCCCCCAATTCCTCTCGCCAACCGTTCGTTTGGACCGACGTGCCCTCTGGACAATGAACGCCCTGCCTGGAACCGCCGTCTACGGGGAGAGCCTTCGAAATTTTTCCGGCCACGAACACCGCCGATGGGACCCGAACCGTTCAAAGTTGGGAGCAGGGATGCTTCGAACCAAGCACGACCCCGCTCACCTTCTGCCTGAACCGGGGACCACGGTGCTCTACCTCGGAGCAGGTCATGGGACTTCGGTCAGCCATCTTTACGACCATCTCTGTGGAGAGAACAACCGGTTGAACGGTCGCTTGGTCTGTGTCGACCTTGCGCCTCGCTGCTTGAGGGACTTGACCTTCATGGCAGCCAAGCGACCGGGTTTGGTTCCGGTGCTGGGCGATGCGCGCAAGCATGCTGCGTGGGGCGTGTTGTTGCCAACCAAAGTGAACTGGCTGTTTCAGGACGTGGCTCAAGCGGGCCAAGTCGACATCTTCCTCTCCGCTTGCCAGCGGTTTTTGGCCCCGGGTGGATTGGGCCTGCTCTCGCTGAAGGCCGCCAGCGAACGATGGACGGGCGCAGGTGAGGCAGCACTCTTTGAGAGTGTACGGCAGCGATTGCAGGATGCGGGCTACACGGTTGAGGAATCGATTGAACTCACCGGCTACGAAGACAACCATCGCCTCTTCGTCGTCCGTTCCGTGGAGGCTTGAGGATGCCGGAGCTTCCTGAGGTTGAAACCGTTCGGCAGGGTCTGATTCAAGGCATCTTGGGAAAAACCATCGATGACGTGTTGATACGTCGAGAGGGCTTACGTTATCCTTTCCCCGAAGACCTGATCACCGTTTCGGGATGCACGGTTCAAGCCATTCGTCGGCGAGCAAAGTACCTCCTCATCGATTTGAGTGACGGACGGGTGCTGCTCTCGCATTTGGGGATGAGCGGCAGGTACACCCTGTTTGATCATGATGAAGCCTCCTCGCTTGCCAAACCGCTGCTGAAGACCGTCAACGGCGGTGTGCCCGTCTCCTCGTTCGGTGACCAAACGGGGTACGGAGGCAAGCACGACCACCTTGAATTCGTGTTCACCGACGGTTCCCGAGCCGTTTACACCGACCCTCGTCGTTTCGGAATCGTCGACCTCTTCAGCCACGAGGCGGAAGCGATGCATCCACTGTTGGTCGATCTCGGCCCGGAACCCTTTGACCCGTGGAACGCAACCGCTCTGGCCAAACGTCTTCAAGGGCGGCGTACGGCGATTAAACTCGCCCTGCTCGACCAAAAGACCGTGGTTGGGGTCGGGAACATCTACGCCTGCGAGGCGTTGCACCGGGCGGGCCTCTCTCCTCGTCGAGAAGCCAAAGGACTTGTCCGGGCGAACGGTCAGCCGACCAAGCGATTGGAAGCCTTGGTTGGCCACGTGAAGGATGTTCTCCACGAGGCGCTGGAGGCAGGGGGTTCAACGCTCAACGACTTTGCAGCGGTGGACGGGACACTGGGGTACTTTGCCCATCAGTTTGCTGCCTACGGAAGGGAAGGGGAGCCCTGCCAGAAAACAGGCTGTGGCGGCGTGATTCGGCGCATTGTCCAGAGCAACCGCTCGACGTTCTTCTGTCCATCATGCCAGCGTTGAGGCCAATTGGATGAGGACGCTGAGCGCGAAACCCCACAGCACCAAGGCCGTGATGCGGTGAATGGTTCGTGCCCGTTGTTTCAACCGGTCGAGCCACGGTGTACCGGTCAGGACGAGGGCAACGATGAGGTACCACAGCGTGTCGATGACCATGCCGAGAAAGCCAACAGCAGCTTTCGTGGTGAAGTTCATGCCCGGCTGCAAGACTTGAGCGAGCACGGCCACGAGGAACAAGGCAATTTTGGGGTTGAAGAAGGCGATCGCAAATCCTTCCACAAATCCTTGGGCGCTTGAAGCGTGGTCGTCGTTGAACAACTGGTCGTGCTCGGCGTGCCACATGGACCACCCGTACCAGCCCAACAATCCGCAACCGATGAGTTGCAGAACGGTAAACACGGTGGGGGCTTCTTCGAGCAGCACGATGAGGCCGTAAACGGCCATGCCAGCGTACAAGCCGAACCCAAGGCCATGGCCTACGGCACACATCACGCCTTGACGGCGACCACCGATCATGGTGTTGCGAAGCACGACCATCAAGCTTGGACCGGGCGACATGGCACCCAACATGAACACCGTGCCTGCGGCGAGAAGCACTTCCCACCCCACGGGTTCCATGGACAAGGCACGAAGAATGAGCCTTCAACCTTGGCCCTGTTGTCCTAAAGGAGGTAGAGCGTCACGCCTTTTCCTGAACGTCGCTCGCTTTCTGCTTCTGCAAAGGCCATGCTCCATTTCAACATGGACGCATTCACCTTTCGCTTGGCCAGCACGCGCTGGTAGGCCGATTGTAGGGCGGGCGAAGGTTTGTCTGAACGGGTTGCCTCCATGGACTGAAAGAACACCTTACTACCTCTTTAATGTTGTTTTTCGTGCATCACGCCCGCTTCACCGTAGAAATACGATAAATAAATGAAGTAAACTACTGTTTTTCGGGCTTAAAGTGTATCTTTTACACCGAAATGCTTTGCTTCGACAGGGCTTGATGACCAGCAACTGACGACGTTTTTCGGTAGACACGGAACGAGGTGGGTCCTCTCGGCCGAATCTGTTCGATGGGCTCCTGCGCCTTCCGGTGCACAATGCGGTAGGCTTGGCCCTTCCCGTCTCGATGAATGGCCTCCAATTCTGGCGCAAAGACCACGCCCGCCAATTCCAATTCTCGTTGGGCTTTTTGGGCGGAACGGCGGGCCTTTTTGGCTCGGATAGCCAACGCTTTCAAACCAAAATGCAGCGAGACTTCCGCTTCTTTGAGGTCGCCTCGCCCCTTCCAAAACCGGTTGCGCTTGCGTTTTCTGTTGGCTGTGTTCCGTTGGTCAATTCGCTCAAACCAGCGATCGCAGCGCAACGTGCTCTGCTTGACAACCCGGAAGGTAGCGATGTTGACGGCGGCAAGGCCCGGAGCGACGTGGTTGTAGGCCCCGACATCCAAACCAACCCAGGCAGGTCGACCGTCGGCCAACCGTGTTGAGGAGAACGCCACGTCCCCTGCTGCATCGCCGAGTTTCGTCGTTGTGGTGTGGCCGAAGAACACGGTCCTGCTGGGGTCAACGGCATCCTCGTGCGTGAACCATTCTTTGCGAATGTACAGCAGTTCCTTTTCCCCCTGCATGTCAAGCGGCATGCGTGGGTCGTAACCTGCGTGAACCAAGCGGAGGTCGTCGAGGACAATTTGGGTCGGTAGCGTGTCGAGCCACATGAAATCGTCCAGCATCGTGCGCTTGGCTTCCCACAGATCACCCTCTGCCTGAACGATGTAGGAGGCATAGGTCGATTTCCCTCCCCGCTTCATCCACGGTTGCCACGCTTGAAACGTTCCGTCCGGTTGGACGCTTTGAATCGCCATGTGCTCGTGATTGCCCTTGATGCAGATGATTTGGGGATGGCTCCGCAAGAGGGCCACCAAACCCGCAGAGTCTGGCCCACGGTCGATCATGTCGCCCAGGCAAATCACCCGGTCTTCGAGCTTCAATCGCAAGCGATGGAGCAAGGCTCGGAACGTCGCCAAATGTCCGTGGACATCGCCAACAACGAAGATGCGGTGACCGTCTTCCATTCTGGCCTGCAAATCAGCCTCGAGCGAAGGGTCTCTGAGCGACGGTCCAAGCGGGAGATTCAACTTGCAACTCAAGCTGTTCACCGAAGAGATGGTCCCTTCGGTCA
>JAYPIL010000078.1:0-6124 GCA_038127845.1 Candidatus Poseidonia sp.
TCATGGTCAAAATCATCTACCGGGACAACCGACCCCAACGGGCCTGATTGGCTGTGAGCACCCTCGCCCCGTAACGATGCAGCGTTGTCTGCCTCGCCAGAACCGTAAGGGTCAGGATCCTCTTTGACCAGCCCGCAATCATCACACACCAGTTCTTGGCGTACCGGATCTCGGGTGAGTTCTCGCGAACCACAATCCTCGCAACGAAGAGGGTTGGAGTTCTCCGAACTGGAAGAAGGTTGGACGGTCATGCGATGCTGACCGAAGCCGTGTCCGACGGGGTTTAAACATTCGGACCAACGATGGGATGCGAAAACCGAGTCAAGCCCCCCTGAAATCGATGGCTACAACGCTGACATCGTCGTCAGCGAAGGTGTCAGAATCTGCGGCAGCACGAAGCCATCCATCAAAGGATGATTCATCGTCATCATGAAGCGCGTTCCAAAGGGCCTCAAGACCCTCGGCAGACGTTGGATTCACCCCGTCGGTCATCAACAGCATTCGCTGTGGTTGATCGATCACGATGTCCTCGTCAAAGACGATGGGTTGGTGCGAATCAATGGCCGTCGTGGCGTTCACCGTGGAGGGATCCATGATAATGTTCCACGCATCGTCAACAAAGACTGCCCCCCAAACATCGCCTTTGCGTTGAAGTTCAATGGACCCGCTTTGCGATTGGTGCATTCGAACCAAGGTGGCTTGCCCCGGTTTGTCCTCAACGCCTTTTGCCATCCAGGATTCTCTTGCTGGAGCCAGTTTGGTACGAAGCGAGGCCGCTTCGCGGTGTTCGGTTTGCGCACGCTCAAGCGCGTCCACGGGCTGACGCGACAGCGAGGCTCTGGCAATCCGATGCGCCCATTCGCGAGACCGGCTGGACGAGGTTACACCGTCAGCCACCGCCAGATACAACTCATCGTCACGTACTTCAAACGCCATCGCATCTTGACTCATCTGCACATTTTCGCGTTCTTTGGACATGCACAGGCCGCGTACGCTCACCTGTGGGTGATCAAGCGTTGGTCGGGTGTAGGCCGATGTCGGGCCTGCGAGCGGAGGGTAGGAGGCGGCACGTGTGATGGGCTCAATATCCACGCCGTGATCCTGAAGGGCACGTTCGACACCGAACGGCGTCCCTCTCAGTTCAGGCAGGACCTTGAGCAGACGCTGCGTGTGTTCTTTGGATTCCTCGGCCTGCTTCATCTCTTGTCGGAGCGCATTCAATTCTTGGTTGAGACGGTCGTTCTCGCTCATGAGCTGTCGTTCTTTTCGCTCACTGGCACTGACGGCTTGCTGGTACTTCTGTTCTGAACGGTTGACTGCGTTCAGCGCTTTGATGTTCTCAGAATTGGCTTGTTGGACCTTCGTCCGCAAACCCTGAATTTCCTCGAGCCAACGGTCGCCTTTCTTTTTCAGATCGGTGTGACGCTTGGTGATGGATTGAACGTCCCTTTTGAGTTGGTTGACTTCCGACAATTTTGCTTCGGCATCTTTCAACTTGGCTCGTAGGGTTTTGAGTGCCGTATCTTGCTGGGCCAAACGAGTTGAGAATTCATCACGCTCGTCACGCAAGTCACGGAATTTCTTGGCTGCTTCAGCATCGGTAAAGACATACTCAACCCAGGTCGTTTTGGGGAAGAAGGGAAACCAGGTCGTTTCGCGAGAAATTTCGACGATCGTTGGGGACAAGGAACGAATGTTCAGAGAAGAAAGCGTTCCTTTCACGTTTCCGTATCGCTGTGGTGTACTGGTCATCGTTTTACCCCCGATTTAAACCGGTTGAATTCTCTCACCAGTGAAACAGGTTTCAAGACGCGACGGGAACGGCCCAGCCTCGTCGTTGGAGGCGTGGGGGGCGTTGGTGGCTTGAGGTTCAGCAGGTAGTCGATGGTAACCGTAGGTTGAACCGGCTCCTCGGCATGCACGCCGAGCAGTTCAGGCACGTCCTCAAAATCAGCGCACAAGGCGTTCATCAGGTTGAACAGCGGGTGGGTGACGGGGGAGCCGATCTGCAAACCAAGTGCATCGCACAACATGGCAAAGCGCGGCGAGTTGAACGGGTCGGCAAGGTCTTCCTCGGTGAAGAAGAATTCCTCCGAATCCGGCTTTTCTTGGAGCAGGTTCTCGTTAAGTTGCAGCGCCACCGTGAACCACGTCAGCAACTCACATGGAATCAGGTAGAGATGCTCTGTGTGCTCGGGTTTCCGTTGGGTGTGGTTCCAGGTGGGGTGACCCACTTCGAGGTTGCGCTTGATGTTCATTTCCTTGTGAGAAAGAGCATCCGGGTCGAGCAACATGAGACCGCCATAAGGCATCACACGTAGGTTGCTCACGGAGATGTCACCGTGGTCAAAACCAGCGGACACCATCTCCGTCACGAGACGTGAAAACTGCATCTGGAGGTGGGCGAGTTCGTCGGGAGACGAACGGCGGTTCCACAGGGCCAACCAGTACGGTTCGCCATCGATCCAATCCATGACCATCACGGGCGTGATGGGGTGGGCGGACGCTGCGAATTCGTACGAGTGCATGGCAAAGGAAGGAAACCAATCGGCTCCGCACTCGTCAAGCTTTCTGGCGACGAAGTTGAGACGCTGAAGGTGTTTCTCCTGTGCGAATCGGTCATCGATCGGTAAGCGGATCGCTTTGGAAGGCTTGCTTGGGTGAACGGCCTGAAAGACAATCCAAGCCGCACCGTACCGGTACTCCAAGCTGTTTCCAAACGCCCCGCCAACGGGGATGCTGTAGCCTTCAAGGCCGAGAGACCGGAGGAATGCGCCCTCTTCGTTCTCGACAATGGGAAGCCAATCAGACGGCTGCATCACTCTTCCTCCTCAAGTTCTGCTGGAGCAGGGACGGGCCCGCCGTCGACCACCCGTGAACCGAGTTCAATCAATTCCGAAAGCAGGCCATGGTCGGCGTTGTGCACGTAGGCCTTGGCATCCTTATCGATGGCGACACCGTTCAGCACAGGTTGTGATTGCCCGGAGAACAGGTGGCTGGGAAGTTGTGTCGCAAGATCGTAGAGCATGGCTTGAACTTCACCGTCGGGTCGTTGGTTGGGGAACAGGAGGGGTGTTGAGCCACCACGACTGATGTGACCGATGAGGTGGAGGAAGTTGGTGGATTCGCTGAACTCAGATTGCCGCTCAAGAAGGTCGTTGACCACGTCGGCTGAGAGATTCAACTCCTCAAAGGAGCCGTCCGTCAGCGTGATGATCATGGCCGAACTTTCCGGGTGTTGCTGCAGGAAGTCCGATACCGTCTCGAAAGCACAGTGCCATCCGTCAACAATCGGTGTCTTCCCCGCTGGTTGAAGGCTGAGCCATTTCGGGAGCGAACCGTCGTCTTCCGGTTGCGGAGCCATGACCGACCACTCGTCGGAAGGCAACCATCCGTCCGATGGCCGCTCGCCCTCAAGACCCCATTGGGCGGTGTCTCCTTGAGCGATGAGAAGGCTCAGTGCAATTCTGTTTCGAATCTCGCCCTCGTCGTAACACACGTTGACGACGAGGTCGTGGAGCGCTCTGTTCACACCGCTTTCGATCGACGAAGCGATGCTCTGTTCTGCGCCGGTTGTTGAATCCGTCACCCAGGATGCACCGGTGGAATGGGAACCATCCACCAGGAACAGGATGAGTGCGGGATTTTTTGTTGATGCTTTCATGATGCTCACCTCACGATTGAACGGGCACGAAGGTCCCGATTTGAAGGAAGGCAGAAAGCTGTTCCAAGTCGGCGTTCAAACAGTAACCAAGCGCGGCCTCACTGATGTTGAGACTCAACTTTTCGTTGGCTCGCGCCACCATGTTTGCAGGAAGAACCGATGAGATTCGACCAAGGTGCTCGGCATAGGGCGAGTAGTTGGTGACCGGAGCATCAGGGAACGAAATGGAGTGTTCGTTACCCGAAGCGTCGATGTGGATGTTGAACAAGAGCGCGTTTCCGTCCGTGGTGTGTTGGTCGGTGATGGCTCTTGCAGCTCGTTCGAATTGAGCCCAATCGTCGTTGTGGTCCGTCGGGATGCCGTCCGTGATGTTCAACACGATCGGTGGGAACGAGTCAGGGAACGCATCAATGTGTTGCTGAACGACGTGAGCGGCCCTGCCAAAGGCCTTGCACATAGGGGTCCATCCCCAGGCGTGCGGTTCAATCCAAACGGGAAGATTCCCGCCATCAACGCGTTCTTCGCGGATGTAGGATGGAACCCAGTCACCCGCTGGTGCGAATCCAGTGGTTGGCTGTGAGAGGCTCCCGAGGGACCACTCGACGCCGTTGTCCTGGTCTGCTTCTGTGCCGTACTTGAATACGGCGAGGTTGATGTAATCTCGAACACCGTCTTCTGCGTTGTAGCACGCGTTTTGCGCCATGTCGCGCAAGGTTCTGTTCAAAGCGAAGGCGGCTCCCTCCGAGAGGGTGCTGCCGCTGTTTCCCCATGGTTCATTCATAGAGTTTGAACCATCAAGCATCACAACGATGAGGCTTGGATTTGCTCGCGTAATCTTCTTCTGGTATGACTGGGTCATGAAAACAAAAAGATTCAACTGCATATAAAGAACTCAAGCAGTTTTTTCATGCAAAAACCAGTCAAAATGTCTTGCAGTGCCCCGTTTATGGCTAATTTTCTATCATTGAGACCTTTCGCACAATGTCACCTCAAGGATGCCGCCAAACCAGCAACATTTCCTACCTTGACGTGGAAAACAAGGTTGGACAACCTCCGCAAAGATTTTTCGAGAAAATCATCAATGTTTATCTAAAGTATGCGCGGACCGTTTCCTCATGTCTGAACGTCTCATCGACACATGGAAGTCAAAGTCAACCTCTCTCGCAGTGGCCACAGCCCGAGAGTTTCTCCAAGCCTTTCGCCGCAGCATCAACCTCGCTCTTGCACGAGGAGAGTACTCAATTGTCATCGCCATGTTCAAAGGAGCCCCTGATATCGCTCACGACCTCCGCGAGCACCACAGTCAACTCCCCGATGTGAAACAGAGAATCGACGAGCGTAACAAAGTCAAACCCGGCCTCAGGGAGCTCTTGCACAGGAGGCGATCAACGGAAGAAGATAAGGCAGACATCAATTTCTTTGCCGCTGCCATCGAGGACGAATGGTACAATGAGGACTTCATTCAAGCTCTTGAGGCTCAGGGATTCTTCCTTGTCGTGACCTATTCATTCGTCAACAAATACGACGAAATTTGGCAATGGTTCAAAGGCGGTATTCCAGACAGTATTCAAGCAGCAATGGATACGAAGTATCCTGTTCCACTCCCTGCTGGCGAGTTTGGCATCAAGCCACCGGCCTTTGTGTTCAACCGCACCATTGAGTTGTGTTGGAAAGATTGAGGAAAGGAGATCCACGCCAGCCTCTCGAGTCTGCGTGAACCACGCTGATGCTGAGCGTTGCAAATGTGGTCCCCGCTCCCACGAGAGAGGTTGCAATACGAGGCGCTCAACCTCTCGAGTGTGCGTGGACCTACGTTGAAGCTGATGCGAAGTCGTTGGTCCCCGCTCCCATGAGAGAGGAAGCAAATGGAATCGTTCAACCTCTCGATTCAGCGGGGACGTACCGTAGGGCTGCAAGAAGAGTCCCCGCTCCCAGACTTGAACTGGGGACACCCTGATGTCTGCTGAGACGTTTGTTTTTACACAACTACAGTCAGGTGCTCTACCAACTGAGCTAAGCGAGGCAATTCCTCGCACTTGCCTCCACTACTTAACCCTCATGAAGGAACAAGGCGGTTTTTCATACCCTTTGCGTGGCACGAAGTCCATGCCTTTTCATAGGTGGAGGGTGTTCTTCTCCTCACCATGAACGGAGAGCACATACGGGTCGGAAAATCGGCACCTTCACCGTGGTCGCGAGGGTCGCGGTTAAGAGGGGTAAGAGAAGGCTCGCCAATGGAGAGGTGAAAGGGATGGGACCTTCAGACACTTCTGGACCGACAATGCGTGGAACTTCTGCCGCTGATTCGGCTCTTGCCGACATGATCAAGGGTCTTCAAGACGAGACCATCAGTCGCGGCGTGACCACGCTCATGGACGAAGATGTTGGCACGTTGGGCGTTCCCGACCCCCGAATTCTCATCGTCGGATGCGGCGGCTCTGGCAACAACACCCTCAACCG
>JAYPIL010000079.1:0-5435 GCA_038127845.1 Candidatus Poseidonia sp.
CGCTGGCGAGGGTGGATTTTCCCGCACCGTTCCGCCCCATGATGACGTGGATTTCGCCCCGGAGAATGGTGAGGCTCATGCCGTTCAAAATCGGGGTGCCTTCGACACTCACGTGGAGGTCGTCAACACGCAGGATTTCTTCGCTCATGGTCATCCCTGATGAAGCGTCTCATCACTCCTTTATCAAGGGATGTAGTATCACGGGACTGACCATACATCCCTCCGTATGGAGGAGATTCAACTTATGCCGTCGGAAATCTGGGCTTAGCTCAAGCATCCTTCGACTCAATTTCCTTGGGCTCAGCCTTGTTGAACACTTCAGCGAACCACTCAGAAATGGCGTCGAAGATCGCCTTCAGCGCCTCTGCAAACGGAGATGCCTTGTCGGCGTCTTCCGATGATTCTTCTTCACCGGTTCCGGTTTCCTCTGCTTCGGCACCCTCGGTGTTCGTGTCATCCTCAACATCCTTTGCAGGGGGTTCTTCATCAGACGAGGCCATGTCCTTCTGGCCGCCCTCGGGTTCGCACTCAACGGTGATGCAGCTGGTCTTTGTATCGACTGTCACGCCGCCTTCAATGAGTACAGCAACCACACAGTAGGTGCCTTCTGCAAGGACAAGGTTCAGGCCGTAGGTGTAGTGGGTGGATTGCGTTGATGACCAACTGTCCGTTCCGGTTGCGACGACCGTTTGCGTGGTCGATTCCGTTAGGGTCCACGACATCACGTAGGCTTGGGTAGGATCGAGGCTTTGGCTCTTGATGGCAACCTGGTGGTCAAACGTTCCCCACTGCTCTTGAATCATGGCGTAGGCGATGTTGGCAGAATCCACGGTGATGGTTTTGCACGTGGTCTTCGTGTCAATTGACACCGAGTTCTCAAACAGCTCAGCGGTGGCACAGTACACGCCTGCATCGAGATCGATGTTGAGGCCGTAGGTGTAGTGCGTGGATTGGGTGGCCGTCCAACTGTCGGTGCCCGATGCCACCGTCACCTGCGTCACATCGTTCACGAGCGTCCATTGAACCTCGTAGTTGTGTGCGTCTTGCAGGCTTTCCGTCTTGATGCTCACCTGGTGGTCGAAGGTTGCCCACTGTTCCTGGATGAGGACATAGTGGATGTGGGCGTCCTCAGCGATGATGGTTTTGCAGCCGACTTTGGTGTCCATGAAAGATCCATCACCGTAGAGGTTGGCAGTTGCACAGTAGGTGCCAGGGTCAAGGTCAAGGTTGAGTCCGTAGGTGTAGTGCGTGGATTGCGATGCAGTCCAAACATCCGATGCGGAAGCCACCACGGCACCCGTGGCGTCGTTGGTCAGGACCCAATCCACCGAGAACACGACGCCGAGCGTCAGCGATTCTGTTTTGATGGACACCTTGTGGTCGAAGGTAGCCCACTGCTCTTCGATGAGGACGTAGTTGATCGTTCCGTTGCAGATACAGACGGTCGTACCGTTGCCGGTGCCGTTGTCGGTACCGTTGCCCGTGCCGTTGTCCGTTCCGTTGCCGGTGCCGTTGTCGGTGCCACCATCATCAACGATATCGTTGACACAGTACTGAACCACACCAGCATACATCAGGCCGCCGATGACATGCCAGTTGTTGACCTCAAAGGCAAGAACGTTGGTACCTTGGGTGATGCTGCTGTCAAGGCTGTACATCTCAACCTCAGCGTCTTCGAAATTGCGCTCGTCGGTTTCTTCGCCGACGAAGTCACCGTTCATTTCCACACCGTAGGAGTTGTCGGCCGCCACGACCACGAAGCCGGTCATGTCAACCGCATCGGTTGGAATCACAAACTCCTGTTCGAAACCAACCACGCCGTTGTAGCCGTAGCCGTTGGATGTGTTCCAGACCCAATGGGCACCTGGAATATTGGCATCCCAAGCAGGGTGTGGGGTGATCTCAAACGCCCACTGTCCGGTGGATGTCACCGTCGTAGCAGATTCGTTGCTGAAAATTTCCATCATTTCCGACGTCATGTTTTCGTCGCAAGAAAGTGGGACAACATCCGGCCAGGATTCGTTTTCCTCTTCTTCGCCTTGGATACAATCGTAGGCATACTTGTAGGCGTAAACAGGGTCAACGTTTCCTCGGTTGTAGAACATGATCTTCTCAACGAAGGTCCGCATCTCGACCTCAACGGTGTTGGGCCAGAATTTCTGACAGTACTCGACCTTTCGGTCAGCCCATCCTTCGTCACCCCAATCAGCATACAGACCGCCACCTGAAACGCCATCAGGGTCGGTCATCCAAGTGCCGTTGTCGTTGTGGGTGTTCACACGACCGTACCAGAACGAAACGCGGGGTGTGGTATCGTTGCTGGTGTCATCAAGCGGGATAATAGCAAGACGGGTTGAGAGCTGAATGTCCTGATTGGCATGGTCGACAGCGTCCATGTCGATGTTGACGCTGACCACGCTTCCAATGGCGCCGGTGGCGTCAATGGCAATGGGAACGGTGGTCGACACCATGTTCACGCTCGTGGACGAAACGGGCACGACGGTGCTGGGGTCCTGCGTGGTGACGCCGTCTTGTGAACGGCCCTCTACGTCGATGGTTAAGGTGCCCGACTGTACACCAGAGGTACAATCAAAGGTGATGAAGTAGAACCCAGGGTCGACTTCAACGATGGAGACCGTGGAGGAATACGCCACAACATCGTGGGGAGTGTAGGCGGTATTTTGTGCGTCATTGAAGCCGAAGTCACAGTATTGTTCAAACTCCCCGTAGGAGGGCGTTGCGGAGACGACAGCAGCCATCGGTGCCATCACGATCATGGCGATCATCAGGAACATCGGTTTGGCCATTGTTGTTGTTTTGCGTTGGTTTAACATGGTTTTTCATGTGTTTGACGAGGCATATAAACCAGCGATTGGGGGTCTCTGGGACCCCATTGTTTTCGGAGATTTTGCAGCGATTTCTTCGCACCCCAACAGAAGAACCCCAACAACAGGTTTCAAAATGAGCACGCTGAAGCCAAGCCATGGACGACGACTTGGTGGCCAAGTATGCGGCCGAGGCCAAGGCAGCGATGGAAGCCGAGGCTGCCCGGCGAGTCGCTGAAACCACCGACCCCCAGGAGGAAGAGCGATTACGTAACGTATCGCTCAAGGTTGTGGTGAATTCCGAACACATGGTTCCAGCCCTTCTCGCCCGCCTCGGACCGGTGCGAGCCGCCCTCGACGGTCATGGTGGCGGCATCGCCGTCTCCACAAGCGAATCAACGGCCGATGGATTGGACCTCGTTCTGGACTTGACGGGTGCATGCCTCTCATGCGGGGCTGCACCTGGCACGCTGGAGGGCGTGAAAACCGACCTTGAAGCGGACCCTGAAGTCACGCGCATCCGATTTTCTTCCGCCCTGCTCGACACCTTTGATGACCTCGGACGAGAGTTCATTCTCGCTCACGGAGCCGTGGAGTTCGTTGACCTCCCCGGTGATGCGTGAACGGAAGAAAACGCCGAGCCTTTGAAAACAGGTGGGAAAAAGGCCCGTTCATGACCGCTTGGAAGGAGGGACGACGCGACGACCCTGCTCCTTGCAGAGAACAAGACCACGGCAACTTTGAGGTCACACAACGAGATGGTCGTGCACGGTTGGGCCGTCTGCACACCAAGCACGGTATCCTCGAAACACCCGCACTTCTGCCCGTGGTCAACCCGAACATCCGCACCATTGAACCGAGGGTGATGTGGGACACCTACGGCATTCAAGCCCTCATCACCAATTCGTACATCATTTGGAAACATGAGGATTTACGCAGTGAAGCCCAAGAGGACGGTGTCCATTCGCTTCTCGACTTTCCGGGCGTCATCATGACCGACTCGGGGACTTTCCAGTCCTATGTCTACGGGGATGTGGAGGTAGGCATTGATGAAATCGTGGCCTTCCAACGTTCCATCGGCGTGGACATCGCCACGATGTTGGACGTGTTTTCCCGGCCGGACATGAGCGAGCAGGAAGTTGAGCACGCCGTGCGTGAAACCGATGCTCGGGCGGCGCAATCCATCGCAGCGGCCGAAGACACCATGCTCAACGGACCGGTGCAAGGGGGCTTGTTCCGACATCTCCGCCACATCTCGGCCCAGTTGATGGGAGCCCACCCCTTTGCTGTCCATCCCATCGGTGGTATCGTTCCCGTCATGGAACAGCAGCGTTACAAGGAATACGCCAAGATCATGATGGGCACGCTGCCGTTGCTGCCCTCCAATCGGCCCGTTCACATGTTCGGTTGCGGCCACCCCATGCTCTTCCCTATGTCCATCGCTTTGGGCGCAGACCTGTTCGACTCGGCAGCCTATGCACTCTTTGCGAGAGACGGTCGGCTGTTGACACCGTGGGGTACGGAGCGAATCGACGACCTCGTGGATTGGCCGATGCTGATGCCGTGTGTGGCAAACCTCACGCCTGAAGACGTTCGGAAGCTACCTGCCAAGGAACGGGAAAACCGCCTCGCACACTACAACCTCGAGGTGACCCTTGCCGAACTCGCTCGATGCAAGCAGGCGGTGCGAGAAGGGAAAATCTGGCAGTTGGCTGAGCAGCGCAGTCACCAACATCCAGCCTTGAGAGAGGCGTTTCTGTGGTTGACCACTTCCCCTTCCTTGAAGCGGAACCTGCGGCCAGAGAAATTCTACACCGACCGAGACGCGGCACGTGACACCGATGCCGACCAAGGCATGTGGGAAGATGCATGGGATTGGGTGGTTTGGAGCCAGCACACCCCCCGAACGGGAGGCGTTCTCTGGGGAGGCGACGACACCTTCTACCGGCCTCACATTCAGAAGGCGAGGCGAATGCTTCACACCCGCTGGCAACCAGCAGAAACCTCCCAAGTGGTGGTGTTCCACGGTATTCGCGGCCCCTATCGAGAACGCCTCAATGACGTGCTGGAATGGATGACCCATCATTGCCCGTCGGTTCAACCCCTCATCCTCTCCCCCCTTGGCCTCGTCCCAGCAGCTCTCGAGGACCTGAATCCCTTTGCTCACCTCGATGCACCCGGCTGGGTGCTGCGCCACGAGCCGGAACCGGCGTGGATTCAATCAGAACTGCAACGACTCGGGTTGAGCACCGATGCCATCGCCACCGTGGACGTGGCAGGCGACGGCATGAAGCAACGCCTCGCTGAAGCGCTCAAATCGCTTGCTCTTCCGCATGATGTTCACCAACCGCTCACCGAAGCCGACCGAAACGGCGCCCGAAACTCGCTGCGATGCGAGCAAGCCGTGAGCAAGCAGATGGTTCTGCTCAACACCTCCCGTCAAGTTGGCGAGGCGGTTATCACCGACTGCACGTTCGTCGTCAACCGAGAAGGTCGGGTCAAGAACGTCAACGACAACGAGGGACAGCACCTCTACAGTCCTCGGTTGCGAGACGGTGGAATGTCCGTCGCCACGGCCGGAGCCCATGCGCTTCTGCAACAACGAACCAC
>JAYPIL010000080.1:0-5323 GCA_038127845.1 Candidatus Poseidonia sp.
CAAATCATCCCGATGACGCTCAACATGCGCGGCGACCACGTTCGTGTCATTGAGCGCGTCGGCGAGTGAAGGCCAAGCCCTCACTCTTCCTCGTCGCTTCGCTCCAACACCAATTGGACGTTCCTCTTCAAGACTTTCTGTGCCTCATATTCGTTGTTGAGGTAGAGCCCCGTGGCGATGAGGGCCAGCATGAAGGACAATCCGGCAACGACGTCGTTGAAAGAGCCCGCAAGAACGGACACAAGAATGGACCCGCCGGCGACGAGTAGTGGTGTTTTGGACACCGCAGGGGCCTTGAGGCCCGCTTCATTGACGACGCGTTGCTTCGCCAGTTTGAGTTGTTTTTGCCAAGCACTTTCCTTTGTTTGGGCGACCAGAAGCAAGACGATGCCCGAGATGAAGGAGAAGCAACAGACACCGGCAGCGTCGTCGTCTCCGCTCTCAAACGCGCTCAACACGAGCAGAAAGGGAACCACAACGATCAGGAGAAGCCCCAACACCGACATTCCGACGACGCTGGGTTTGGTTGAGAGCGTCATCCTGTAGTGGTCAATGGCTTCTTGCGAGGCTCCACCGCCTTTACGGACCTCGACGGCCTTGGGGACGGCGCTTTGCAGTTCAGCCTTGACGCTCTCAGGTTCTGTCCTCTCACCGGCCTGAATGAGGATGGGTTGAGGAGGTCCGGTTTTTTTTTCGTCAACGGCCATGCTCAGTTGATGCCCGAGAGCGGTATAGGTCTTGTTCCGATACGGACTTCGAAGAGCACGCTCAGAAGAGCGTTTGTTGAACAGGAACCGCTTCCGGACGCTGATGATGGCCAAGTTGCCAGGCGAGGTTCGCCGCAGCCCAAGCCCCGGAATGCAGCGCCGCTCCTCCCGTTCCTGCGGGCTCACCCCAAGCGTCGCCTGCCACAACGAGGTTGGAGAGGTGAATGCCAACAGCAGCGTTGATTGAACGACCATAGCGCCAACGGTGCGCATGAAGCGTGGCCGACTTCATCCAAGCGACCACCTCGTCGTCAAGGCCGTTGACCATGGACAGCCATGCCTGAACGATGTCGGTGGGGTCGTTCTCGAGGTGCTCTTGACTCCACTGGCTCGGAAGATGAACGACCAAGCCTCGTTTGTCTTCACCCGTTTCAACCCGATAGCCTTCGGCGGAAAGAACCTGTGCGGTTTGGACTGGTGCAGGGGCCTCGTGTGCGGCCATGACGGTCCACGTCGGCTCGTAGGCGTGGGTTGACCATGCGTCGGGCGCATCGGGAAGAAGCCGATGGAGTTGTGGCAGGGGGGTGGTCAGGACAACACCCGAAGCCATCCACTGATGGCCGCTGTCGTCGTCGATGGTCCACGCCTCGTCTTGGTGTTCGACGCGAACGACCGTGGTTCCCGTGATGACATCGATGCCGTCCAACCAATGCCCGATGAGAGCAGGCCCGTCCTTGAGCCGCACGTCTTCCTCGCTGCGTTCCACCCACCCTTGGGCGACGGCTTCCTCCAGCCACGCATCCATCCACGAAGGCAACCGGTCCAGTTTGGAAGCACCGTGGGTCACGACCACATCGTCAATCCGACGTCGGGAGCATCGCCCGCCCACCCGCCGACCTTTGTCGAGCACCACGACGTCAAAGCCGTGGTCGGTCAGCGCGCGTGCAGCGACGGCACCCGCCAGTCCCGCTCCGATCACGGCGATGGGGTGGGGCGTGGTGGCGGCGGGCCGGTCGGTGAATTTCCGATAGGCCTCCATGTCCAGACGACTCCTGTGGGTTCGAGGGTCGCGCTGACGGACCAAGCCAAGAATGGGGGCAGGCGGGTGAAACGGCCGATCAAACAGACCGTGACACCACTGGACACCGACCACCGAGGAGGGGTCGCGTCCGTCAAGGGCATACTTGTCGTTGAGGTGCTGGCCCCAAGCCATGGATTGCTCGAGGTCTTCGGTCCAAAACGGGAGGGCTTTGCCCCACGTCATGCGGACGTTGTTGTGCAGTTCACCCTGTCGCACAAGCGAGCGCTGGCACGCCGCCCACAGCGAGTCGTGCACTTCACCTCGTTCGAGTTGCCGCAGCGAATACCGGGTGGTGCGCGGGTCGTCGGCCGTGGAACGCCACGAGAGGCGGGCCCAGTCGGGGAGGTTGTGGACACCGTAGGGTTCGTTGGTGGCGAAGATGTGGTGCCAGGGATGCTCACGGAACACCAGCAGTTCGTCGAGGTACTTGTCGGCGGATTTCGTTCCGACTTCGGCGGCCTCGCGAGCGATTTTCATCGGAGAAATCATGCCGTAGTGAATGTAGGCAGACATGCGGGAAACACCGTTGGTATCGGCGGCGTTGTTGCGTCGGCGGGCATAGCCGTTGAGCCCCTTTTCTTTGAAGGCCTGCCAGCGAGCGAGGGCGGCTTGTTCCCCTCCCTTGAAACGCCACACGGGATGGACCGTCGGGTCGATGTTGCACTGCTGGAGCAGAGCCCAGCGTGCCTCCTGGTCGGCCAGCTGATGTTCCACCATCACCGGCTCAAACGGCAGATCCCCGTCGTAGGCCTCCACTTTGAGGTCCACGGTCGGCCATGAACGCTGCAGGCGTTGTTTTCGCAACTTCTTGGTGGCGTCTCTGAATTTGAAGGGCCGGTCCACTGACTTCCCGAACAGCGGCATGGGGATGACGCAGTGCCCGTCGACTTCGACCACCGGCGCTTCAGTCGCCTCGGCAATCCGACGAACCCATCCGTCCCACGGGGGCAATGGAAACAGGTCCGTGACCACCATGCTGGCTTGCTCGGCGAGGTACTTGATGGCAGCCGGGCGGTGCCCGTCTCGAGCCAAATGGAAGACATAGCGGAGCCCTTGCTTGTTGAAGCCTCGGTGCAAATCAACCGCCGCATCCATCACCACGTTGTGATGACGCAGCGAGGCGTGCGGGTAGCGTTCGTCCAAACCGTGGTAGATCAGCAGCGGAAGGTCGTGATGATGCGCCATCCATCGCCCCACGTCGACCACGGGATTCTCGTGGACACGAAAGAGGGACTTCAACCAAACCACGACGGGGCCGTTGCCCACCGGTTCACGGTGGTCGGATACCCAGCGACAGCGCTCGGCGAGGTGCGCAGGGAGGTCCATGCCGCAAAGTCAATTCTCTCGCTCATATACTCCTGTTCAGCACCTGCTGAACGCGGACAGAGCATCGGTGACGCTCACGCTTCAGCAGCGGCTTCGGCCTTCGCCTCACGCTTCTTGCGGTTCTGGCGCTTCTTGTACCAGGGGTAAATCGGCCACTTGGCGAGGCCCGTCCACATCACGAAGAAAATGAAGTAAATCGACACGAATTTGTCGGTCTCTTCCGACCACAGGGTGGTCACGCCAAACATGCCTTGGTGGTAGTAGGCGATCCGTGCATGGTACACGACCAAGATCAGTCCCAACGAAAGATGGATGAAGCGCCAAATTGAATTCCAGTTGTTTTTCATACTCAATCCTCCTTGTTCTTCTCTTTATACTCTTCCAGCTTTTTCTCGTATTCTTCGTCGCTTAAGCCGTGCCAGCCCTTGCACAGGCCGGTCGGCGAGCGTCCACATCCGCATTTGCTCATGGTGTTTCACCTCCTTGGTGAACGCAACATGCGGTGGTATTCAAGGGCGAAAGTTTCCGAGGAGAAACCAAGGTACCGCTGTGGAGACTATGAGATTGATAAGGGTCCCTCGGAAGCCATTCTCCATGGACTCAACAGCAGAAGAGGAACCCACATGCCTTCAACCGACGGGAAGGACATTCATCGATTTGCTCGGGAAAACACATGTTTTGGATCTGTTGCACCGGTTGCTTCACCACGAAACACCCAGTCGTTTCAACGAACTGAAGCGGTCTTTGAACATCACAGCAACCACGTTGAGCCGACGTTTGGATGCCTTGGTGGACCACGGATTGGTTCATCGAGAGGTGTATGCTGAAGTTCCTGCTCGGGTGGAATACACCCTCACCGAGCGCGGGAAAACCTTGCGCCCAGTTCTGAGGTCGCTGTTCGTATGGGTCGACGACCACATGGCTTAGCGCCGAATGCCGTTGACTCAGACCTTCTGCCAGTCCGTTCCGTTCCACCAGCGGTTGGTGCCGTCGCTCATCACGCGCCAGGTGTGACCGTTCTCGTCGGTCCACTGGTTGACCACGGAGGGCTCAACGGGAGCGGCCACGGCGGGTTCGGCAGCCACTGTCTCAGGCATGGCGACGGCAGCCGTCGCTGGTTCGGGTTCAACCAGCGAGTTGAGCGCACTGTCATCCACTGGTTGAACGGCTGCAGGTTGAGCGGTGTAGCCCGCTGTCGCCATGGCGTCGTAGGTTTGAGCCGGTTGAGCAGCGGTGTAACCTGCTGTGGCCATCGGATCGTAGGCGTTTTCGGTCGTTGCGGCGGGTTGAGCGTTCATGTCGGGCATGGAGAAGTCCTTGGTTTCCTCGCCCTCTTCAGCCATGCGCTTGCGCAGCACGAGTACAACACCTGCGGTGATGATGAGCATGACCACGCCTCCACCAACGAGCATGCGTTGTTGGGCGGCGGCCTCTTCTTCTTCCTTGGCGAGTTTTGCCTCGAGGATGGCCTGTTCGTTGTCGCCCATCCCGTCGCCGTCACTGTCCATCGTTTCGCTGGCGTCCTCGGGGAAGGCGTCAGCGTTGTCGCCCACGCCATCCCCGTCGGTGTCGGCCCATTCAGCGGGGTCGGCAGGGAACACGTCAGCGTTGGTCCCGTCCGGGTTGTCACCGTAGCCGTCGTTGTCGCCGTCTGCCCATTGGGTGGCGTCGTTGATGAAGCGGTCCGGCGTGGTCCCTTGCGGGCTGTCGCCGTAGCCGTCGCCGTCGGCGTCAGCCCATTGGGTGGAGTCATCCGGGAATGCGTCGCTGTTGTCACCGTAGCCGTCGCCGTCAGTGTCGGCCCACTCCGTTTCATCGTCTGGGAATGCATCGGGGCTGTTGCCGTCGGGATTGTCACCGTAGCCATCGCCGTCTTGGTCGGTGGTTTGCGTGGCATCGTCGTCAAAGGCGTCGGCGTTGTCGCCGACATTGTCGCCGTCGGCATCGGCCGTTTCGCTAGGGTCGGTTGGGAAGACGTCGGCGTTGTCACCCACACCGTCTTCGTCGGAATCTGCTGTCTCGGTAGGATCGTTAGGTGCCCAGTCAGCGTTGTCACCCACGCCGTCGTCGTCCGTGTCTGCTGTTTCCGTGGGGTCGTTTGGTGCCCAGTCAGCGTTGTCTCCCACGCCGTCGTTGTCTGTGTCGGCGGTTTCAGCGGGGTCAGACGGGAAGGCATCGGCGTTGTCGCCCACGCCGTCGTTGTCCGTGT
>JAYPIL010000081.1:0-4962 GCA_038127845.1 Candidatus Poseidonia sp.
GGTGGCGACGCAGGAGGCATCCCTATGGCTCAATGGCACGGAATTTCACGACGCAAACCATCCGGTGGACGAAAGGTACAGGCACGCGGTAAGCGGGCCACCGAAATCTCCACGGAGAAGCAATTCGCCCTCGTGGGTGAACCCAAGCGGAAGATCTACCGCAAGACCGGTGGCAACACCATGGTCCGGGTCATGGCTGCCAACCAAGTCAGCATCAACGACACCAAGACGGGGAAAACCACCCTCGGCACCATCCACAGTGTGGTTGAGAACGCCTCCGACCCCAACTACGTTCGTCGTAACATTCTCGTGAAGGGGGCGGTCATTGAAACCGATAAAGGCCGAGTTCGCATCACTTCTCGACCCGGAAAAGACGGCGTCATCAACGGTGTCCTCATCGAATGAGAAGAAGCGACGGCTTCAAGACACAACGGCGTCACCGCCTCGTGAGGCGATACCATGGACCACAACCCGGACCGAATTTGCGTTTGGCCGGGATATTTCGATATGAAATCCTCTCGACGTGCAGGACGAAGGGTTCCAAAGGACGCTTCCGTCGTCAAACCCGACCTCGAGGGCTTGTTCATGGCGGCCAGAGAGGTCGGTCTTCGAAAGATTAAGCGTGAAGAAGGGATTTCTCACCCTCGACGACCTCACGGTCGCGAAGGTCGGCTCTGGGTGTCTTCGAAGGGGGCCAAGGAATCCATCGGCGCAGGAAGCAAGGAAGAACTGCTCCAACTCATCGGTGGCCAGTGGCGACAAATGCAGCGTGACCAACGACAGCAGGCTCAAGATCAAGCAGCACGTGGTCCAAAGGCAGGTGACCGCAGGGCACGTGCTCAGCGAAAGTCAGCTCAACCTCAGCGCTCAAGTTTCAAGAAACGCTCAAGCTTCAAGAAGCGATGAAGAATCAAACATGGTTTGATAACCTTCACCCGTGATTTCCTAACATGCGAGCCCTTTCGCTGCTCATGATAGCGCTTCTTTTCGCATCACTGCAAGGCGACTTGGTGCCATCTGCAGAGGAGCCGAACGAACCCACCATCATCACCGTCGACAGCACCAACCTCCGCTTCTCTCCTTCATCGGTGACCATCACGGAGGGCGATACGGTTCGGTTCTTCTGGAGTGGCCAGGCGCTACCACACAATGCTGTGGAAGAAAACGAAGTGTTCGATTCCGGTGAACCTGCCCGAGCGGTTGACTATTCCTTCACGTTCGAGCGCGGGATGAACGGCACCTACACCTTCGTTTGCGAGCCTCATGAATCCGTGGGCATGGTCGGCCAAATCACGGTTGAACCCGCCGCCGAAGAAAACACAACAACTCCCGAGGAGCCACCGGTCGAAGCGGAAGACACGCCGTTTGTTTCCGTTGCCGCTGTCTTCGCCGCAGTGGGTGCAGCCGCTCTCGTCCGACGACCCTAGGGCAGCGGGTGAAGCCAACCGAAGACGTCCTCTTCGGTCTCGTTTTGAATGCCGGTTAGGAGGTCGTACAACTCCGTCGTGATCTTCCCCGGCCGTCCGTCGCCGTACACCGATTTCTTTCCGTTATGTGTGATGGAGCCAATCGGAGAAATCACCGCTGCCGTCCCGCAACAAAAGGCTTCATCGGCCTCGACAGCGAAGTCAGCCAAGACCGACCCTTCAACCACCTCGTAGCCTTTGTGTCGCGCCAGCTGAATGATGGAATCGCGGGTGATGCCGGGCAAGATGGTTCCCGTCAACGCCGGCGTGTAGAGGATCTTGTCCTTGATGCAGAAAAAGTTGGCTGCGCCCACTTCTTCAATGGCCGTGTGCGTTTCAGCGTCGAGGTAAATGACCTCAGCATAGCCCAACGCCTTCGCTTCCTTGCTGGGCTTCATGCCCGGCGCATAGTTTCCAATGGCTTTCACGCCCCCGGAACCTCCGGGTGCAGCGCGGTGGTGATGTTCTGAAATCAGCAAATCAATGGCATTCATGCCGCCTTTGAAGTAAGGTCCAACCGGGGTGACGTAGACCAAGAAGGTGTAGGACGGGGCGGGTTTGACGCCGAGAACGGGACCGCTTCCCATCAACAAGGGACGTACGTACATGGCCCCTTTCCCCGTGGGCGGGACCCAGTGTTGGTTCGCTGAAACAACCTGTTCCACGGCGTCGACAAAGATGGACTCGGGGACAGGGGGCATCTTCAAGCGGTCCGCTCCCCGTTGCATGCGTCGAGCGTTTTCTTCGGGTCGGAAGAACACAATTCTCTCCTTCGAGGTTCGAAAGGCCTTCATGCCCTCGAACAGTCCTTGCCCGTAATTCAGGACACCCGCAGCGGGTGACATGGGGATGTCTCCGTACGGCTGCAGCACACCCGGCATCCACGGTTCGTCGCCTTCTGTGGACGTGATGTACATGGTTTCGGTGGGAGTGAGCGAAAACGTGAGGCTGTCCCAATCAAACGAATCATCCACGTTGCGCCTCTCCTCTCATGAGGGCCATTGAAATGAGGCTTTCAAGCATTCCTGTATCATTTCTTGTCCTAGGAGCGGGGTTCTTTAGCGAGCTCATAGAAAGGTACAGATGGGTTCTAATGGGGCGCGAGCATGAAGGGAAAAGGAGGTCGGTGCATGCAGGGACGTTTGGGCATCGTGAGCGGAAGGTACCGCTCGCTCGGTGACCGTGACGGACGCGCTCAACGGCCAACCACGGTGGTTGAACTCTTCGGGCGAATGGAGGACGGGCGTTCAGCGTGTTTGCTGGTGCATGGGCTGCGTCCGACGTTTGAACTCGCCCCCATTGGTCAGTGGGAGGTTGGCGAGGAACTTCCGGCGTTTCTGAAAGATCGCCTCCGCAGTGTGAAAGGCATGGACCATGTGATGGACGTGAGCGGTCCGGTTGTGAAATGGACGCAGTTGGGATACCGACCTGTTTGGACCGTTGAAGTTGAGCAACCGTTCCATGTCCCGGCGCTGCGAAAGGCGCTTAAAAACCAGTCCTGGCAGGTGTTTTCTGGCGATATTCCGTTCGTCAACCGGTTGTTTCTCGATGGGAATCTCGGCATGCATGTTGAATTTACGGGTGAGCTCGTTGACCGCCGTGAAGATGACGGCCCCGTCATGAAAGAAGGCGTCATGAAAGCGGGAGGAGGCGGCCGATACAGCGTTGATGTAACGTTCCGATGCGAGGCAGACGATCTCAAAGCGACTGCACCGTTTCAGGTCCCGTTCAAAGTCTTCTCCTTTGACCTCGAAACGAGCATCGAGCAGGAAACGGTGCTCTGCGCTGCCGCATGGGTTGAGGACCTTGGGACGGGCGAGCGCCATTCCTTTGCCTATGAAGGCACGGAAGTTGAGATCCTTGAAGGCCTCACGGCGACGGTGTTGGCACACGACCCCGACATCATCACGGGATACAACATCGACAATTTTGACCTCCCTCGTCTCGCCGACCGAACACATGTCCTCCAGCGTGGACGGGGTGCTGAAGGGACGATGGCGTTGTTTGGTTGGGGCCGTGCACCCCAACTCGAGGCCGAACTCAAGCGTCAACGGGATGCGCTGGTTCCCAAACGACAGAGCAACCGAGCGTGGAATCTCTCCGGCAGAGCCGTCATGGACACCTGGTGGCAGGCACGGCAGGCGCTGAATCCTCGGCGGGAAACGCTTTCCTTTGTTGCCACCTTGCTCTTTCCTGACGACGAAGAGAAACACAAGATGGACGTTGATGCGTCCAACATGGACGAAGAATGGGCGACCCGTCCAGATGAGGTGCTCGCCTATTGCGTCCGGGATGCCGAACTTCCGTTGGACATTCTGCAGGCCATTCAAGCCGTGCGTCGCAAAGAAGCCGTCGCAGCGGTGGCGAAGGTTCCGTTTGAAACGGCCGCCAACGGCAGCACCAGCCAACTCATCGATTCCCTGGTGATTCGCTTGGCCGACACCAAAAAGGTGGCCGTACCGCTCACGGGCTCTGCTGATGCCAAGGAGGGTCAAATCACCGGCGGGTACGTTCACGACGTTGAGAAAGGCTTGCATCCATGGATTGCGGTGCTTGATTTCAAGAGCATGTACCCCTCGATCATGATTGGACACAACATCTGTTACACGACCCGCATTGACGATGCGCAGGGCGATCCTGCCGCGGCGGAGGGCGCGCATTGTTCACCAACCAACGTGCTGTTCCGCCATCAGGACCAGCGGAAAGGACTGGTTCCGTTTCTGCTCGAGGATTTGATGGCACAGCGCGACGAACACAAATCGGCCCTCAAGAGCGCCATTGCCGACGGAAATGAGCAGGCTGCGGGTTTTCACGATGCCATGCAGTACGCTGTGAAAATTCTCATGAATTCGTTTTACGGGGTGTTCGCAAGCGGCTTTTACCGTTTCACGCACCGGGATTTGGGCTCCTCCATCACCGCTTGGGCACGTCAAAACATCAAGACCATCATCGCCGCGGTGGAACAGGAGGGTCACGGTGTTGTCTACTCGGACACGGATTCAATCTTCGTCTGCAGTCCGGTGAGCAAGGAAGCGCCCCGCATCATCTCCGAGGAGGAACGAACCGCAGCCGCAGAAGGGAGTCAAGTCGCTCTGGACAACATCGCCGCTCACGAAGCCGCCGTCCAAGAAATGGTTGACTTCGGTCAGATGCTTGCGCAGCGCTACAGCAAAGAAGCGGCGGTGTTGGAGTTTGAAAAAGGCCTCTCCGTGTTCTTTAGTCACGGTGCAAAAAAGCGCTACATCGGCCATGTGGTTTGGCCTTCTGAGGAGATGTTGATTCGTGGTTATGAGACGCAACGCACGGATTCCTTCCCCTACCTCACCACGACCATGAAAGAGGTCTTTCGCTTTGCACTGGCCGATCAGGGTGAGGCGCTGGTCGACTACGCGAAAGCTCGCGTGCAGGCGTTATTGAGAAGAGAGGTCCCTGTCCGAGAAGTGGTGTTGGCGAAATCGTGCAAGGGGCGCGTGCTCCGCACACCCGTCAAATCTCC
>JAYPIL010000082.1:0-4834 GCA_038127845.1 Candidatus Poseidonia sp.
GAAGAGCGTGTCAACCGACACTTCCCCAACTTGGAAGTCCTCAACTCCTACTGGGTCGGCCAAGATGGCAAGCACAAGTTCTACGAGGTCATCATGATCGATACGCACCACCCTGCCATCATCAACGACAAGCAACTCGGTGTGTTCTCCCGTGCGAACGGCAAGACCGCTCACCGTGGACGTGCCTACCGTGGCAAGACCTCCGCCGGTAAGCGAGGTCGTGGTCTGCACAACAAGGGCAAGGGCGCTGAGAAGTTGCGACCTTCGCTTCGTGCCAACCTGAACCGCGGCAAGTGAGCACGAAGTTTCGGTGGCGAACACCGTTACCGATGCGCTTGATGAGGCGTTGATTTATTGAGGGTCAGTCCCACGGACATCCCATGGTCCAAGGCGTTGAGGTCATGTCCCACTGGACCGGACTTGACGTCTATTTGCCCAACGGGCGCAAACTTGGCGTGGTCTACGACGCTGTGATCGATGCTGATGGCCTTCAGTGCACCCACCTCTTTGTCCGCGAAACACCCGAAGAATTGGTTGAAGGGTCCATTCCTCTGGCCGTCCCTTGGCGCTGGATTCGAGCGATTGACGAGATCGTGTTGTTGAGGTGGTTCCCTCCAACGCCCATCCCCATTCAGTCCTGAGGTGACGTGCATGGTCTTTGACGTTCACGTGCTCGGTACTTCTTCTGCACGCCCCACGCCCGAACGAGCCGTCAGCGGCAGTTTGGTCAAAGGTCCGGACGGTATCGCCGTCATCGATGCCGGCGAGGGCTTTCAATCTCGATTCATGCACCAGCGACGGCGCATGAAACACTTCGCCAAGGGCGACACGATCAAACCGAGCAACGTGGGTGTGCTGGCCTTTACGCACGGTCATCTCGACCATACGTGGGGCGCGCTGCCCTGGTTGCAGTCGATGGATTTGGAACACCGCACGCAGCCGTTGCTCGTGATCGGGCCGACCTCGTCAACGGCGATTGAAGCCATGAAGAGCGGCTCACCGTTTCCCGAGGAGGTCCCCTCTGCCGACCTCGCTCGCCAATTCGTCGCATGGCTTGCTCTTGGAGGCGACATGATTCGCTTCCCCATTCGTTGGGTGCTCGGCGATGTGGAGGCGGACAGGTGGGTTGAGATCGATACCGCCACGAACCTCGTCATGGAACTTGACGCCATGCCGCAGCCCGAGGGTTGGAAGCGAACGACCCTCACTCCCTGCCCGACGCACCATTCTGTTCCCTCGTGCGGTTGGATGCTTGAACAGAGCCCAACCGATGGCACGTTTGACCGAGCCAGAGCAGATGAGTTGAAATTGACCACCAAACAGCGGGCGCGCCTCGCTCGTGGAGAAGACGTCAAAGCCGTCGACGGTACCATGCTCGAAGCCAGTTGGTTTCGCGGTGAGGGCCATCCGTCCGTGAGCGTGCTTCTCTCGGGTGACACGGCCTCGTGTCCTCCGGGGTGGCCGGTCGGCTTGGCACCCACGCTGTTGATTCACGAGGCTACCTTCCTCAACGAGCAGCAGGAAAAAGCCCACGAACACCTTCACTCCACGGCCGCGGGAGCCGCTCAAACGGCTCGGGCCATCGGAGCCTCTTACCTCGCGTTAACGCACTACAGCAATCGCATCAAAAACACCACCGCTTCGGTTGAGGAAGCTCGTGCCGTCGCCGAAGGTCTCCCGCTCGTGGCGCTGGATGACGGCGACCGCCTCCGCGTGAGGGATGACGGTTCAGTGGCGCACTTGGTGTTGGCCGAGGACGGTTGGAAGCGAACGAACATTCCACCCAATCGTTGAAATGAACTCGGCGCGTACCCAAGGCATGCGCTGGTCATCGACCCTTCTCATGGCAGTGCTCCTTTTGCTCGTTCCTGCAGGTGTGCTGGCTGACAGCGGGCGAGCAGCCCCGGACTGCATCACGCAGTCCGTTGCCAACCTCCAATCCACGGTGGACATTGACCCTGATGTGTGCCTCATCGTGGATTTGGGCGTCCTTGAATCCGGTGACGTCTTTGACATCAGCGTCGTGGTGGTCGACGATGCCATCGACCTGTTGTTCTTTGACGAGAACAGCCTTCAGCCCTACGAATTGGGTCAGTCCTATCGCGCCTCGGTTGCGCAACCAGCCAGCACCGAATTCGCGCTCGGCGCCTACGAGTTTCACTGGAAAGTTCCGCCTTCAATCAGTGCAAAACGCTGGTACATGGTGCTTGACAATCAAGCCCATGACGGCGATGCGGGTCAAGGCGACCAGGGCGGCCAACGGAGCACCGTTGCCGTTAGCGTGAGCGAAATCAGTCAAGCGTATTGGACACCGTTCCATGACCTTGTTGCCGTGGAAACCAACGACTTCAGCGTCTTACTTTCGGGGGATGATCTTCGTTTGGATGCGGGAACCACCGTGGTGGTTTCGGCGTGGGACATGGAATTCAGTGGAGACGTGTATCTGCAAACACGGGCGATGCACGACCGATACGTCACCCAAGCGGTGGGCGTTCAGTACATTGACGGGGGGGCGCTTCAAAGCGTCACGTCATCGCAATCCTTCACCTGGCAGGTCACCTCTTCGCTTGAAGGTGAGGAATTGCTGCTGGTGGTCGACAACACCGACACACCGCTTGGGGGTGGTGACGGCTCGCAACCGCTTCGCATGACGGTCCGACTTGAACTCGCTCCACCGCTCACGCCGGTCATCGTTGACGACGCAGAAGGTCAAGTCACGTTGGGTGAAACCATCACGTTTGACGCCTCCACCACACCCAATCGCGTCGGTCAACAGGGCACCTTTGTTTGGGACCTTGATGCGGACGTGGACAGCAACGGGGACGGCAACGATACCAACGACGCAGACGCACAGGGCCTCTCGGTAACGGCCTCGTGGTCGACCAAGGGAACGAAAACGGTCCATGCTCGCATGACAGCCCCCTCGGGCGAAATTGCCGTCGCCACGTATCAAGTGACCGTCGTCGACACCCAAGCACCGGTTGCTCGGCTACAAACCAACGACGCCATCCCAGTGGCCGGGGGTTGGCGAGCGAATGTCGGTCAAGCCATCACCCTTGATTGTTCGAGCAGCACCGACGACGATGCCATCGCCACCTGCGCTTGGATCGTTGACGGGGAAGCACTTGGAACCAACACCAGCATTACCAGAAGCTGGGCCGATACGGGCACGCATGCCATTCAACTCATCGTCACGGATTTTAGTGGCAATTCCGCTTCCACCAACACCACCTTGCGCGTGGTTGACCCCTCGGTTCCATCCATAGCGCCGACCGAGGGCGTGTCCTTCCCCACGTCGGCGACGGTCGGTGACAAACTCTCCTTCTCGGTCGTCGTCGTCGATGAGTACGATGATCCTGCGGCGCTGCGGGTTCACTGGGACCTCCGGCCGACCGTTGATACCGACGGGAACGGCGACCCCCGCGACGACCCTGACAAGGTCGGTTTGAATCCGACGATTGAATTCACCAGCACCGGACAACAGGACATCGTGGTCACCGTGTTTGACGCCTCCAACAACTCCGACACCTATGGCTTTTCCATCAACATCGCCGCCGCTCCGGCAAGTGCGCTGTCCTATGCGCCTGCGGTTGGCTTGCTTGCTCTTTTGGCCGTGCTCGGAGGCGCAGGCGTGGTTGGCTACCGTTTCTGGCAGCGTCGACTTGCCGTTGATCTGCTGCTCAACCGCGGCCTCAACGAAGAAGAAGCACGGGCGCACATGGCCTTCGTCGCTCAACAAACAAAACACGCCTTGCTGGCGAAAGCCGAGGCCTATGCAGGTTTGGACCAGGGTGATGTGCGGCCACAAGCCGAACGGGAAGCAGAAGCCAAACAATCTGAATTTGATGCCATTTATGGCGCTTCGGGTGAGGTGGACCAAACGGTTGCCTTTGCACCGAGTGCGTATGCAGCCCCAATGTCACAAGCAAGCAGCCAAGCCGCAGCGGAGGCGGCGGCGTTGCTCGGTGCTGATTCGGGTTCCGCGACACAACCCGTTGCCTCGTCAGGCCAAGATGCGCTGATGGCATTGATGGAGGATGAAGTCGAAACGCCGGCAGACACAGCACCTACGGCAGTCGTGGCCTTGCCCTCCGAAGTGGCGATGCCGAGTGATGTACCAAGCGTGGCGCTACCAAGCGATGCAGCGGGCGCGGCTACGCCAAGCATGGAATCCCCTTCACCAGCATCTGTTTCGGGAGGTATCGCGCTTCCAGTTGAACCAGCGCCTGTTTCGGCCGAAGAACCATCACCGTCTCCAGCGCCCGCAGCAGGCTTCGTAACACCGCCTCCAGCGCCTGCTCCCTCACTTGTCCGTCACACCTGCAATGCTTGCAGAGCCGTCTTTGAACTGGACGTTCCCGCAGGCCTCACCCAAGCCATCGTTGCCTGTCCGGGTTGCGGCGTGGACCAAACGATTTCAACCGGAGGTTGAGGCTGACTGCGGTTGCCGAATACGCCTCGTGTTGACACACAACGGCGAATGCTTCTCAAAGGATGAGCGTCAAGGGAAGAACATGGATGAGCCTGCGCTACGCGTCGTGCGGCCCGGGCTCGCTCAGCCGAAACCCCGTGCAAAGCTGGCGATTCTGCTCGTTTCCGTGATGCTGCTCTCCTTGATGCAGCCCGTTTCGGGCAACGTCGCTGTTGCGAGGGACGACTTTGGCGTGCTCGAGGCCTTTGCCGCCACGCTGGCCGACCGTGCTGCGGAGAGCGAGTCCTTGGTGGCCATTCAAGGTGCTGAGTCCTCCTTTGCCCTCGTCGACGCTTCCAAGCGAGAGGTGAGGGCAGGCGATGCCCTTGCGGATTCGGAAAGTACCCTCGAACAGGTTGAACT
>JAYPIL010000083.1:0-4620 GCA_038127845.1 Candidatus Poseidonia sp.
GTCCCGACCACCAACCTCACGGTGGCGAAACTCAAGGCGCTCTGTGTTCTCAACGACCTTTCAGCGAGCGGGAAAAAGGCCGATTTGCTCGCCCGGTTGCTCGAAGCGGGCGTGGACAAAGAAACGCTTGGCGTTGAGGTGTTTGATGAGGCCACGGCCACCTTCCATACCGCTCCCGTTGACGGTGAAGAACCTGCACCTGAGGAGGGTGCGTCCGGCGAGGACGACGATGCCCCGGGCGAAGAGAAGGTCGAAGAAAGCGAGGAAGACGTTGTGGACAATGAACCCATCATGCTCTCCCTTGAGGACGAGGAGACCATCACGCCTTCAGCCGAACCCGTCGAGGTCGAACCGACGCCAACCAAGAAGCGACAACCAGCCCGCAGTTCAACGAAAGCAGAACCTATCGCCGACGACGATGAGGTGCTCGAAGCGGAAATACTTGAAGCGGATTTGCTCGATGACGAGGTTGAAGAAGTGGAGGAGGTCGTTGCCGAGCCCCCTTCTTCTCGGCCAACGCCTGAAAAATCAACAGCAGGGTCGCCCATGACCCTCAAGGAGATGGTTCAGCGCCCGCAATCCGTCGCTGTCCTTCTCGCCCTGTTGATTCTCGGTGCGGGCGGTTGGTACTACGTCAACAACCAACTCGAGCCGTTTACCGCCGATTCACTTCGCTACGGCGACTCGATGGGCTACATCATCTCGGGCACCGGGGACGGCTACGACGAAACCACAAGCGGCGCCATGATCGCCACCGGTGAATACGTCTCCTTGGTCTTGGACCAACTCGAAGACCCACCGGATTACTGCAAAGTTCGTTTGTTGTTTGAGGGGCAAAGCGAGGCCACCATCACGGAAGGGACATCAAGGGAATTGTTCACGCAATCGAGCGACGATCGATTAGGAGCGGTTGAAGTCAAGGGTGGTCAGGGGCTTTCATGGCTCACCGTGGAAAGCAAGAACGAGATGGAATTCTCTCAATTCGACATTTTCGGTCACACCAAAACCAATCAAAAGTGCAACGATTTCAGTGAAGGATCCGAAGGCACGGCGGACATCACGCTGACCACGTGGACCGAGTTGCGCGAGCGCGTGACCATCGCCACGCAACTTGATACCTCGCTGGCCAATTCAGGCGGTGCGTACGACGGAACCGCCTTTACCTACGGTGTCGGTGGTTTGTTTGGAGGTCTTGAGGACCTTTCGCCGGGCCTTGGCATGGTGGTTGCTCCCGTTGAGTTGGCCCAATTCTTTGGAAATGCCTACATCACCACCGATGCGACGGGAACCAGCTCTGGCTGGGAGTGGCGCGTGACCGGGTCTGAAAAGGTCGGTACCACCAACATGTGGAAGGTGACAGCAAGCCATCGGGATGTCCGAGATTTCTGCTTGGGGTACGCCAACATGAATCTCTGGTTGGACGCTGACAGTCCTTGGGCTGCCCGTCAGTCCGTTGATATCGCCATCAGCAGCAGCGAGTCCTCGCAAAACGACTGCTCAACATGGCAGCAACGCGGCGTGGAAGCGGTGCTACCTGAAGGCGAACTTGAACTCCACCACTCCTTTGAGCGAACCTACCATGCCAGAGGCGTCAAAGCCGTTGAACTTGGGAAAGCCTACGATAACCGTCCCGAATCAAACGAAATGGACCCCGATGAGGACGAACTGTCCGCTTGGGCCGTGGACGGAACCCATCTTCCAGACAATTCCACGCAACGCACGCATCCTTTGGACCTCGCCATGACCTGCATACCCGAATTCAACATTGAGGCATCGGGTGCGGTGGAAGCATTGGAATCCCATGACGGATACGTGTGGCGCGCTGTCGACGCCAAGAACGGAAGCGCCACCGATTGGAACATTTCGTGGGTTGGTAACGACAATGCTGCAGGTTGGCTCCTCTTTTCGGTGGCTGGCAGCGTGGACGACCTCACCTGCACGTTCCTCGCCAAGGGCATTTTCGAAGACACGATGACCCACGACAGAGATGCTATCCCCGAAGCCTTACCGCTCGAGGCCGTTGAACAGCGAATCATGGATGCCCAACGCTTCCCAGCCCTTACCGGCCCCGATGCTTTGTTTTCCTCGGATGGCTATCACGACCAAACCTCGATTGGCTATCTCGTCGTCGTACCGGGGTCCGGTCTCGGCATTGACTTTGGTGATTTCTTTGACACCACGGGTGCCACAACGCTGGACCTTCAACGGCAATGGGAGGAAGACGGTGTAGACCATCGGTTTTCCTTGCTCGTGGACGGAACCGATGGACGGCTGATCGGCTGGACGTTGCTGGAGGTGGCCTGATGCCCAACGACCAACGAGGACTTGACCATTTGATGGAACAAAACGAGGCTGAGTTGGACTTTCTTTCGGCGTATGGCGGCGTTGATGATGCTTCTTCAACGGATGCAGAGGCCATTCTTGCCGCTCTTGAACGGTTTTTGAAAGCGGGAGGGATGACCTGCGAAAACGACGAGGGGACCCTCGTGTTTGCTTTTGGAACGGCAAAAGCCGAGAAAGAAGGCTGCCGCGTTGAAGCTCGTGGAGAACACCTCCCCCTCGTGAAGAGCGACATGCACGCCTCTGGTTTTCGCAGGGCGGAGCTTGCCAAGGATCGGTCAAGCGTCAATGTGTGGCTGACGGCTTGGGGTATGGACCAGCGCCGGTTCATCGAACGGCTTGTTGAGCATCACACACAGACTTGATCATGCACGTCGGGCGATGCCCACGGCCACGGCTCCCGCAACAGCGGCCAGCGCCAATCCAACACCAACGGAGGGAAGAGCGCCTTCGGTTTCTTCTGTCATTGGGACGTTGCATCCATCACCTTCGGCATGGATGCCGCTGTAAGAACCGTCGTCATAGTAACACGAAGACCAGGTCTTGTACCAGTCGCCGTCGGGGAAATTCTCCGTGCTGTCGTCAGCATAGGTTGCCTTGATGCGCCAGTTGACGTAGGAGTGGTCTTCGGGGGGCGTGAGTTCCATCGTGTACACACCCGCGTCGTCCGTGGTAGCATCGTGGTTGACGGGTGGGTCACAAACACCGCTGTTGAGGCAGATTTGTGTGGTGATCACCACGGTGGTTCCGTTGTCTTGCGCCTCTTGGTCAAGTTCAACACTCAGCGCCCACGTCGCACCGTCCTGCGAGGGCGTGGTACGCTCAAGCACTGAGAACGGGACGTCCGAGCCCGGGTTGACATCTTCGCCGTTTCCACCTTCTCCTGCGAGCGCTGTGCTCGGAAGGGAGACAGCCAACACCAACACGACGAGCCATGCAGAGGACTTCATGGTTTAGTTTGGTCCGTGGTCCCTTTTTAGGCTTCTCGGAGGAACTCCCTCGGGTCTATTCCATCTCCCAAAGGTCATCACCTACCCAATGAACCGTCTTGATGCCCTTTCCTTTGGTGCTGTCAATCAGCGTTGAGGCATCGTGAAGGGCCCAACCCAGTGCAAGCGGCCGTTTGTGCGTCATGTCCCGAATCCACACCAAGTCACCTTCAACAACGGACGCTTCTGCACCATGCACGCCAGCAACCATGCAGTCTGCACCGTTCATCAAAAAGGGAATGGCCCCGTGGTCAACCTCAACCCATTTTTGAGCGTCAAGATGACTCAAAAATCCGCGAAGTGTGAGAAAGACATGACGTTCATCGGTCTCGCTCATTACTTCAATGACCGAAGGAATTTTGTCAACAAACACCATGGTCCAGGTACCGTATTCGGCCATTTCCAAAAATGCCCCGTCGACGTTCAGATCGATGGCAAGGTCCGCCTCCAAGCGCTTCAGAAGCGGTGCGATGTTTTTGCGGCGAACGGGGCGTCGCTTCCGTACGTTCCACTCAGTGGCCATACTCCGCGATGCTTGGCGGGGGATATCATCCTTCGGCACGGTGGCATTGATGAGGGGTTTGTCCCTCCCCACGGCATGGCCATGTGGTGCACCATCCGGACCTTTGCAAAGCACGCTCGTGAACTGGGCAATCAACCTGCGGTTGAACCCATTGTTTTCGTGAAACCAGCCGCTTGCCTGCTCGAAGAAGGGCCCATCCCCGTTAGCCAACATCCCGGCGAAGTGCATCACGAGGTCGAGTGCGTCGTCCGCCTTGGCGAAGGTATGCTTCCCGAAGCCGTTGCCGTGGGCCTTGACTTGACCGACCGAGCCACACAGAGCGATCTTCGTGCAGAACAACTTCCTTGGGCCAAAGCGAAATGCTTTCGGGGCAGCGCCGTCGTTGGTTCCTGGCATCCTTGGGAGGGTTCGTGGCCCTCGCTGGTTTCAACGGAGCACGGCCTCCACCTTTCCCTTTGGGTGAACGGTGACCTTCGCCAGTCCTCCCCGCTTCACGAGATGTCGGTGACGCCCGCCCAACAAATGGAAGCCATCACGGCGTGGGCGCCCGTTCAAGTTGGCGACCTGCTCTTCACAGGCACGCCACAAGGCGTGGGTGAACTGCTCCCAGACGACCTCGTTGAAGCCAAACTTACCGATGGAAACGGCAACATCCTCTCCGAAATCACCGTACGGTGTGACTGAGGGTTGCTTTCATATAGCCCGTGCTGGTCGGTGGCGACGCAGGAGGCATCCCTATGGCTCAATGGCACGGAATTTCACGACGCA
>JAYPIL010000084.1:0-4477 GCA_038127845.1 Candidatus Poseidonia sp.
TCGTCGTGGTGGTCACCCTCTTCTTCGTCGTGGTGTTCATCTTCCTCATCGTGGTGGTCACCCTCTTCTTCGTCGTGGTGTTCGTCTTCCTCACCGTGGTCGTGACCTTCGTGGCCTTCCTCGGACAGCACGTGAAGAGAAACGCCGTCTGGCAAGGCAATGCCGTATTCTCCTTCGCGCTCAACGTGAAGGTGAATGAAACCAGCACCCTCTTCTTCGTGCTCATCGTCCATCATGTCGGCAAGCGACATCATTTCGTCCATGTCGAGTGAGCCGTCTTCGTTGGCGTCGAACATCGTGAACATCATCTCGTAGTACTCGGTCATGTTCTCTTCTTCACCGTCGTCTTCGCTGTGCTCGCAAGCCCAGCGACCGTCAGCGAGTTGTTCGCACTCGTCATCCATGTACCCGTCGCTGCCGAGGTCGTAGGAACCGTTGTTGTCCGTGTCCCACTCATCGAGCCAGCATTCGTAGTAGTTCACGTCTTCGTATTCACATTGGTCGTAGTAGTTGATGTGGTCGGTTGTGCACTCCCAAGAACCGTCGGTGAGTTGCTGACACTCGTAATTCCAGTAACTGTTTGAATCCTCTGGGGTTCCATCGCCATCGACGTCCCATTCATCGTGCCAGCAGAAATAGGAACTGAGGGCGTCTTCTTCCTCGTCGCAATGGTCGTAGATATCCGTCGAGACGGAAGATTCCTCTTCATGATGGTCGTCCTCATCGTCTTCCATGCTCATCATAGCGTCCATCATCTCGGTGAATTCGGCCAAGGACAGCACGTCGTTAGCATCCTCGTCAAAGACGCTCATGTAAACGCCAAGCATCATCTCCAGACCGATGTCGTCGCCCATCTCCTCCATCATGTGCTCAAGTTCCTCAAGCTCTGCAAGGTCAAGCAGGGTGTCACCATCTGCATCGGCTTCGGTGAAGAGGTACTCGAACATCGCCATTTCGATTTCATGCTCGATGTCGTTGTGATCGTCGCCGTGTTCGGAGGTCTCGTTGTCGTCGTGAGTTTCGTTTGAATCCTCGCCGTGATCGTGGTCGTCTTCTTCTTCATCTTCCATGGTCTCCATGGCGTTGATGAACTCCTGAAGCGAGAGGTGGTCATCCCCATCCGCATCAAAGAGGTCGAGAACGTCGGCTGCAGACATGTCGTCGTGCTCATCGTCGCCGTGCTCATCGTGCTCGTCGTCGTGCTCATCGTCGCCGTGCTCATCGTGCTCGTCGTCGTGCTCGTCATGCTCATCCTCTCCATGGTCGTGATGTGCATGGCCACCGCCCATGGCGGCGAAGGCCATGGTGAAGGACTCGAGGTCTTCCGTCTCAAATTCAAGAACGTACTCCCCTTCCTCAAGGTGGTAAATGGACACCGTCGTGCCGGCAGGGCATTCGCTATCGGTGAGCGACATGGTTTCCTCGGCCTCAACAAGTCCGTCATCGGCGTGGTCGTGCTCGTCGTGCTCGTCTTCGTGGTGGTCGTCCTCTTCATGCTCGCCTTCGTCGTGTTCGTCATGCTCGTCTTCATCGTGCTCGGGCATGGCCAGGTTGTAGGCACCGTCTTCAGCGTGGAGTTCGTCTGCTTCTTCAGCGTGCCCAGCGAGAAGGTGGACGTCTGTGGTGCTCGGAGAGGAGAGGTAGCGGCACAGGTCACCGATCAACATGGATTCGAAATCAAGCGTTTCTTCGCCCGACGGCATGGCGTGGGTGGCGGACGCCGTAGGAGCGTCGGCTCCCATCGTGTCGATGATGTCCTCAACCCAAGGCTCCAAACCAAGGCCGTGATACAGGAACACGTCGGCTCCTTGGAGACGAATGATGTCCTGTGCAGAGGGTTCGTAATCGTGAACCGGGATGTTGGTCGTGCTGATCATTTCGACGTTGACGAGGTCACCACCAACCGCAGAAACGAGTTCAGCGATGTGGTAGGTCGAGACCACCACGGTGCCGTAAGCGTCAGTGGGTTCGCCACCCACGTCTTCTGCGTCAAGGCAGCCAGCGAGGCTGGCGAGGATCATCATCAGGCTTGCAGTCAGGGCGCGTTGCCAAGGTTTGCTCATGGCTTGTCCTCTTGTATTAACTATTTAGTATAAACTAATAATTAGGAGCCTGACAATTATTATGAAGAGTGGGCGAATCGCCCTACCATGAGCAAGATTGTTTCCTTCAGCGTTGACGACACCTTTGCCAGCGGATTGGATGATTTGATGAAAGCCTCGGGGTACCAAAACCGAAGTCGGTTCTTGCGCGATGCTGCCACCGCCTTTGCAGAACTTCAACAGCGAGGCGACCTCGCCGACATGAAGGATGAAGAAGTGGTTGAAGGCCACCTGGTGATTTACTATCAGCACGGGGGTGAAGCAAAACTGCTTGAAATTCGCCACTCCCACGACCTCGAAATTTCATCCTACAACCACAGTTGTCTAAGCCACAGCCACACCTGTGTTGACATCCTTCATGCGGTCGGGCAAGCACAGAATTTCCGGGACGCCATTGAGGTGCTGCAAAACACACCAAGCGTGGACAAGGTGTCGTTTGTCGCCGCACCGATGCGGGACGAAGGTTGCTGTTGATGCTCAAGCATTCGGGGGCGTCTCGAGCGCTTCGTATTCCACCGAAATTCGCTGGTCGATGTTGATGGCGTCCTGTCCGCTGTTGTATTCAATGTTCAGTTTGTGAACCTCAAACGTGTTGAAATGAACCGTTTTCCACGTGATGGTTTCGCCATCATCGACCACACCGTTCTGCGATTGGCACGCATCGTCGGTGTCGTCAATCAATCCCCAGGTGATCTCCACTTCTTGACCCCCACCGATGTTGTTGATCAGCGCCGGATTTTCAACGTTCGAATGGATGATGAGGACAGCCGGTGGAGGACCACCGTTCGCCGGTTTGGTATCGACCGTGAGCGGAAGTGGGTCGTTGGTGCCGTTTTCCAACCATTCAACCCGCCATTCGATGCGGACGGTCACGGACGCAATGGCTTGTTGCAAGTCGTCGGTTGCAAACACCGCCAACTCGTGAAGGCCGTGCTGCGAAAATTCCACCAGCACCTCGCTTGATTGCGAGGCATCCACGGTGATGCCGGGGCTTCCATCCAACCGATTGACGCCGAAGGTTTCCAGCGTTCTGTCGGAGGTTGTTTGACTGAAATCAAACCGGAGCACGACGGTGTCCATCCCCACCTGTTGACCGTCCTCGTAGTATTCCACGATGGTGCCGTTGGTGTGTTCATAGGTCACGACGAGGTTGAGGGTTTCCTGCGCTGTCTCGCCGCTGAGGCACCCTGCGAGGCTTCCCACGAAGAGGACAACCACGGCAATGGCACCAAACGCAGGTCGCATGATGGTGAGGATTTTCCACGGAGATTTAAGTCGGATGGTTGGCAAAGTTTTGTGTGCTCACGCCTCACGATAAACAGTCTTTGATAAGGAATGCTTGTGATTTCTATCCATGCGCACCGTGGTGGCCGCTTCGATCGGGGTTCTCCTGTTCTCAGTGCTCGTTGCCTCCGCCGTGTTGGGCCCGCTGGACATCGGTTTTGCTGACGAAGCACCGCCGTTCAAGGCCAGCGTTGATACCAACGAAGGCACGAACACCTACGCGCTGGTGGAAATCGACGAGGGCGACAACAACGAAGAGACCGTGGTCACCATCGTTCCTCACCCGTTCTCCTTCTCCGTTAACACAGCGGAAGGCGCCGTATCTTGGGATTTCGGTGACGGAAGCACCGGTGTCGGAACCGAGATCGTTCACGGCTTCGAACAGCCCGGCATCTACACCGTGACGGCCACTTCGATCACGCCAGACGAAGTAAAGACCAGTGAAGTGATGGTGACCGTCCACCTCGACGCCACCGCCGAAGTGGACAACATGGAGTGCGTCTGTGCGCCCACTGCAAAGGACACCGTCATCGACTTGCTGGCCCTTACCGGAACCATGTCGTTCGAGGGCTACGTGATGGTCGAGCACGACGGGAGCAGCGAATCGTGCTCGCTTCGCAACCCGCTTCAGGAATGCCATCTTCGGGTCTACCTTGAGCGCACCGAAGCAGGCAGCGTCGTCGGCCAAGAGGTGCTGTACGACGACACCTTCCGAAGCAACGAGCTGGTGGTGGATTTTGTCCTTGACGACCTCGACTTCGAACCCGGCGAAGGCCTCCAACTTCGACTGGAAACCGACCAAGTTCGAGACTGGCACAAGCCTTCGGCCGACTGGTCGAGCACGGCCCCCTTGTTGAGCTGAAACGGCTGTATTGAGCGATGCCTCCGGCCGAAGGCCAAAACATTCAAATTTTCTCATTCTTGATTCCAAGCATGGCGAACACTGCGAACGCGATTCTCCTTGGCCTGCTGCTCATCCTCATGCCGCTTGCTGGTTGTATAGAAGATCCCGTGCCGATTTCGGATACCCCTGACTCGCCCGGAGACGGGCCGGACACGGACACAGGAAACAACACCGGTAACAACACCGG
>JAYPIL010000085.1:0-1128 GCA_038127845.1 Candidatus Poseidonia sp.
GAGGCCAAGGCCGCTGGCGCATTGGTCGTCGGTATTGTCACCACGCCCTTCCATGTCGAGCGAAGGCAGCGCATGAGCCGTGCTTTGGAAGGGCTCGAATCGTTGCGCCGTTGTGCCGACGCCGTATTGGTGCTCGACAACAACCGTTTGTTGCATTTCGTCCCCAACTTGCCGCTGGACGAGGCCTTTTCGATCATGGATCAACTGGTGGCAGAAATCGTGAAGGGCATCGTGGAAACCATCACCCTGCCCTCGCTCATCAACCTTGATTTCGCCGACATTCGCACCATCATGTCCAACGGTGGCGTGACGATGATGCTCTATGGCGAATCCGACCGAGGACCCGAAGAAGTCGTTCACGAAGCGTTGAACCATCCGCTGCTCGATGTTGACATCTCAGGAGCCACCGGCGTCTTGATTCACGTTACGGGCGGGCCGTACATGACGCTTGAATCGGCCAACCAAGTGGTTGACCTGCTCACCGCTCAAGTCAGCGATAACGCCAACGTGATTTGGGGTGCTCGCCAGGATGCGGGCTTTGGTGACACCATCAAGGTCATGGCCATCATCACCGGCGTGGGAGGGACCACGCTGAACACCGCTCGGATGAAACCCGACGCACTCGGGGAAGCACTCCGTCTCACACGTCAGCAAAACCCTGACCGTCCCAACAACTTGGATTTCCATCGCTACGAGTGACGATGCGACAGCCCATCGGGGCGAAGAAGGCTTCAAATGGAAGTCAATTGGTGGATTTACCATGCGTCGCACCGCTTTGATTGCGCTCGTGCTCGTGGCCATGTTGCTGGTTCCCGTTCAAGCCGGGGATGTCCAGGTTCAACAGCAACAGCAAGAGGACCCACGCCAACCGAACGAAAACAACACCACGATGTACCTCTATCATGACGGCTTTGCTGACGCATGGTCGCACTTCAGCACCAACGACGACGATTCAACTGCTGAGGGCGAAAAGCGTGAGGAAAAGGACAACGGTATTATCGACATCAACTTCCGCTTCCGCATGAAACCCGACCTCCAAAAGCGGTTGCTGATGGAGGAAAACGGTGAATTCCGTGGCAATTTCAAAATCGATGTCAGCGGTGATTGGACCAACGGCGACAACAACGG
>JAYPIL010000085.1:1228-4299 GCA_038127845.1 Candidatus Poseidonia sp.
AGGTGAACCCGCCCACTTTGCCATCAAACTCGGCCAAGAGAGCCGCTTTGAGATGCCCGTTAGCGCCGACAGTTGGACCGAAGAATTCCAGGCCGGTGACGACGGCATGATGGAGGAAGAAGACACCCCCGGCTTCACCCTCGTGGCAGCGAGTGCTGCGCTCGGTATGGCCTTCTTCGTGAACCAGCGCCGACAAGACGACCTGACCCAATGAGTTCCAGCGTGCCCCTCAAAGGGCGCTCTTGACGGCATCAAGATTGAGCACCACCGCTTCTTGTTTACCGGATGCAAGCGCCTTGAGCATCCCCGTTCCGGCTTCCAAATCACGTGGACCGACGACCAAGGTGTGGGTTGAACCGATGGAATCGGCCCAGCCCATCGCCTTGCCGATTTTACGACCGCGAAGTTCCAACTCGACCCGTACGCCTGACGCACGAAGGTCGGCCACCAGCGGGAGCACCGCTTGGGGGTCGATGTTGAACGGAATCACCGCCAGGAGCGGGCGCTGATCGTGTTCACCCGGAACGGCTTCGCTTCTGCCGGACGCTTCGGCTTGGGCTTCCAGCGCCAACAGCACGCGGTCAAAGCCGAGGCCAAATCCGCAACAAGGATCCAAATCGGGCAAACCAAAGAGGTGGAGCAACTTGTAGGAGCCGCCACCCAAGACCTGCCCTTCACCGCCCAATTCAGCAACCTTGACCTCGAACACCGTTCCGGTGTAATAGTCGAGGCCGCGGGCCACCGTGAGGTCAACCGACAAGGCTGGTGGAGCAGGTGCAAGAGCCGACAGCGCCGTCAAGGTCGTTTCCAACTCGTCAAGGGCCTCAAGGGAGACGCCTTCCATGCTCGAGAGGAGGGTTCGGGCAGGCCCAAGCGTTTCCATGCCGCCTTCAAGCGACGCGAGAGCACGCAGCGGTTCGGTGTTCGAAGGGTCAAGTCCGTGCTTGGAAAAAAGCGCCGCCAAACCCGCATCGTCGCCCTTGTCGAGCAGCCGCATGGCGCTGGCGACGGGTGGCTCACCCGTGCTTGCATCCACGTCATTGGACAATCCGAGACCCGTCAAAGCGTCCTTGAGCACACCGACGTGGCCGATGCGAACTTCCCAGCCTTCAAGCCCGGTGGCGTGCAACATGTTCACGGCCAACGCAATGATTTCGGCCTCGGCCAGCGGACCCGAAGCACCAATGATCTCCACGCCGTACTGAAAGAATTCTCGGTAGCGTCCCTTCTTGAACTCCTCATAGCGGTAGCACTGCCCGTAGTAGGACAGCCGCAACGGCTTGGTGTCGTTGCGCATTTCCTCGGCGACCATGCGCATGACGGGCGCCGTGAGTTCGGGGCGCAGGGTGAGGTCGCGTTCGCCCTTGTCTTGGAAGGCATAGAGCTGGCCGATGACGCCTGGTCCCGATTTTGCCGTGAACAACTCAAGCGATTCAAACACCGGTGTTTGGACCCGCGAAAACCCGTGGCGTTGCGCCACATCTTCCAGCAGATGCTCGAGCGCCAAACGCCGCTTCATCGCCGCGGGCGTGAAGTCACGGGTCCCACGAGGGCGCTGCACCATGAGGTGTGCGAGCGGTTGAGGCTTCATCACCCCTTCGCTTCGGCAACGGCCGTTGGTTCCTATTCTGCGCCTATTCTTCTTCCCAGGCTGCACCGGCCCAAGGCGAGTCATCGTCTTGCGGGGCGTCATCTTCGGAGACGGAGGCAGCCTCTTCCTCTGATGACGGAGTTTCCTGTTCACCAGCAGCGAGTGCGTCCAAATCGGGGGCCTCGGGCACATCGGGAACTTCAAGCTCATCCGCTTCTGCGATTTCGTGAAGTTTGTCGATGAGTTCCCAGTCAGGTTCCTCGGCGTTCGGGTCTACGCCCTTGTCTTGACGAACCTGCACCAGTTCTGCAGCGTTCAGCACGTCGGTGTCGTCCTCCACCTCCTCGGTCAACTCGCTCTGGTCACTGGCTCGCAGGGCCTTGTTGGCATCCTCGTCTTGAGCCTCAAAAGTCGGTGTCTGTTCGAGCGGTGCGACGCCCAAGGACTTCCAAGCATCGCTGACCTCTGTGGTTTCAGGCACCATGGCACGGGCCCGTTCCTCGGCTTTGCGCCGCTCGTAGGCGGCCTTGAGCTCAGCCTCTTCCCGTTCCGCTCGCATTTTCGCCTCGACTTGCCGCCACGTACGTCGCTCCTCTTTGAGCCGTGCTTTCTCCTCTTGACGCTCAATCATCAGCGGGGTAGGCTTGTCGTAGCGTTTCCAAAAGAAGTAACTCACGGCGATGAAGATGAGCGAAACGATGAGACCCGTGATGAGTGTGTCCCACAACTCGCTCATGGAGCATACCCCTTCAATCGCTCAATTCTGCATCCATCACTTCTGCTACGCTCAGATGTTCAAATCCTGCGATGATGTCACCCACCTGACCGATGAGGTCGTCGCTGCCGCCCGGCAACGACGAGATGTCGGCCTCTGCCCCTTCGGGGACGTTTCGGAAGAGCGGACGCTCGATGAGTTTCTTGTTGAGTGCAATGAACAACACCGCCACGACACCCCAAAACAGCAGGATGATGCTCAAGCCCTTTGGATTGGAGGGGTCCCACACGTTGGGCGTATTGGCGATCATGTCGGAGAAATACGAGAACATGAGGATGAAGAACAGCACGGGGAAGGCGATGTAGATGAGCACGTCCCACCAACGGCCAACTTCCAAATCGTTGTCACCCGTGTTGATGAAATCGTCACGGAAGGCCGACACACCCAGTCCGAGGTATCCGGCAAAGCCGGGTGCTGCGGTTCCTTCGTCAACGGCTGCACGCCATTTCAGGTAGCCGTACTTCCAAATCGAAAAGGCGATGAAGAGACCCGAAAACATCAGGCCGTAGCCCCAAATGTGGTCTTGGACTTCCAAGAATTCCGGGAAGGCCACGCCCGCACTGTCCAATTTAATCCACATGATGGCGGAAGGCAAGCCGAAGATGAAGATAGCCAGTCCGGTGATGAGCACCGAGCGCTCACGGTCGTAGCCGTGGTCAACGAAGTTGCGAACGCACAATTCCACGGTGGAAATCATCGAGGTCA
>JAYPIL010000086.1:0-4025 GCA_038127845.1 Candidatus Poseidonia sp.
CAAGACATTATGGAAGAGTACAATGGGTGTTCAGTCCCCCAGTACACTCGCTACCCTTAATGCTGTATCCAGCTACAACGGGGCCCCTTGCGTATGTGTACGTCTGTGTCTACTCTATCTGAAGAGGTAAATCATCTACGGAATCTGTAAGTAGGTCTTAGGGTGATTGATTACTCAGCAGTTCCAGTGAGAGTTTCGCCTCTCAAAGCCTCTGTGTCACCGTCTCGAATCTCAACTTGTACATTGCATGAACTTTCACAATAGTTCGTTTCAACCTCACCGATGATCATTGTCTCTCCTACTTTCCATAGAATGGGTTCAGAATCATCGCCAACTGAATAGTAGCACTTTGGTCCATCGACATCGCTACCGTCCCCTGAGGAGGAATATTCGCAAACCTCCATACTGTAACCATCAACTGTTAACTCGACCTGGATTTCTGAAGGTATTTCGATATCATCGCCTTGAACGTAAGTTACTACGACAAGTTGGTCGTTGTCACTAGGAGTTACCGCGTCAGGATGGTCATCCATTTCAAATCCATACACGGACAGCTGAAGACCATCTCCTTCATCATCAACGGAATCATTTGAAACAGAATCATCATCATCTAAACATCCTGCCAATCCCATTGTAAGCATCATCAGAATAATAAAAATCGACCTAACTTTCATGATTTTGCGTAATCATAACAGTAAATATTATTTTCCTCAGTTCCTTTTTGGAAGAAATCAGAATCTATCAAAGTCATCGTTGCGATTTGCGGAAATAATATTCGATAGGGCATTTTACAAAATGTAGTAATCATGTAAATTGGATAGATGAATAGCCTACGAATAGGAGGTGTTATGTTAAACACCCTTGTATTCAGATTACGCAAACTAATGGGATTGCAGTGGGTCATATACATCGCTACCCATGTGGAGGGCCTTCAGACCTCTTTTCTTGAATCGTATCGAAGATAGGCAAACGTTGTGGCACCGATGAGGGCGAGCGTGAGCAGAATGCTGGCGACCACGGCCAAGCTGCTTTGGTCGCTCATCGTGGTCGTGGTGTCAGGATTCGTCTCACTGCCGGGGGCCGTCCAATCCCACCACGCCATCGTAGCGACGATGTCGAGGCCCGTTTGCAGGCCCGACTCAACGTTTTGTTGTCCGCCAGCCATGGTGTTGAGCGTTGTGACCGAATCGGATTGGGCGTGTTTTGGCGTTTGCTCGCAAGCATCGCCTTCCTCGTGGATGTATTGATGCTGACCACGAATCCACGTGGCCGTGTGGTTGTTCATGATGAAGTTGAAGTGATCGGAATTCCCCTTCGTATCGTCAATGACACTCACCCACGGTTCGGGATGGGAGAGGTTGCTGTTGATGGCCTTGAGATGGGTTTGAAACCATTCGGCATACGCCTGCATCTCTTCGGTGACCACGAGGCCTCGGTCTTCATAATACGACCAGTCATCCACGGGCGAAGTGAAGAGATAGAGCGTCCAGTAGTCTTCGTCACAGCCCGCGAGTTGGCTGGCCAGAGGCGTGGGGACGGGCCAGTTGAGGGCGAACATGTCGAGATTGACGTAGGTAACGTTCACCTCGTCGGGGATCTGTTCGGTGACAAAGTGCAAACTGCCCATGCCGCCTCCTTCGGGGCTGCCGCTGCCCTGCCATTCTTCGTAGTCCCACCATGCCAATTTCCATGTGTGGAGCGGTTTACCTTCCCACTGAGAGAAGGTTCTGGCCAATTCCAACAGCGCTCCTGAACCGGTGCCGTCATCGTAGGCTCCGCTGCTTTCGCAGGTGGTGTAGGTGACGCCGATGAGCGGCGGAGGTGAATAGCAAATCGCATCGTGATGGGCCCCCACCACCCGCCAGTCGTCTTCAAGCACACCTTCGATGGTGACCACGATGTTCTCGCAGTTTTCGCACAAAGCGGTCGTGAACGGTTGTCGCTCAACCTCGTAGCCCATGGCTTCCAATTCCTCTGCAATCCAGTTGCGGGCGTTCTCATTTGCCGCTGTGTCAATCTTTCTATAGCCAAATTCTGTCATCGAAATCATGTTGTCGTACGCCACCTCCCCCTCCGGCCAAGCCGGGGGTTGCTCGGTGTTCTGTGCGGCTTCAAGGCTGCCCGTGACGGTCACCGATGCGAGCATCAGCATCGTCAGCAGCAGGGCGCGTGGGACAGCCATCGGGCTGACTTGGGGCAGGCCTCACTTGAGGGTTCCTCATTCTTCTTCCGTGGACCACGAACGGCGCATGACCTTCCCTGCGGCCTCCCCTGCTTCCATCGGGTCGTGGTCGTGTTCAAAGATGAGATGCTTGACGAGGTTGTGCTGTGCGACCTGCTCGGAACAGACGGGACAAGCGTGGCGAGGCGGTTCCTTGTAGCCTTGGAATGCCATTCTGCCCTTGGGCGTGGCAAGGCCGGCTACGGTGCGCAGAAGGGTTGACATAAACAGCAGGCCGAACAACACCAAACAGCAACCAAGGCCGCCGAAGAATCCTGAAGAAGAGGCGGTTGCTGAAAGGCGAAGGTTGTGCGTCATTTTTCCCTCGCTGGTGTTGCGAAAGGTATCGAGGTCAATCGTGTGACTGAAATTTTCACCTTGAAGTTGGAGGTAGATCTCGGTACCGTCATCTTCTTCTTCCACTTCGATGGCAATGAGGTACACACCGTTGGCGTCCGTGATGGCCTTGGCGCCACGGTACTGGTAGCAATCCACCTCGCCCGGGCGGCACTCGACGAAAACGTCGCGAAGCATCACGGGCGTGTTGTCGCTGTAGGTGGCTTGACCGGAGATACGGTAGGTTTCTGCACTGGCCAAGGGAACGGCCAGCACCGCCACGAGCAGGACAAGAACGGCGGTGCGCATGGAAGTAAAAGCCCCCTTCGCCTTATCAAGGCTTGATTGCGCCCAATCGTTCTTTGACCGCACGGAATACCGTGAGTCCATGGGGACCCTTGTAACCGGAACCGCCGCTACTTATGTGGAAGAACTGCATATCAACACCGAAAAACGCTACGAAATCGTGTGCATCACGCGTGAAGTTGAGCGAGTGGTGGCCGAAAGCGGCATCCACGACGGCTTGGTGCTCGTGAACCCGATGCACATCACCGCCTCGTGTTATGTCAACGATCTGGAATACGGGTTGCACCACGACATCATGGCGTGGCTCGAGAAACTGGCACCCTTCTACGGGAGCGACGGCAAAGAGGGAGAGGAATACCACCATCACCGCACAGGGGAAGACAACGGGGATGCCCACCTCAAGCGGCAATTACTGGGTCAGCAGGTCACGATGCCGGTGCGAGACGGACGCTTGCATCTTGGGACGTGGGAGCAGATTCACTATGCAGAATTTGACGGACAGCGTAACAAACGCATTCTGGTGAAGGTCGTTGGGGTGATGGCCCAGTGACGTTGTCCTCTCCTCCGGAACCCATCGGTTACATGGCCGAGTTGGGTGTTGAGCGTACGTTGTGGACGCCGGGGCAAGCTCGGCTCGAGTTGACGTTGAACGAAGACCACCTCAACAAGGGCGGCGTAGCTCACGGGGGCATTCACATGATGCTGCTTGATTCTGCACTGGGCAGTGCACTGGTCGCTTCGCTCAAGGTGGAGGAATGGTGTGCAACGGCCCAACTTTCGACCAGTTTTCTTGCACCAGCTCGGCCAGGTGAACGTTTGGTGGCGGAAGGGCGCGTGGTCAAACGGGGAAGGAATGTTGCCCATTTGGCTGGCGAGGTCAAGGTGGGTGAACGCTTGGTGGCGAGTGCCACGGGGACGTGGGCGATTTGGTCGAGTCGGCCGCCATCACTGAGTTCAACTGCTCAGCCTGTTCTCAACGAAGGGGATGAGCGCCTCGATGAATGATTCTGGCGATACATCGTAGCCAAGATTGGCCAACGAGGTGGTGGTGTCGGCGGCTAAGCCACAACCCGCCAACCCTTCTACACGGCCCTCGGGTGTGTTCAGGTTGATGGAAAATCCGTGTCGACTGACCCATCGCAAAAAGGAGAGGCCAATGCTG
>JAYPIL010000087.1:0-3966 GCA_038127845.1 Candidatus Poseidonia sp.
TTCCTCGGTTGCATCTTCAACTTCATCATCATGTGCGTCCGCTTCTTCGTCAACGTCTTCATCAGCATCCTCGGTGACTTCATCTGCTTCTTCGACCATTTCATCGGAATCCTCAGTTGCTTCGTCAACCTCGTCTTCATCAACAGCAGGTTGCTCATCGGGCTCCTCCTCGTCGTCGGATTGGCTAGGTTCGGGGACATCCGCATCGGACGCGTCTTCTGAAGTCTCGACAACAGCCTCGCTTTCATCGCCCATCAGAATAGCCTCAAATTCATCCAAATCAATAACGCCGTTATCGTCAGCGTCGATCTCTTGTACGAGACGGTCCACTTGAGATGGCGGCAAGTCTGCAAGATTGAGGCTGAGAAGACCGGCTTTCAATTCACCTGCGTCGATGGAGCCGTCTGAGTTTTCATCAAATTTGTCAAAGAGTTTTCGAATATTAATTCCTGTAGAATTGACCCAACTCCGCAAGATGTCAACCACGTCGTCAGCAACAAACACAACGCCACACTCAGGACAACGCGTTGAGTCAAGGGGTACAAGTTGGTTGCATGCGCCGCACTCGCCGAGAGCCTCATCCGAGACTCCAGAAAATTTGGTTTTGCACTCGGGGCACTCCGAGGAATCTAATGGAATTACAGTCCGGCACGCACCGCATTCTGCCATGGGAACGTTCTCGTTTTCTTCATCTGCCATGTTTCCACCAAAGTTATGCAGGAAGTCGGGCAATATAATGCTTCATGGGAAACGGTAACGCTAGGGATTAATTCCTTAGGTCGTCAATTCACGCAGGCAAATGAGGGAAGAACATGACCGGGTTGTTCACCATTGAAACGGTAGACCCCCATGTGGTCTACGTTCTCGTTGGTGAAGATGAGCGATTTCAAGCGTCCAAACTTCATTGTTTTAGTCGACTGCCGATGAGACAATTGCTCCGCTTCATCCCTTCAAACCGCGGCCAGATGTGGTGGATCAGTGAACAAGAACAGAATCAATCGATATCGCCTCTGCCCGAATCCCTTCTAAATGCACTCCAAACGGCGTTACCCGGTGAGGGTGATGTCGTCATCGTTGAATCCCTTGACTGGTTTGTTTCGAGGGCCGGCGAAAACAGTGTGTTGAACATGCTTCAACAGTTGGATGGGATCTCACGGAATGAAGGCTTTACCGTCGTATTTGCAGTTGAACCGTTGTCGTTTGAAACCCGATTTTGGATACGGCTCCGCTCCTTGGCACCTCTGCTTTCTGTCCCAAGAGACGAAGTGGCTGTGCAACAAGGACCCGAAGTACCTGAAAAGGAAACAGCCCCTGAGAACGATTCACCGAACGATGAAGGTCGACAATTGACCCATTTGGTGGGTTTGCCGAGGTTGGGCTTCAACACCACGTTGCTGGCCAAGAGGATGCTTCAATGGAAACGTATGGGTTTTGACCTTTCTGAATTGGAACCAGCAACACTCGCCCAAAATACCGATGCTGCCTTCGACATCTACGCATTGGTTGAAGGAAAAATTCGCGTGAGTGTCGATGCGTTACGTCTCATGGAAGAACATCAGGCCATTCTCACCGTGACGGAGCGAGAGCGATTTCGCTTTCGGTTCATGAGCCTCCACGATATTGAGGCGGCCGTAGAAGAACTCGAACGGCTCATATCAACGCGGTAGGCGCCCGTATTCGGCTTCAATACGGGACAACCATGCACTTGACCGCAATTGGTTTGCGATGGCAATAAGTTCCTCAGAAGTGGATCTGTCTTCAGATAAAGGGGGACTGATGGTTCGTAGGCGTTGAACAAATCCAACCACGTGAGGGGATGAAGGTTCTTGAGCAAATTCGAGGGCTTCAACGGCAACCAGTGCCTCGCATGCCAGGACTTCTGACAGACGTTGGACGGCAGTGAGGAGATTCCATGCAGCGGTTGCCCCCATGCTCACATGGTCTTCTTGGCCTGCCGAGGTTGAGGTTGAAAATGCACTTCTCGGGGCTGTGTGTCCGTGCAGCTCTGCAAGCGAAGAACCAGCGACATATTGCACGATCATCAAGCCCGATTCGAGGCCGGAATCTTTGGCGAGGAAGGCTGGTAATTCGCTTCGTGCCGGGTCCAGCATCTGGTCAATTCTTCGCTCAGAAATTGAGCCGAGTTCAAACAACGCCAAACTCATGGCATCGCATGCAAGTGCAATGATCTCTCCGTGAAAATTCCCTTGTGAAACAACTTCATGTGAGCCAGGATTGCTTGGATCCGGAAAAATCAACGGATTATCCGTTGCACTGTTGAGTTCTATGGAAATGACATCCCGTAGTCGTGTGAAACTTTCATGGACAGCCCCGTGAACTTGAGGAGCGCAGCGGAACGAATACGGGTCTTGCACGCGATCACAGTCCTTGTGAGACGCAAGGATGGGTGAAGTTGCAAGGAGCGTTCGCAAACGCTGAGCAACGAGTAGTTGTCCGGGATGTGGTCGTACTTCATGTACCCGTGGATTGGATGGTGTCAGACTGCATGAACGTGCATCCATTGATGTAGCCAAGATAAGGTCTGCATAGATGAGGAGGGTATTGAGCTCTTGCAGTGCGTGTGCTGCAAATGCTGTCATTTGACTGGTTCCGTTAATCAACGACAATCCATCTTTCGCAGTCAGTTCAACGGGTACGAGGCCATGTTGAAACAACACGTCTGCCGTCGGCTGAGGTTCACCTTCCACAAGTAACGAACCCTCTCCCATCAAAGCAAGGGCGAGATGAGAAAGAGGCGCAAGATCACCGCTTGCACCGAGACTTCCGATACGCGGGACAACAGGATGCAGTTCGAAATTCAGAAAATCAACCAGTTGTTCGATGCAGCGAGGATGGATGCCTGAATGGCCCTTGCACAGTGAATTCAAGCGTACCATCATCATCGTTCGCACATCACGAACGGACATGGGTTCTCCCAAAGCCGTTGCATGGGAACGAATGAGATTGACTTGCAACTGTGCAATCTGTTCGGGATCGATTCGTTCACGGACAAGAGCGCCGAAGCCCGTATTGATGCCATAGACGGTTTCTCCATGTTCGACAATACGTTCAACCACGGCCCTGGCGGCATGGATTTTTGGCCATGCATTCTCTGATACCGCAACAGTCGCTCGCTGTTCAGCGACCGACATCAATTCGGATAGACTAAGGGTTTCTCCGTCAACAAAAACAATCGGTTTATCGGTCATTGTTCTTCCTCCGACACACCAGCAATCACATCATCATCTACGGTATGAGGGAGAGTCACTCGAAGGCGTTTGTCAACTTCCATGGCCCTTTGAATGGCCTCGATAGCCCCGGGATTTCTCGCCCAAGCGCGACGTGCGACGCCGTTGTTGACGTCCCAATGCAACATGTTTTGGAGCCTCACTTCGCAAGCATCTGAACCATCAAGAAGCATTCCGAATCCACCGTTGATGACTTCGCCCCAACCGACACCGCCTCCGTTGTGCAGACTCACCCACGTAGCGCCTCGGAAGGCGTCGCCGATGGCGTTTTGCACAGCCATGTCCGCTGTAAACATGGACCCGTCTCGAATGTTTGCAGTCTCTCGATACGGACTATCCGTGCCCGAGACATCGTGATGATCTCTGCCAAGGACCACAGGACCAATGACACCGTCTTTGATGGCATTGTTCATCGCCAAAGCGATCTTCCTCCGACCAACGTCATCAGCGTAGAGAATACGCGCTTGGCTACCAACAACCAGTTGGTTGTTGCCAGCTTCCCTGATCCAACGAAGATTGTCTTGAATTTGCTGACGGATCGATGGAGGGGCATCGGATAGCATCGATTGCAATACCTCGGCGGCTATCTCATCGGTTTTTCGAAGGTCATCGGGATCTCCGCTCGTGCAGACCCACCGGTACGGACCAAAACCGTAATCGAAACACAGTGGGCCCATGATGTCCTCCACATAGGAGGGGTAACGGAACGAGCCGTCTT
>JAYPIL010000088.1:0-3948 GCA_038127845.1 Candidatus Poseidonia sp.
AGTACCCGCTCAGTTCGCCCATCAATCGTCACTGAAATACAGCATTCGGCAGAGGCCATCATCATTGCAGGTGGTCAGCCTATGTGCTTCTCCTTCATGAACGGTCGGGAAGGTGAAAAACGCCGCTTCATATATTCTCCAAATAAGTTGGAGCTATGAGCGCCCTCGCCGCAGCCTTTGCTCCACGACGTGACCACAAAGGAATGTCCACGCCTTCCTATGCTGCGCGGTGGTGGCTCCTTCTGTGCACCATCCTCTCTTCTTTCTGGGCATGGAATGCTGCCGAAGGCTTTCTGGTCATGGCTGCTGCCCTCGCTGTCATGGTGGCAACACCCCTGCTTTCCCTTGGTTGGTACCTCATCTCGTTGGTTTCAGCCCGGTTCGAGCCCCGCTATCTCCTTCCCAAGGCAGAGCAAGCCCATCAAGCCCGTCTCGCACGCAAGGCGGCTTCATCCGGCACCGAGGCCTGATTACTCGAGGAAACCGTAGGTCCACTCGTGAGGTGGATCAAACGTCTCCTTGATGGAACGAGGACTGACCCAGCGCAACAGGTTGAGCGGACTGCCCGCCTTGTCGTTGGTTCCGCTTCCACGAGCACCACCGAACGGTTGCTGGCCCACCACGGCGCCGGTTGGTTTGTCGTTGATGTAGAAGTTACCCGCACTGTAGCGCAGGGCTGCCATGGCGGTCTCGATGTGGCGCCGGTCGGTGGCGAAGATGGACCCGGTGAGGGCATACTCTGAGGTGGTGTCACAAAGTTCCAACGTTGCTTCGAACTCCTCGTCGTCGTAAACGTGAACGGACAACACAGGGCCAAAGATTTCCTCGGCCATGGTTTCACTGCGTGGGTTGTTGCACACGATGGTGGTGGGCTGAATGAAGTATCCCGTGCTGTCATCGTAGGTGCCACCCGTGACGATTTCACAGGTCGGGTCAGCAGCAGCCCGGTCAATGTAGCCCGTGATGCTGTCAAACGCTTTCTTGTCAATCACAGCACCCAAGAAGTTGCTGAAGTCGGCCACGTCGCCGACGGTGATCTTGTTGACCTCGGCGATGTAGTCGTCCTTGATGGCGTCCCAAACCGAACGTGGAACATAGACACGGCTGGCAGCACTGCACTTCTGTCCTTGGAACTCAAAGCCACCACGAAGCATGGCCACAAGCAGGGCTTGACGGTCACAATCGGGGTGGGCGACGATGAAGTCCTTGCCACCCGTCTCGCCCACGATACGGGGGTAGGACTTCAGGTTCTCGAGATTGTTCGCCACGTCCCGCCACATTTGACGGAAGACGCGGGTCGAGCCTGTAAAGTGAATACCTGCTAACTCACGGTGCGCCAAGCAAATATCTCCGACAACAGCGGCTCGTCCGGGCACGAAGTTGATGACGCCTGCCGGCAAGCCAGCGTCCATCATGAGGCGCATCAATCGGTAGTTGGAGACGTAGGAATTGCGAGAGGGCTTCCACACGCCAACGTTGCCCATGATGGCTGCACAGGACGGAAGGTTGGCAGCGATGCTCGAGAAGTTGAACGGCGTAACAGAAAACACGAAGCCTTCGAGGGGGCGCACCTCGCTGGAGTTCCACATCGAAGAGGGTGAGATCGGTGGCTGCAAATCCTCGTAGATTTGGCGAGCATAATCGGAATTGAAACGCCAGAAATCGATCAGTTCGCAAGCCGAGTCGATTTCAGCCTGGTGACAGGTTTTCGACTGGTTCAACATCGTAGAGGCGTTGATTTCAGCACGGCGTGGTCCTTTGAGCATCTCGCTGGCCTTCAAGAAAATAGCCGCTCGAGCCTGCCATGGCATGGTGGACCACATTTCATGGGCGGCGAGGGCGGCCTCAATGGCGGCGTTGACCTCCTTCTCACCGGCCATGTGAACACGAGCGATAACATGTCCGTGGTTGTGCGGCATGACCTGTTCAACCACGTCGCCAGTGAACACTTCTTCGCCGTTGATGATGCAGGGAATTTCGAGCACTTCCGAGGATTGCCGCTCGAGCTCGGCCTGGAGGGCGACGCGCTCTGCACTGCCCGGCAAATAGCCGAGGACGGGTTCGTTGACGGGAGTGGGTGGCTTGGGAATGCTGTTCACCATGACAAGATGTCGTGAACGGCGATTCTTGAACCTCACCCATCGCCTCGATGGGGTTTGGTCTGGCCCTAGCGCTCAACGGTAGAGGTGCGCGTGCTTCGCTCTCACCTTGGCGATTTTCGGCCCAACAACGGCTGCACAGTATCCTTGGTAGGGGTTGCGTGCGTAGTAATCATGGTGCTTTTTCTCGGCGATGAGGAAGTTCAGTGGCTCTTCCAAGGTGGTGACGATGGGGTCGTCGTAGACTTCACTCATGGCGGCGATCATGGCTTCGGCTGTGGCCATCTGTTCTTCCGAGAGTGGCATGATGCAGGAACGGTACTGCGTCCCGATATCGTTGCCCTGCCGGTTGAGTTGGGTGGGGTCGTGGACCGTGAAGAAAACCTCCAAGAGGGTCTCAAACGAGATGACGGAGGGGTCAAACATCACCTCCACAACCTCGGCGTGACCCGTCGTCCCACTGCACACACCTTCGTAGGTGGGTTGGACAACATGGCCTCCTGCGTATGCGGGGAGGGCAGACTCAACGCCGTGGATTTGTTTGTATGCGCCTTCAACACACCAGAAGCAGCCTCCACCAACGATCATGCGTTCCATGGTTAGCTCTTGATGGAGGTTGCATTTGAAGGTTTGATTTGTCCTTTGTCGCAGAAATGACCATTTCTCACTCAGAATTAATAAGCCCCTCAGCCTGATTCCAATGTATGCAGAAAGATGTCCTGTGGCTGGTCTTGGTGATGCTTCTTGGTGGCAGCCTGCTGGTGATGTTGGTCCCAGATGACGAGGCTGTTTCGGTGAACGGGGACAACACCGAGGAAGAGATCGTTGAAGAGAGCACGTGCCTTGTTGGTACACAAAAAGTGCTCAATGCATCAGCGGAGAGCGGCTATGATTGTGTGCCTTTGGACCCGCATTCCATGTTTCACACGCATCCGGCTCCCGTGTTGTCGGTCAGCAACGTGATTGACGACGGGTCCACCATTGCCATTCTTGGTGATGTTGAGCATCTGCATCCCGATGAAATCACGGTCAAACTGACGCTCGACGATGATGCCTCCATCTCCACACAGCCCAACACGGATGGTGCTTGGTCGCTGACTGTACAGAGCAGCGCGGAACGCATTTACCTCAACCTTACGGCCACCCATGATTTGGAAGAGACAGCCTCTGACACCATGTTCATCGAAATCAATCGAACGAGTTCTGAAAACGAAAACAATCAAACCGACGACGGCACCGACAATGAAACTGGCAATGCCACTGGAAACGAAACCGGTAACAACACCGACAACGGTACCGAGAATGAAACTGGCAACAACACTGGAAACGAAACCGGAAACAATACTGGAAACGAAACCGACAACGGCACCGACGACCCGCCGGCCCCTACCCAACCAACCTACGACTCTTCCGACATGGGTCAGTTTTGGCTCGATGTGTTCCGTTGCCAAGCCGGACAAAACATCACTCAGGTGGATGACTTATCCACCACGGCCGTGGAAGCGCACGAATGTTCGGTGAGCATCACCATGAACGCCACGCACATCACCATCACGACCAACGGACTGCCCGACCATGATTTCGAATCCACGTTGGCCTGCACGCAAGCCAACGACTGCACGCGCGCTCAAAACTACGAATGGACCATCCCACGCTCGCCGGTTAACGACACCAACGGGGGGCACGATGCCACGAACTGCCCCGAGGCCAACGGTGACTACGAGTGCGCTGCGGCCCTCGGGGAGGTGGCGATTGCCATCAACGGCGTACCGTTCTACGGCCCTGAAGACGGCCCTGGAGGTGATGCGGTGGCCAGCCACCACGGTGTGTACGACGAGGACCGCCAGCC
>JAYPIL010000089.1:0-3607 GCA_038127845.1 Candidatus Poseidonia sp.
TACGGTTGTACACGTATACGTCTACGAGGGGGACCCTTGTATATGGATGGCTTCGAGTCCACTGATTTGGCCAAAAGAGGGAATGGCCATGTTCATTTTCGCTTTTGGTCGAATGGTGTGGGTAATTGTGAAGCCTAATCTTTTGGTTTTTTTATTTTATCCAATACGAGTGAAATACCCGCCAATGCGATGAAAATTGGCCCACCCACCATGCAAAGGTACGGCATAAGGTAGATTGGAGATATATTCGAATCCAATCCCTCTCCAATAATTCCAAATCCCCAAATGGCGAGGAAAACCATTCCAATGGCCAAAATAACGGTACTGGGGTTCATCGGTTTTTTGGGTTGGTCGTTCGCGGTTTGTTGATCATACAGCATCGTGCTTGGATAGAGGAAACTTAGCCCTGCCAACCCTCCGAGGAAAAAGGCAAAACCTTGCACCTCCAGGTATCCAATAAAGATCCAGGACACTACAGAAAACAGGATGACCAATCCAAAATAGACGGCATGGATGATTCCAGCTACTCTTGTCGAACGATGATTGTACAAAGACACCGCAGAAAAAATACTGGTGCCCAAGAATACAAGGGGGGATAATGTTCGCAAATAATCAGACAATAAAACAACAGCCCAACCCAAATCAGTCGTTATGGATTGAACTATTTCGCCGATGGGGAAAGAGAATAGGCCACCCTCGAAGATAATACTAAACCCGGAAATTCCATAGGCGGAAGGAATCATTAAACTCAAGAGCACGACGCCGACTCCGATGTGCCTGTGATCAAATGACCGTTTGTTTTTCACTTCAGAGTCCACAAGTTCTCTCTAATCTGCTGAGTATTATATTCATTTGCCCTGTACGGAATTCGTTCGTTACCTCATTCGACTTTTAGTCAATCCTGTGCTCAATTGAACGTGTGATGCTGAGAGACACTCCGAGGTCTGCCCAATTACAGGATAGAAGGCGGTTAGCCAAATGTTGTAACATGAATAAGTGGTTTACTTATATTCATGAGGGGTTATGCTAAACACCCATGCACACAATTGGTTTGTTCACTAGGGTTTGCAGTCTGTTCTATTCGTCGCTACCCTTCGAGTCAACCCTCGGTCTCTTCGGCCTGTTCGTCGAACATGAGCGCCTCTCGAGGCACCCCCAACATCGCTTGTCGCAACGATGAGCGCAGCTCGGTCAATTCTCCATAACAGACCAGCACGTCGTCGTAGCGAAGTTGAAGGTCGGGGTCGGGGTTCCACACCAGGTGGTTTCCTCGTGAAAGAGCGAACACAGGGACCGACGCAAACACATCACTGAGGCGTTGACCGACCATTTTGGGATGGTTGCGCAACTGCAGTGACAGCACGCCAGATCCGGGGACGGTTCGCAGCAACTGCCCGATATCGACCTCGGAGAAGGCGGTGTCTTCCATGACATAATCGATGATCGCCCCAGCGACGTTGACGCCGCTGGCCTTCTCGATGCCTTCCAGTCCGGGTGAAGAATTGACTTCGAGCACCAGCGGCCCGTCTTTGCCTTCCAGCAGGTCCACGCCTGCGATGTTGAGGCCCAACACGCGCGCTGCCCGGCATGCAGCTTCTGCATACCCCTCGGGGAGGTCGACTTTTTCCACCGTACCGTTGAGGTGGTAGTTGCTCCGGAATTCCCGACCGCGGGCGCGACGACGCATGCAGGCCACCACTTGGTCGCCCACCACCAAAGCCCGAATGTCCTTGCCGTGCGATTCAGCGATGTACTCCTGCACCAAGACGGATTTTCCCGTCATCAACAGGCCCTGAACGAGGTTGCGAACTTCAAACGCCGTGTGGCGCAAAAACACACCGTCGCCTTGGGTTCCTTGGGTGACCTTGACCACAACGGGCAAGCCCCCCACGGTTTCAATCGCCTGCTCAACGTCCAAAATGTCCCGAACATAGACGGTTTTCGGTACGGGAATGCGGTTTCGCGCCAAGAGTTGTGAGGCTTGCAACTTGTCTCGGCTTTGCAAAATACCTTGCCCCGTGTTCGCCGTCCAAATCCCGAGGTGCTCAATGTGACGCAAGACAGCGACGCCGTGTTGCGTGATGGAATGACCGATTCGAGGAATGACGGCATCGTGGGTGAAATGTTTGCCTTTGTGCAGCACATCGACCGTGCCCTCACTGACCACCAGGGAGAACTTCATCGGGTCGCAGACTTCAACCTCCAACCCTCGCTGTTTGGCCTCCTCGACAATGCGCCTCGTGCTGTAAAGGCGAGGTCCTCGGCTCAGAACGGCCAAGCGCAGGCGCATGTTGCCCCGCCTCGTCCACATGTTCTTGATACCATCGGTTGCCATCGAGCGGTGGAAAGCGGGTCGCGCCTTTGAAGTGCTCGCAAGTTATCGGAGTTTCATGACCGAAGAGGAACTCGATGCAGCGGGAGCATTGGCCGTTGATGAGGACCAGGACGAGTTGCTTGAGGAAATGTCTCTCGAGGAGCGAAAAGAGCGGCTCAAGAAGGCTCGCTGGAACGTGTTTCTTTACCTCGGCATCGCCGCTATTTTGTTTGGGTTCGCTCTTTTCCCCATGCCGTTTTCAGCGGATTACGATGCGTTTAGCAAGTCTGCTGAGAAAGACGTCGGTTTTGTTTGGGGCCTTCCAATTGACGGAGAAGACATGTTTGACGTTCCCATGCGTTTGACGGTCACGGCCACGTCGGTACCAGCCAAGCCTTCCGTCAGCATTGGCGTGTATGTCATTCAGCAAGAGGACTGCACGGAAGTGTCTGCGTTGAGCGATAAAGTGGTGGAGGCACGAGGTGGCGACTCTCATGCCAACCAATACCAGGAAGCCTCCGAACGGGTTCTTGCTGAGGGCGAGTACGATTTTGAATTCAACATCGACCCGGGTCAGTATTGCCTGATCGCAGAATACATTAACGGCACTGGTGAAAAGATTCAGGATGAGGGTATGGCGCTCAGCGTCAAGGGCAAGCTCTATCCAAACCAATTCATTGGTGGTCTTGCTGGCTTGGTGTGTCTTTCACTTTCCGGTTTCGCCTTTGTTGGTGCACAACGTCACGGCGCAACACTCCGACAACTCCTCGAAGGCGAGGACGAGTCCACCGAGTCTCAGGTCCTTTCCGAAGCGAGTCAGGCCCGCATCGCAGCAGGGCCTGGTGGCCCGCCGTCCGCAGGACCCAGCGGCCCCCCTCCTGCTTCCGATGGCCCCGAAGGTGCCCCACCTTCTGGAGGGCCGGAGACGCCGCCTGCCGCCGAACAGGCCGCTGAAGCGCACGCTGAAGCCGCTGAAGAACCAGCACCCGCCCCCTCGCCAGCCCCCGCAGTGAGCGAAGGAACGTTTGAAGCGGCTGAAAACGGCTACTTCTTCAGAAAGATGCCCGATGGAACGTACGACCAAACGGTCTATGTCCAAAACGCCGATGGTGGTTACGAACCCTACCAAGGTTGAACCCCTAGCATCCATCCTCTATTTGATGCAATTTCGCATCAAATCAGCACCAGCCTTGAAAGGGCCCATGCCTACGGTTTGTTGAGGTATGACCATGGCTGACGTCCCGACCACCAACCTCACGGTGGCGAAACTCAAGGCGCTCTGTGTTCTCAACG
>JAYPIL010000090.1:0-3500 GCA_038127845.1 Candidatus Poseidonia sp.
TGGTCACGGTGTCATCGGTCGTATCATCGTCTGCTTCGTTGCTCGTACAGCCGGCAAGGGCTGCCGAGACGAAACATAGGGCCATTACTAGAGTTAGGAACTTGTTGTTCATATTTACATCTCCTAGTCTTTCTCACCATAGACCCAATATATAGTCATTTATTCAGTAATGATAAACATCCATGATTCCAAGTTGCACGATTGCCATCCAATCAAGCGGGGTGAGAATGCACTCACCTCCATCCACATAGATCAAACCAAAGGGATACAAAACCAGGCAGTAATATAACCGAAACCCGGCAACTCCGTCCCTAATGGAGGCAATGTTATCACGGGAAAGAGAGTGGGTAAACCATGAACCGAGTCCAGACATTCTTGGTCGTCATCCTTGCTTTGATGTTGGTTCCTTTGTCCGGATGTGTTACTGACGGCGCCGAAGGACCAGAGGGGCCCGAAGGGCCGTTAGGACCTCAAGGCATGCATGGTGAAAACGGCACGAATGGGTCCGACGGAGTCGACGGACGACCAGGGACAAACGGAACGGATGGCGAAAACGGACAACCCGGTGCAGACGGGATTTCCACCCAGGTATCAACGTTCATTGAGTATCCTGGAGAGGTCTGCGAGGCCGGAGGACTCCGCATTGAAATTGGAAAAGACATGGACGATAACGGTTTTTTGACGGCAAATGAGGTGGATGAGGTCGCCTATGTGTGTGACGGCGTCGACGGCGCGGATGCCTCGCAACCTGCCTCAAGTTCAACCACGACCCTCCATGCTGTAGAGCGTTTAGGCAAATCGGACGGCTGTCCTGCTGGCGGTCGCATGATGATGCACGGGCTGGACAACGGAGACAATGGCGGAACGGCGGCAAACGGAATGCTCGAACTTGGCGAAGTTGACGACTACACCACCTATTGCAGTACCCAACGCGTGGCTTTGGTAGATGATGCCCTCCCGGGTATCTTCGGCATCAACCCAACCTCCTATCAAGGGATGAAACTCGTGGTAGATGACACCCTCTACTTCAGTGCTGACGATGGCATACACGGCGAAGAATTGTGGGCATACAACTTGACCACCGATGAGTTGTGGATGGTCGCCGACATACGAGAGGGCGAAAACGGTAGTTACCCCGGTTATTGGCTGGGTATACAACACGGGTCTCAGATCTTCTTTGGCGCCTACACCGACGAAACAGGCCACGAATTGTGGGGGCACGACCACAGCACAGGCACCACATGGCTTGTCGCTAACCTCGTCGCAGACCAGCAACAGGTTGGAGGAAGCAACCCCGGCGACGACATTGAAATCATGCTTGGAAACACACTCTACTTTTCCGCTTTCACGCTGGAATACGCCACTGAACTGTGGGCATACAACACCATCAACCAATCCACGTGGCTGGTTCACGACATCCACATGGGCAGTTCAGCAAATCCAGGATGGTACATGAATTTCATCTACGATGATGTCCTCTACTTTACTGCCCGTGACATGGGAAACGTGCACGACCTTTGGGCCCACAACCCCGCCAACAGCACCACATGGAAAGTGGCCGTGTTTGGTTACGAGCCGCACACACATCCAGGGAATTTCATGGAACACCTCATCGGAGACACCTTGTATTTTGATGCACATGGTCCGCTCGGTCGTGAACTGATGGCCTACAATTTGACGAGCGACACCTCTTGGGTCGTGGCCGATCTGGCCGTCGGAGGCTCCAGCGACCCTGGTCGTCACATGTCGGTGGTCGTGGATGACACGTTGCTTTTTGATACGGCCGATGGCAGTCTCTGGGCGCACAGCACCACCAACCATTCAACCTGGCGAGTCATGCAGCACTCGGGAACCAACCCTGGTGAAGGAACCAAAGAATCGGTGATCGGTAGCACGGCCTTCTTCCAAGCACATAGCCCCGCAGCCGGCCCGGAACTTTGGGCCTACAATGCCAACAATGCCACAGCATGGCAGGTTGCGAACATCGTTGAAGGGACAGAAGGAAGCACTCCCGGTCAAAACATGATGCTCGGACTCAACGGCATTCTCTATTTCGACGCCAGCAAGCATGAAACTGGGCGTGAGTTGTGGGCGCACGACCCTACCGATGGCTCAGTGTGGGTGGTCATTGACATCTACAAAGACAGCCCTGAGTTCACCACACCCGATCCCAATTCAAATCCTGGCCTTCGGTTTTGGGCCGTACACGGCGGACAGCTCTTCTTTGATGCAAACGATGCACAACACGGCCGAGAGTTGTGGAAAATGTGGTTCGAACACACCGTATCCTACGGACCCTAGGCTGTGTCCCGAAGAAGAATGGTTCGCGCCTGTGTGCCGGGCGTTCAACCTAGAGGTCAATGTCTTCTTTGAGAAGAATTAGAAAGTCCATGTCTATCGGAAGGCAATGCGACCCTATGTTCTGTTACTGTTGATGCTGTTCATGTCAGGATGCCTTTCAAATGGCGGTGCTTGGGAGCGCGTTGATGTAGAAGCCTTTGATGAGGCCATCAAGGATGACAACGGAGGTTTTCTCCTCGATGTCCGCACGACGTCTGAGTGGGAACAAGACGGCCACCTCGCCGATGCGACCCTGATACCTCATTCAGATTTGGAGGAGCGCGAGGATGAACTTCCCATCGACAAGGATACCCTCATTTTGTTGTATTGCAGGAGTGGCAATCGCTCGCAAGACGCTGCGCAAACTCTGTTGGACATGGGGTTCACCAACCTTGTCGAGCTTGAATCAGGCATCAACGGTTGGAAAAACGCAGGAATGCCTGTCGTGTATGAGTGAGGTGGATGGATGTTCAATTTCCTCTCTCGACTTTTTGGAGGTAAAGGTCCGTCACTCTCTGACCTGCTCAAGGACGGAGCGGTGGTCATCGATGTTCGAACATCAGGTGAATTTCAACGAGGCCACGTTGATGGAAGCCGAAACATTCCTCTTCAATCGCTTTCTTCCAAGCTCTCTTCATTGAAGAAACAAAAGAAGGTCATCATCACGTGCTGTGCGAGTGGAATGCGATCGGGAAAGGCTGCGAAAATCATGCGTCAATCCGGCTTGGAGGCTCACAACGGTGGTTCGTGGCAGGCGGTGGAAAAAGCCAAGCGCCAAAAGTAGGTTTCGTACCGAAAAATGGTCATTGGACGATTGATTGCGTGTTGATTCTTCGTTTGTCCTTTAGCCAACGCTGTCCCTCGGCCAACAGACCAACAAACAGAACCGTGCTGTAAAACAATAACGCTGTACTCAACATAACGAAGTATTCTGTGAACACTGCAGCGGTCCAGTACATCACGGAATGACTTAGGATAAAAATTCCAACAAGCAGCAAGGTACGGTCGTTATCGTCATGTTCCGTCCACGAGAAATAGGTGTATCCGAGACTCACCAACAACGGCCCAGCGATCATCAAGCCCATCCAAGGGATGGGAGGATGGTTCCTTGCGCCAAAGAAACCTCCCGTCACGATGACCTTGCTTGGGTTGTACTCCAA
>JAYPIL010000091.1:0-3392 GCA_038127845.1 Candidatus Poseidonia sp.
GTGGCAATGGTGGTCAAGAAGAATTGAGATCCGCCGGTGTTGCGTCCAGCGTTGGCCATTGACAGGACACCGGGTTTGTCGTGCTTGAGAGCGAGAGCGGAAGGTTCGCATGGAATTTGCCAGCCAGGGCCACCGGTACCGGCTCGGCGGGACATGGGGTCTTTGGAGTGGGGGCAACCACCTTGAATCATGAAATCCTCAATCACACGGTGGAAGTGAAGGCCGTCGTAATGGCCCATGTTGACGAGCTTGACGAAATTGGCGACCGTATCGGGCGCACTTCCGTGAAAGAGGTCGATGGTGATGTTGCCGGCACTTGTTTCCATGAGGACTTGCATGATTGAACCACAGAGCGGCACTTGAAGAGGATTTGCCTGTCTTGCGGTGAAGCACATGTTCATAATCGTGGAAGAAAAGGAACATCCATGACACACGTTTTGGACATTGAATTTGAGACCATGGATGGCGCAACCACCACCCTTCGAGAACTCGGAGGCTCACGCTGGGTGGTTGTGAATGTCGCCAGTGCTTGCGGGGCTACCCCCCAATATGCGGGGCTTCAAGACCTGCATGAGCGTCACGAAGACCTCACCGTCGTTGGTTTCCCGTGCAATCAATTTGGGGCACAGGAGCCTGGAACCCATGCTGAAATTTGCGAATTTACCTCATCCAAATACAACGTCTCTTTCCCGCTGATGGCGAAAGTTGACGTCAACGGCTCAGCACGTGCAGCGTTGTTTGAGCACCTCTGCCAAACGCCCGTCGGAGGCGGCGAGGCAGGCGACATCCGTTGGAATTTTGAAAAATTCATCGTTCAAGAAGACGGCACCGTTGAACGCTTTGCTACCCGAACGCAGCCCAACGAACTTCCGCTCTGAACGCGAGGCTGAAGGATGCTCGCCGTTGGTGAAGTCGTTTGGCTCACCTGCAAACTTCTGTATCCGAGGGAATGAGGCCCATGCCGACCCTCGGTCTTCATAGGGAATGGGTTGGACCGCCGACTGGAACGGTTGGTCCGAAGGCATTGGCCCCGGGGTGTTCGTCCTTGAGGCAACGACATGACAACCTTCACTGAACTTCACCTTGACGAGCGCATTCTTGACGCGTTGGACGCCGAGGGCTACCGAGAACCTACACCCGTTCAAGCCGAAACCATTCCAGCCTTGCTCGACGGTCAAGACGTGCTCGGTGTCGCCCAAACAGGGACAGGAAAGACAGCTGCGTTTGCACTCCCCATCCTCCATCATCTCGCCGCCACCAAGGTCAGCAAACCTCGACCGATTCGCGCGTTGATGCTCACGCCGACCAGAGAGTTGGCTGCACAAATTGGAGACCGTTTGCGGGTGTACGGCCGGCACCTTCCCTTGTTCTCAACGGTGATTTTCGGTGGCGTAGGGCAATCGCCTCAGGTGAAGGCCTTGCGCCGTGGGGTGGACTTGTTGGTGGCGACACCCGGTCGTCTGCTCGATCTCTACGACCAGGGTCACGTGGACCTGAGCGAAGTCACGCATTTCGTTCTCGACGAAGCGGACCGCATGTTGGACATGGGCTTCAGCAACGACGTAGAGCGCATTTTGGACCTCATGCCCGACCGACGGCAGAATTTGCTGTTCAGTGCGACCATGCCCGATTCCATCAGTACGCTGGCCACGGCGATGTTGCACAACCCCGTTCGGGTGGACATCAGTCCTGAAACACGAACAGCCGACCGAATTGAACAGTACGTCGCCTTTGTCCAAAAGCAGGACAAGCGTCAATTGCTCATCGATATCATTGAGGGTCAAATGGTGGCCTGTGGCATCGTGTTCACCCGCACACGCCACGGTGCCAACCGATTGGCCAAGCAGTTGAGCAAGGTGGGTATCCCTGCCGATTCAATCCACGGAGACAAGAGCCAGACTGCACGAACGCGAGCGCTTGACGCTTTCAAGAACGGCGATGTGTTCATTCTCGTGGCCACGGACATCGCCAGTCGTGGTATCGACGTTGACGACATCACCCACGTGTTCAATTTCGATCTCCCCAACGAGCCAGAGGTCTACGTTCACCGCATTGGCCGAACAGGGCGCGCCGGAAAAGATGGCCTTGCCTACTCGTTTTGCGACGAAACGGAATCGGGTTATCTCGTTGGTATTCAGCGCCTTCTCGGTGAGGACATCGAAGTGCTGGAAGAGCAACCCTACCACTTCCCAAAAGCCGTGCCGAAACCCGGTCAGAAACCTGGCCGTGTGAAGGGCGGTCCCGGTGGAGGCTACCAAAAGCGCGGGACGGGCAGGGGCAGCGGCATGCGCCGCTACAACCGGGGCGGGCAGAAACGCGACGACCATCAGAGGAAGTCCAACCGCTCAAACCGTTCCAATGACCGTCGCGGCTCATCCTCGGGGCAACGACGTGGCCCAGGGGAACAGCAGCGGCGCACCCAAAGCAACAACCAGCGGCGGGGGCAGGGAAATCAACGTCGGGATTCGGGTGGTCAACAACGCCGTGGTCCAAACAACAACCGCCGTGGCGGTCAAAAGCGAGACCGTCGTTGAGCCTCAAGCCAGTGACTTGGGTGCTGCTGCGTTGACATCCGCCGATACACCGGCTTCGTAACGCTTGAAATTCTCGTTGAACATCGTGGCCAACTTGTTGGCTGTGGCATCGTATGCTTGACCGTCGGACCAGGTCGTGCGTGGTTGGAGCACTTCAGCAGGGACGCCGGGGCAAGAGGTGGGGACTTCGAAGCCGAACCGCTCGTCGGTCACGAATTTAACACCGTCAAGGTCTCCGTCGAGGGCAGCGTTGAGCATGGCTCGGGTGTACTTGATTTTCATCCGGCTTCCCTCGCCGTAGGCGCCACCGGACCAGCCGGTGTTGATGAGCCATGCCGTGGAGCCGTGCTGGTCCATTTTATCGGACAGCAAGTCTGCATACACGCCGGGGTGCATCGGCATGAAGGGTTCACCAAAGCAGGCTGAGAAGGTCGCTTGGGGCTCTTTGACGCCCACCTCGGTCCCAGCCACCTTGGCCGTGTAGCCCGAAATGAAGTGGTACGCAGCCTGGGAAGGGGTGAGTCGGGAGATGGGCGGGAGGACACCAAAGGCATCGCAGGTCAGGAAAATCACGTTTTGCGGGTGACCGCCTTTCGAATCGGCCGTGCGGTTGTCAATGAACTCAATGGGGTAGGACCCACGGGTGTTTTGGGTCTTCGACGTGTCGTGGAAGTCGGGCACTCCTTCTGCGTCGAGAACGATGTTCTCGAGCACCGTTCCAAAGCGGCGTGTGGTGGAGAAAATGGCTGGCTCGTCTTCTTCAGACAGGTCGATGAGTTTGGCATAGCACCCACCCTCGAAATTGAACACCCCGTTGGCGCCCCATCCGTGCTCGTCGTCGCCGATGAGGGCGCGCTT
>JAYPIL010000092.1:0-3341 GCA_038127845.1 Candidatus Poseidonia sp.
AAGGCCATCGCTCCAAGCGAAATATCGGGTGTTGAAATCACATCTGACGATGCGAGATAACCGATGGCAAAGAGCAACCCTGCGACTTGGAGGAGAACACCAACGCCGGTGATGGTGGCTACAGCAAGCCATTTCCCCATCAGCAATTCCATTCGAGAACACGGCAGTGACAACAACGCTTCGAGCGTTCCGCGCTCTCGTTCACCTGCTGTCATATCAATGGATGGCTGTATGGCTGATGAAAACGTCCATACTGACAACACAAGGGGAATAAACAGCGACAATGCTAAGCCCGCTTGTTCGCCCTGTGTTGCAACATCGCTGTTTTCTATGTTGCCGTTCCACCGCAGAGGGTCAAGGGTTTCATCTGGGTCCAAGCCTGCGTCGAGGATGCGCGTCACGGTCTCGTTTTCCTCCCACGTTGCCAGAAGTTCGAAGGTCCGACTACGCGCCTCAAGACTTTGTTCGGATGTTGACATGTAAAGGACAGCGTATTCCAAGATCGAGCCGTTGGTCTGCATCCGCAGAACCAAGTCAATGGAACCGTTCCTTAACCGGTTCACATCATCCCCGGGCACCGAAAGGTCTTCTCCGGTAAATGAGGGTTCAAAGATGACGTTCATCGTGCTGTTGTTGAACGCAATCTGCAAATCATCGGGTAAGTCTTCTCCCTGCACCACAACATCAACTTTGAGGGCATCCAATTCTGCTGCTTCCGATGCAAGCAAGAGGGGGAACAAGATGAACAGAACAGGAAACATAAGAAGTGGAATCACCAATATCGCCACGATTGTGCGCCAATCCCGAACGAATTCCACAAGTTCCTTCTTGGCGATGGTCCGAATCCGATTTCCTCGATTACTCATCTTCGCCCACCTCTTTTGGTGTTTTGGGAGTGAACAATGACCTCCACCAACGAGACCATGCCGAGATGGGTTTGTCATCCTCATGCCGCTGGCGAGCATCGTCCATCGTCAACTGCACGTAGGCCTCTTCGAGGTGAGTTTGGCCCGTTAATGTGAGAAGTTCATCCGGTGTCCCATCGGCCCGAACTTCGCCATTATGAATGATGATGATCCTGTTGCAAACTCGCTGAGCTTCTTCCAGTTGGTGTGTACTGTAGATGACCGTTCCTCCTTTATCGCCAAGTTGCTGTACCAATTCTCGAACGGTTCGGGCGCTGGTCACGTCCAGGCCTGCCGTAGGTTCATCCAACAACAGGACTTGTGGCGCATGAACCAAGGCACGGAGCAGAGCAGTCTTTTGTCGCATCCCTCGGGAAAAGCCCTTGGTGTGGCGTTGCAGGGCTTCACGCATACCAAGGTAGTTTGAGAAATACACCGTTCTTTTCCAAGCGTCATCGTCTGGAACGCCATGAATTCGAGCGTGGTAACGGATGTTTTCCCAAGCGGTCAAACGTGAATACAAACCCGTGTTCTCAGGGACAACGCCGACGCTTGAACGAGATGCTGTGATGTGGCCCCCATTTGCAAGACGCACATTCCCGTTTGATGGGACATACACGCCAGCCAGCAGCCTCAACAAGGTTGTTTTTCCGGCACCGTTCGATCCCACCAGACCGATGACATCGCCTTCATTGATGGTGAGCGTCACGCCAGAGAGTGCCACGATATCTCCGAAGCGTTTGGAGACCTCGTCGACCACGAGCAACGGTTTGCTCATGTCCTGTTCAACTCGCACGGCCGGATTCAACAGCCCAATTCAAGCCTGGATGTTTGGTTTCAATCCGATTGGCTCGTTGAAGTGTTGATTTCAGGTGGTCCTGGATTTCGGCCTGTGGGACCCCCATATCGATCATGTTCGCTACCAATTCGATGGCCCCCTGAATGGCGCCTGCGTCAAGGTATGCATCGTTGGTGATGGTTCGCCGAGCCCTCAGTTCTTCGAGACGGCCTGCGAGGTAACTCACTTCGCCTTTCAAACGTGGAGCATCAATGTGGGGCAGGGCGAGCAACTGGTCTATGCAGGTCCTCATCGGCGTCAAAATATCCAAGGCCGATTATAGGTGTTGGCATCGGTCCGAATCAGTTACGTTGTGTCAATTCTACCAAAACGCCACCCGTCGATGCCGGATGGACAAAAGCGATGAGTTTTCCACCAGCGCCCGGAGTTGGTTCTTTGTTGATCAACCGAATGCCGTTTTCGCTCAAGTGCTTCAGCATCCCATGAAGGTCACCAACGCTGAAACACAATTGTTGGATGCCGGCGCCCCGGCGTTGCAAAAACTTGCCAACGGGCGTGTTATCGCCTGTAGGCTCCAACAGTTCCACTTTCGCTACGGGCATGGATGCGTCATGTGGGGACGTGGAGAAGAAGCGCGTCGTCACACCTTGCTCCTCAACCGTTTCATCGTCGCTTGCCTGTTTGAGACCGAGGAGCGACCAAAACAAACTGCTGCTGTCAAGGTTTTCAGTTGCAATGCCGATGTGGTCAATGTAAATTGGTCCAAAATCCATACGCTCACCTCAAAAACCGCTCGGAGCCATGTAGGTGCCGAACACCTTCTTCATTTCATTCATGATTTCACCGAGTGTGGCACGAGCTCGGACGGCTTCCAAGACGGGAGGGAACAGGTTTGTTCCATCCCTCGCTGCTTCAAAGACCCGCTCCAAGGTCTGTTTCACCACGTCATTGTTGCGCGTTGCTCGCAAATCCTCGAGTCGCTGACTTTGGGTTTCGCCCAGTGTTTGGTCTACTTTCATGATGGGGATCTGCTCGGTTTCATCCATTTCACCGTGGTTAACCCCAACAATCCGTCGTTGACCGGATTCGATTTCGTTCAAGTAGGCATAAGCAGAAAGATGGATTTCTTGTTGTTGCCAACCTTGTTCGATGGCCGCCATCGCCCCGCCTTTCGTTTCGATCGTACGAATAAGTTCCAATGATTGATTGTAAATTTCATTGGTGAGGTGTTCGACATGCCAAGAACCAGCCATCGGATCTACAGAATCGGCAGCACCGGATTCTTCCGCAATGATCTGCTGTGTCCTCAAGGCAACCGTTGCAGATGCTTCCGTAGGCAACCCAAGTGCTTCGTCATAGGAGTTGGTGTGCAAACTTTGGGTTCCACCGAGTACGGCAGCGAGTGCTTGTATCGTAACCCGCGCGACGTTGTTTAATGGCTGCTGGGCAGTGAGACTGACGCCGGCTACTTGGGTGTGGAAACGAAGCATGGTCGATTTTGGGTTGCTTGGCGAATACCGCTCATGAATCAGGTCATTCCAAAGTGTGCGTGCTGCTCGGAAATTCGCAAATTCTTCAAAGAAATCGTTGTGGCAGTTTAAAAATAAAGACAAAACGGGAGCAAAATAATCGATGTG
>JAYPIL010000093.1:0-3163 GCA_038127845.1 Candidatus Poseidonia sp.
TCGGGGCCGTGACCGAGCGCACGGTGCTGGCGATGATCGACACCGTCACCAGCCCGACCGGGCTCCGCATGCCCTTTGAGGCGTTGGTGTCCGCCCTCGAGGCAAAAGGGGTGAACGTCCTCTTGGACGCCGCCCACGGCATCGGCATGGTGCCGCTGAACCTCGACGAACTGGGCGCCTCCTACACCACGAGCAACTGCCACAAGTGGCTCTGTGCACCCAAAGGCTCAGCCTTCCTGCACGTGCGCAAGGACAAGCAGGCCGACATTCACCCGCTGACCATCAGCCACGGCATGACCTTCCCGCTGGGCGATACGACGCGTTTCCGACACGAATTCGATTGGACCGGTACCCGCGACCTTTCGGCCCACTGTTCGCTTCCCGCCACCATCGAGCACGTTGGCGGGCTGTTGGAAGGCGGCTGGCCCGCCATCATGCAGCGCAACCACAAGTTGGCGATTCGAGGGCGTACCATCCTCTGCGAGGCCCTCGGCCTCACGCCGCCGTGTCCCGACGAGATGGTGGGATGCATTGCGACGCTGGTGCTGCCGTTTGATGCCAGCGTCAAACCCCACGAGCGCGACCCCCTCCATGCCACCCTGAAGGAAAAGTACGGCATTCAGGTGCCCGTTTGGTCGTGGCCGTCTCCCGAAGGACGCTACTTCCGTATCTCTGCCCAACTCTACAACAGCGAAGACGAATATCGTTACCTTGCATGGGCGCTCAAGCAAGAAGGGGTCGTCTAAGGCGGTGAAGGCATGGACGTGGTGGCGCTTGGAGAGTTGATGGCCATTCTCGCCATCGGTCTGGTGACGCCGGGGCCCAATGCGCTGACCTGCTTCGCCCACAGCGGTATGTTCGGGCCCAAGGCCAACGTCCACCTCATCGCTGGCATGGTCATCGGCTTCATCACGATTGAACTCAGCGTGGGTTTGCTGGTGGACGCCATGAGCGACTCACCCACCGCCATGACCGTGCTCCACTGGATTGGCATGACCTTCCTCGCAGCCATGGTGGTCGCCATGGTCCGATTTGACCCCGCCTCCATCAGGGTTGAGGACAACATCGAAGGCGTGCTCGGCCTCAAGGTCGGCATCGGTATGCAGTTTGTCAACGGCAAAGAATGGGCTTTTGTCATCATCATGATGAGTCAGTTCATCCAGCCGCTTGGCGGAGGTTTGACGGGCATTCTCACCATCATCTCGGTGACCCTCACGATGTGCTTGGGCGCCATGGTCCTCTGGACCTTTGCCGGCGCCAAATTGAACCACCTCTTCACCGAAGCCTCCACCGGTCGCCGTATCTTCCAAGTCTGCGGTTTCCTGCTGGGCCTGCTCTGGCTTGCGTTTTTCATTCAGGGGCCGGCCGCCGTCTAGGGCTCCTGGCGGCAAGGTTATACATCGCTGAAGCCTGAACTAACCGTGCGCCCGTGGCTTCTCTCATGCCTTTTTTTGCTCTCGTTCGCTCTGCCGCTGACCGGGACAAGTGTGATCCAGTTTGATGATGCTCAGACGGCATCCAAGACGAACCACGAAGGAACCGCCGTGGTTTCTCCTGCCTCTGGTTGGACCACGGGTGGCGAAGACATCACGATCACAGGTTCAGGGTTCCTCGACATGGCGTTCAAGAACGTCACCAACGACGGCGAGTCCTACACCTGGACCACGAACACCATCAATTACGTCACGGGCGCAGGCTACTCGCCCAGCGTGGTCGTGGATTCAAACGGAACGATTCACATCGTTCACGTCATTTGGAGCGACGACGAATTGTGGCATTCCAAGCTGACGGTCGGAAGCACGACGTGGAGCCACACCAAGATCATGGATTGCTACGGATGCCGTGAAACGGACATGGCCATCGACGACCACGACAATCTCCACATCGCCTTTTACCTCAAGCAAGACGGAACCACGGGCTACCTCTACTACGGGGTCTACAACGGCACTGAATGGACCACGCAATCCCTGCAAAACAACGTCTACAACAACCAAATTCGAATCGTGTTGGATGCTCACGACCGCCCTCACATCTCGTACGCTAATGCCGGCTACATCTGCAACGGTGCCATGCTCAAGTACCACGATGGTTCAAACTGGGTCACCCAAGCCATCGACACGACGACCACGTACGTTGGGTGCGATTCCTCCATCGCCATTGACCAGAACGGCCACGTTCACGTGACCTATCGGCACCACACCAACAAAGACCAGATGATCGGCTCGAACATCAGCGGGACATGGCAACGCTACACCGTTGACGGCGGCAGCGGCGTGGGCTACTACAGCGACATGGTCGTGGACCACGAAAACAACCTCCAGATGTTGTACCGAACGGACGCCGGCGGGGGCCAGTACAAACACGCCACCGGCCTGTCGGGCTCAGCGTGGAGCAACACGGCTTCTTCCGGCGGGTACAACGGCTTCCGCATGCAGACCGATGCACTTGGCAACGTTCACGCCTCGATGTACGATTCCGGTTCCGATGACCTGGCGTACGGCATGCTGGTGCCCGATTCCGGCAATCCGTGGACGTTCACGGCGGTCGACACAGGTGGTGATGTCGGTTTGGAGAACGACATCTTCGTAGACGACAGCAACATGATTCACATCGCGTACTACGATTCCACCAATCAGCGCCTCAAGTACGCCAACAAATCCAGCGGCATGTACCTCAAGCAGGAGATCACCGTGGACTTCGGCGCCTACGGCCAGGTCACGGGCACGGTGGTCAACGACACGACCATCGTGGTGACCACACCACCCGCAGGTAGCGTTGCTGAAACGGTGAACCTGAGCCTGTGGGGCGAAGACGGTACCGAGCACCCGCTGGGCCTGACCTTCCTGTTCATCTCACCTGACGATGTCGACATGGACGGCGTGCTCAACGTGAACGACGACTGTCCCAACGTTTCCGGTAACTCGACCATTGACCAAGATGGATGTCCAGACACCGACGGCGACGGTTACAGCGATGAAAACGACGCCTTCCCGAACAACCCGAACGAATGGTTTGACAGCGATTTTGACGGTTATGGCGACAACAGCGATGTTTTTCCCAACGACAGCAGCGAATGGATGGACAGCGACGGCGATGGCGTCGGTGACAACGGCGACGCCTTCCCGTACGACGCCAACGAAACGATGGATTCGGACAACGACGG
>JAYPIL010000094.1:0-2909 GCA_038127845.1 Candidatus Poseidonia sp.
GCGGGGTCAGACGGGAAGGCATCGGCGTTGTCGCCCACGCCGTCGTTGTCCGTGTCGGCCCATTCGCTGCTGTCGTTGGGGAAGGCATCGGCGTTGTTGCCTGAAGCGTTGTCGCCGTAGCCGTCACCGTCGCTGTCCGTCGTTTGGGTCGGGTCGTTGTCGAAGGCGTCGGCGTTATCACCGACGTTATCGCCGTCGGTATCGGCCGTTTCGGCTGAATCGTTGGGGAAGGCATCGCCGTTGTCGCCCACGCCGTCACCGTCGCTGTCGGTTGTTTCACTTGGGTCGTTGGGGAAGGCGTCCTGGCCGTCGAGCACCCCGTCGTTGTCCGAGTCGATGTCGATGATGGTGATCTCGTTGCTCATCACGGCTTGACCGGCATCCGTGCCGTCAGAAGGCGTGACTTCAGCCTTCCAGGTTTGGCCGGGCGAGGTCAGCGAGGCAGCGATGGTGGATTTTCCATCGTGAGCGGTGTTGACGGCGCCGTTGACGTACCACTGAATGGTGGTTCCCGATTCGGAGTCGCCGTCGTTGTCGTTGTATTGGTAGGAAAGAGTCAGTGCCTGATCGGTCCCTGCTTCCGGTGAAGGCGTGACGCTCACGCTTGAGGCCGTTGGCGGGTCGTTGGGGGGAAGGGATTCGGGAATGGTGACGGTCAATCGGTGCCACTGGTCGCCGTTGTTGGTGTTGCTAGCGTCGGCTTGGAGCACGGCGATTTCAACGGTGGTGGTTCCTGCGTTTCCGGAGGGTGCCATCCAGTCAAAGGCCCAACCTAGTTGTCCCTTGTTCTGGTGGGTGGCGCTCTTTTGCGCGGTGTCGATTCTGACGCCAGCGCCCGCGTTGAGGAGGTTGCCTTTGTCGACCACGACGTTGAACCCGCCGTTGAAGGATTGTGAGCCGCCGTTGAGGTTGATGGAGATGGAATACATCATGCCACCCATGTAGGTGGATGGGAAGTTGTGGGTGGCCGTCATGCCTCCACCGTTGTTGTTGGTGTGGCAGGTGCACCCGGCTCCTGCTTGGTTGTGGATGCCTGAGGACGAGCCTTCGATGGGCGGGACAGCAGCGATGAGAAGGGCCACCATGAACAAAGCAAGCGGTCGGAGAACGGACTTCATAGAACGAGGATTTTCAAACTCCATATAAGAAAATTGGTTTGAAGTTCCGACGGTGCTCGTCAAGACCGTCTCACTGACCGCCGCGGCGCGATTAAATAGGGGAGTTTGGTCGGAGGCCTGCCTACGTTCGTATGGAAGGAGTCGATACAATGCCGAAGCCATGGACATCCAAGCTGATTATCAAAGCCTTGGGCGTGCAGAAGTGCAACGGCAGTATGGACGCCGCAGTCGAGGACCTGCCCCTCGAAAAGGCCATGGAAGTGGCCCGTGAGAAAGCAGGTCTTGGACACTTGACCGGAGCCGACCTGAAGGCGCAAACCCGCGAGGTTATCGGTACCTGCGTGTCCATGCGTGTAAAGGTCGACGGTCACTGGGCCGTTGAAGCCCTCGAGATCATTGCAAAAGGAGAATGGGACGAGCGCTTTAATTGAACAATCACGAACTGCGGTAGAGGTGCCTTGCGCACTTCGCTGACCGCCGAGGTGACGCAACATGGAAGAAAAAATCAGTGAAGCCATCAAAGCCGCTTTGGAAGCGGCTCCTGAGCGAAAGTTTGTCGAATCGGTGGACATCTCGTTCACCATCAAAGATGTTGACTTGAAGAACCCAACCAACCGTATCAAGGAAGAAATTCGTCTTCCCTCTGGCCGTGGTCGTGAACTCAAGGTCGCTATGTTCGCCGCTGGCGAAGCCGCCACCAAGGCCAAGGCCGCCGGTCTTGCCGTCTTCTCACCTCAGGACATCGAAGACTTCGGTGGCAAGAAAGGAAGAGCCAAGAAGGTCGCCAACCAGTACGACTTTTTCCTTTCCGAAGTGCCTCACATGGGTCTGATCGGTCGCCACCTCGGTACCGTCCTCGGTCCACGTGGAAAGATGCCTCGCCCCGTTCCACCCACCCTCGACCCAGCCATCCTCGCTGCCGGTCTGGCAAGCACCGTCGTGGTCAAGTCGGGTGACAAGATGACCTTCCATGCCTCCTTTGGTACCGTGAAGCAATCCCACGACGAATTGCTCGCCAACGCCATGGAAGTGTTCAACCGTGTCACGACCAAGTTGGAACGTGGCGTTGGAAACATTCGCTCCCTGTATGTCAAGACATCAATGGGTCCAGCACAACGTGTCGAGGTGATCAATTGATTCCAAAGGTCGTCTCCTGGAAGAAGGACACCGTCAGTGACCTCCACGACTTGTTGACCAGCGGTGAAACCATCGCTGTCATTGATGTCCACGGCGTTCCAGCCTCTGCCATGTTTGGTATGCGTGCTGAACTTCGTGAGCACATGAAGATTCAAGTCGCCAAGAAGCGCCTGATGAAGATCGCTTGGGACCGAGCCGGCTTCAACGCCGACGACCTTGAGTCGCTCTACGCTTCCGCCATCCAGCCCGCGCTGGTCTCTTCGTCCAAACTCAACTCCTTTGAGATGTTCACCGAACTCAAGAAGACCGAAGCCGGTCGAGCCGCCAAGCCCGGTGACGTTGCTCCCTACGAAATCGTGGTCGAGAAGCAAGACACCGGCATGCCACCCGGCCCCATTGTCGGTGAGCTCAACTCGGTGGGTATCCCTGCAAAGATCATGGGCGGTAGCGTCCAGATTCAGAAGCGAACCGTGGTTCTCCAAGAAGGCGAAGTCTTCGAGGGCGAACTGGGTATGATGCTCTCCAAGATTGGCATCAACCCGATTGTCACGGGCCTGCGCCTCTGCGGTACCCTTGAGGGTGGTACGCTCTTTGAGCCCGCCACCCTTGACATTGACTACGAACAATTCGAGCAAGATTTGATCGGCATGGCTG
>JAYPIL010000095.1:0-2839 GCA_038127845.1 Candidatus Poseidonia sp.
GCTTCGAGAATCTCCCCGTAGGATGCGTTTGGGACGATGACATTTCCTAGCCGCATCAACGAGTGTTCGCCAAGTTCCACATCGTCGAGGTCAAACGATCCGTGGTAGTAGTCCTTGTATGCCCGGGCGATGTCGTGATCCAGTGTCCCGCATGTGGTGGAGACGACGTTGAACATGCGGCGCTTCAGTGCCTCCACGAAGAAGCCACGGGTCCCGGTCGCGCACAAACAAGCGGGAAAAGAAAGCCAATTGGTCACGGATGATGGGTCGCCGTTGACGGCTTGAATTTCGCCATTCATATCGTTCAGAATGGTGCGCGCCTCGGCGTATTTTGTTGCCGTGAACCCGCCCGCCTGCGCCTTTTGGTCAATCAAAGCACGAGGCGTGTTGGCCTTGGAAAAATCATAATCCACCACGGGCTCATCAAAGGCATTGGGGTCTACGGCCATGAAAGGACCTCAGGTCTTTGCTTCATGAAGATGTGCCTTTGCAACCCTCAATCGTTCCAACGCTCAAGTTCGTGCAAGCGGTCCCGCAAACGGGCTGCCTGTTCGAAATCCAGGTCCTTTGCGGCTTGCTGCATGGCGTCACGGAGCTCTTCAATGAGTGCGGCACGGTCTTCCTTGGAAAGATGAGCCCCGAGGTCGTCTGGCTCATCATATGTCAATTGCGAATTTGAATGTTCAATTGTTTTTTTGTCTGTTGAACCCCACGCACCTGCTCCCAAGTTGAGGCGTTGGGCCCAGTCCCCATCCCGACGACCTCCTTTCTTGGCGATCAGGCGGCGACTGCCGTCCCCCGCCGTGGTGGTCCCAGCGACAAGCTCGTCTTCCGTGCCACCCATGACCGGCAAGGCCTTGACAATTGTTTTTGGAACAATTCCCAAGGCTTCGTTGTTCGCCTCCTGACGCTGACGGCGCTCCAAGGTCTGACGAATGGCAGCCTCCATCGCTGGTGAGAACCCGTCGGCATACAACAGAACTTTTCCGTGCTCGTTCCTGGCTGCTCGACCAATGGTTTGTAACAAACTCCGCTCGTTTCGCAAAAAACCTTGACGGTCGGCGTCAAAAATCGCCACGAGACTGACTTCAGGGATGTCCAAACCCTCTCTCAAGAGGTTGATGCCGACGATGACGTCGATGTGCCCGTGGCGCAATGCGTTGATGATTTCCGTCCGTTCAATGGTGTCAATCTCAGAGTGAAGATGGTGGGCTTTCACCCCCATTCGATTGAGGTATGCCGCCACCTCTTCAGCGAACTTGATGGTCATCACCGTGACGAGACAACGCTCATCTCGCTCTACTCTGGCATTGATCTCCGTGAGGAGGTCGTTCACCTGACCTGCAGTTGGACGAACCTCAATCTCCGGGTCGAGCAACCCGGTTGGGCGAAGTTCCATTTTCGCGATGCCCTGAATGCTTTGGAGCATGTCGTACATGGATTCTGCTTCCGGGTGTTTTTTCGACAAATCCGGAGCACCGGCACCTCCACCCGCCGGAGCGTGGAGCAACCCGTTGGGCACATGCTGTTGGGTAATTTCGCAGAGATGGCGCAATTCTCGCTCCCCTGGCGTCGCAGAAACATACACCATTTGAGGAACAAGCGATTGGAATTCGGGGAGTTTGAGTGGACGATTGTCTGCAGCGGTTGGCAATCGAAAGCCGTGCTCAATCAAACTGTCCTTCCTTGATTTATCCCCGTGATACATCCCTCCAACCTGAGGAAGACTGACGTGCGATTCGTCCATGATGACGAGATATTTTTTCGCATCGCCGTGGAATTGATTGGCACAAGCCGCGAAGAAATCAAGCAAACAATAGGGGCGCTGGCCTGGCGTTCGACCATCAAAATGCAGCGAATAGTTCTCAATGGACTGACAGTGACCAATCTCTCGCAGCATCTCAAGGTCGTATTCTGTCTTCTGTTCCAACCGGTATCGTTCCAGTTCCTTCCCTTGGTTAGCAAACCACTTTGAGCGCTGGTTGAGCTCCTTTCCAATGGATTCCAAGGCAGCCTCAAACCGTTCTGGACTCGTCATGAAGAATTCTTTTGGATGGATCCAGGCCTCCTCAAGATGGTCAAGGGGCTCCCAACTCACAGGGTCGCAGATCTGGATGCTTTTGATGCCGTCAAAATCAAACACGATGCGAAGCGGGTCGTCGCGGCTTGGCATCCAAACATCAACCACTTCCCCGCGCACTCTGCACTCGCCGCGAGACAAATCCGAGGTGGTCCGGCGGTACTGCAATTCAATCAATTCCCGAAGCAAATCGGTCGTCTCGATGGATTGGCCCACATGGCATCGCAAATGGTATTCGAGGAACGTCTCGGGCGGATTTAATCCGTAAATGCACGATACCGAAGAGACGACAACACAGTCCGGTCGAGAAACCAGCGAAGCGACCGCAGCGAAACGTTCCTGCTCGATGCGTTCGTTGATGCTCATTTCTTTGTCAATGTACAAATCACGCTTGGCGAGGTAGGCTTCAGGCTGGTAGTAGTCGTAATGAGAGACAAAATATTCGACGGCATTGTTTGGGAAATAGCCCACCATCTCCTGATGCAGTTGGCGAGCGAGCGTTTTGTTGTGGCTCATGATGAGGGTTGGAATGTTGAGCCGCTCGATGATGTGCGCCATGGCGAAGGTCTTGCCGCTGCCCGTCACGCCCAACAGGACGCAGCGTTCTTGACCGTTTTCCAATTGGGAAATCAATTTTTCAATTGCTTTTGGCTGATCTCCAGCGGGGGAAAACTCCGCATGAAGTTCAAACCTCTTCACCGACGGATTCAGGGCATCCAACGCAGCACCTTCGAGGGCTTTGGACAAGTCAAACGGATT
>JAYPIL010000096.1:0-2403 GCA_038127845.1 Candidatus Poseidonia sp.
CTTGACGCTCACGCATCTTCCTTAAAACTCAAGGGACGCATGGTGGCAGGCATCGTGGTGATGGTGCTTGCAGGTTTGGGAGTGGGTGTGCTGACCCGATGGGAGTTTGGCCTCGCCACCGTCCTTCTTTGCGGCTTGTTGTTCCAATACGCCATTGAACGCATGAGCACCATCATCGAAGCGAGTATGGCCAACGGACTGAAAGCCATGGGCTGGGAGCCAGAGACCGAACTCGACGAACAGACGCTGGAAAAAATTCGGAGCATCGCAAACCGCTAGGTGGTTCGCATGAAGAACAAAACCTTGGTGGAACATTTCTTCGTTCAAGAACGAAACAAACGGAAGAAATTCATGGTGACGATCTGGAGCATTGTCATTTTGGCTGATGTCTTCGTTCTCACCGCCTACCTTGAAGGCATGAATGTGCGTCGCATTATCCAGTTCCTCACCATTCCACTTGCGCTCGCATTAACGGTGAGTTGGCTTTCTTGGGATCGCACAAAATCCTTGCAAGGCAGACTTGGCATCCTGTTGAATAGCATCGAATTTGGTTGGGAGGAATTGAACGGGCTTGACCTGAACCAAAAAGAAGCGTCCCACCTCCACCAAGCCTTTGCCTCAACCAACATCGGCCGCATCGCCACCAATGAATCCTATCTTCGTACCCGTGGAACCGATGAGAAGGGGCCGGCTTTTGACAAAGCAGAAGCGCGCGTGGACCCAACCCTCGTACGGGTGGACCCTTCGCTCCATGAAGGCGATTACGAAGGTCTTGAAGGTGATTTGGAGGTCTCCGAAAAACTGGTTGAAGAAGCAAATCAGCACTATGCTGCAGTAGCGCAGCGGCAATGGGAAGCCGCAGAGAAGAACGATGTGGACCTCATCGAAGCGGGTGTGGAACGCCTCGGTGATTTGGTCGCCAGCGGTTGGTTTGAGCAAAATGCCAAGGAGGGGGCAATGCGTGAGGTCATGGAGTCCAAGGAAAAGGAATGAAACGGAGAGCACCTTCTATAACCAACGCTGAACCCCGTTTGAACCATGACGATGAAGGCCATCCTCGTTGCAGGAGGGTACGGCTCCCGTCTCTCGCCGTTTACGCAATACACGCAGAAGACGCTGCTTCCCCTCCACAATCGCCCCGTGATCGATTATGCTCTCGGCACCATCCGCCGGGCGGGGATCAAGGACATCACCATCATCTCAAACAAATTCGTCGGCCAAATAGCGGGCCATGTCGGACAAGGCCTTCCTGGAGAGCGTATCCACTATGTCATTGAAGAAGAGCCCAAGGGCGTCGCTCACGCCCTTTCATTGGCTCGACCGTACAACGAAGAGGCTCGGTTGATGGTGTACTTCTCCGACAACATTACGACGATTGAATTCGAACCGCATGTGGAGGCGTTCATGGCCTCCGAACAACCACCGGGATGCCTCCTCATCGCCCGGGAAGAAGACCACCCCGAGGCCTTTGGCGTTGCTGTGTTCGATGAGAGCGGTGCCATTTGCGATATTGTGGAAAAGCCAAACAATCCACCGTCAAACCTTGCCATCGGAGGCATTTACATGTTTGATGAGCATTTCTGGTCCCACCTTGATCGTGCATCGGCTGAACGAGGCGATGCATTCTCCATTTCAGACATCACGCGAATCTATGTCAAACAAGGAGCAGCCAATGTCGTATCCGTCGGCAAGGAAACTTGGGTTGACTGTGGAACGCCCGATACCTTGCTCGAGGCGTCCATCATGGCGAAAGACGGAAAATTGAACCCGAACCCCCACAGGTGAAGAACATGAAAGTAGGCATCATTGGAGCAGGTATGGTCGGCGGTGCAATTGAGCACTGTTTTGCAGACGCACACGAATTGTTCGTTCACGATCCGGCTCGTGGAACCAGCCTCAACGACGTCATCGACCACGTCGATATGGCGTACATCGCCGTCCCAACACCACCTCACCCCGAAACGGGAGCCTGTGATACACGTATCGTCGAAGAGGTGCTCGATGCCCTGCCAGACGGATTTACGGCCGTCATCAAAAGCACGGTGGTGCCCGGAACCACGCAGCGCTATCATGACCAATATCCCCACTTGAACATCGCCTATTCTCCAGAATTCCTCGTTGAACGACGTCGATTGGAGGATTTTGCCAATCAGGACATTCTCGTGGTCGGCACCCACCACCAAGCCGTCGCCGACGTGGTGTTCCAGCAACACAAGGAGGCGGGTGTCCTTCGACGAGAGCAACTGTTCCGCGTCACCCCAACGCAGGCAGAACTCGTCAAGTACACGAAGAACACCTTCTACGCCCTCAAGGTGACCTTTGCGAACCAAATGTACGACATCTGTGAGGCCATGGGTGAGGATTGGTACGCCATCCGCGACATCATCACGGCTGAACAGGCAC
>JAYPIL010000097.1:0-2073 GCA_038127845.1 Candidatus Poseidonia sp.
TGAACTTCACGGTCTATCCAGTCAACAACAACTCCGGCTGCGGCTACGATTCCAATCTCACGGCCATTTACGCCTATTCGTGGCAGAGCATCTTCAATGTTGGCAACATGTTCGAGAGCACGATCAACAGTTACTGCAACCTGCTCGGCTCGACCTCCATGATCGAATGGACGGTGTATTACCCGTCCAACGGGACCATCGTGGCGCAGGGCAACACCTCATGGTACGTGAACAGCACCTCCGACTCGCTGACCTTCAATCATGCAGGGTTTGATGAAGGAAATTACGCGTTCCTGGCGAATCTTTCGGTTTGGGACAACAGTGCGTCAGGATGGAACTTCATCACCGATTCCGTGTACAATTTCTCCTACGTGGCGAGCAACGGTAACCTCTCCAGCGGTTCATTGGACATCGATACCTTCAACGAAACCTTTGCGATGGGTGACGAATTGAGTGCAAGTTTCACGAGCACGGATTTGGTGATTGGAGAGATGTACCACTTGGATTGGGGTCTGTACGACGAAAGTCAGTCCATGGTGGACGGAGGCAACTCCACATGGATGGCTTACACCAACACGAGCATCGAGTGGAAGAATTACACCCTTGACGGTGCCCCGATTGATTACGGCACGTACTGCTTCTACGGCAACCTGTTCCACGTTGATTCCAACTATTCAGCCACGTGGCTGACCCAAGACGACACGTGCATCACCGTTGAGAATCCGGGGAGCAACAACACCGGAGGCAACAACACCGGAGGCAACAACACGACCGATAGCGACGGTGACGGTGTGGAAGACGTCTTGGACGCCTTCCCCAATGACCCCAACGAATGGAGTGACTACGACAACGATGGCGTGGGCGACAACAGTGACAACTGCTACTGGTATTCCAATTCAAATCAAGCCAATTGGGACAACGACACCTTTGGGGATGTTTGCGATTGGGACGACGACAACGACTACGTGAACGATACGGACGATGCCTTCCCGTACGACCCCTCCGAATGGTCTGACAGCGACAGCGACGGCGTGGGTGACAACAGCGACAACTGTCCCAACGTGGTCAACACCGACCAGTCCGACACCAACAACAACGGCATCGGTGATGCTTGCGACAGCAACACGGGTGGCACCGGCAACAACACAGGTGGCGGCAACAACACGGTCATCAACACCCCACCCGTGATTTCGGGCGTGACGATTTCTCCCAACATGCCGCAATCCGACGACAACCTCACCTGCACGTACACCACCTTTGACGCCGAGGGTGACACGGTGACGACCACCGTGGTGTGGAACGTCAACGGCAACACCATCGCTTCGGGAACCGATACGATCTCGACCGGCTACGGGGTGGGTGATGAAGTTCAGTGTGTGGTGAGTGGCAGCGACGGTCAGGCTCCCGGCAACACCGACAGCGACACCGTGACGATTCTTCCCACGGTTTCGGACGTTGAAGGCGGTGCTGGAAACGGCCTTCCGGCGCTCGGTTCCGTGGGAACTTTGCTCGCCATCGCCATCGGTGTGGGCCTGACCCGCCGCCAAGACGACTGAGCAAGCACTATCTTGCCCCTCCCCGAGGGATGGGTGTGAAGACGGTGGACCAACTCAAGCAGGCGGCACGCCGCTTGTCGGCAGCGTGCGACGACGCCATTTCGGGCCTCGAAGCCTCGGGTGCTGTCGCGCACGCCACCAACCCGCTGGACTATGCGTGGGACCATCACGAGCAATACATCGAGCAGTGGGGCGGCCTTGGCGCCACCACCCTGCTGCTCGGGATGAACCCCGGCCCGTGGGGCATGGCGCAAACAGGTGTGCCCTTTGGTGCAACCGAGGTGGCCAAAGACTTCCTGCAGATCACGCCCTGCGACCTCAAAACACCGGCCAACGCCCACCCCAAGCGGCCCATCGTCGGCTTGGACCTTGAACGTCAGGAAGTCTCTGGCACAAGGCTGTGGAACCTCATGGAACAGATGTACGGCACGCCCGAGGCGACCTTTGCCAACCTGTTCGTGGTCAACCACTGCCCCCTCTTACTCTTGGGTGAACGCGGCCAAAACATCACGCCCGA
>JAYPIL010000098.1:0-2025 GCA_038127845.1 Candidatus Poseidonia sp.
TCCTTGCGCCAAAGAAACCTCCCGTCACGATGACCTTGCTTGGGTTGTACTCCAACAGACCGAGCGGTGTGAGCAAGGAAAAATGGAACCACACCAAAAACAACAATGAAACGCCCACCAAGGCATTCAATGAACGACGAAGCAGATAGGAGTTGGACGATTCTTCACCTTCAAAAAAGGAGGCAAGCATGTTGCGGAGTGAAGGGATTACCCGCCCGATGAACACCACCGAAAATGCGGGATAGAAACCCCAAGTAGGGCCAACCCAGCACAGCAGAATGGATTCAGTGGGAGAAATGCCGAACCATCTGCGGAAGCGTTCTGAGGCATCGTCATTGATGGACGAGAAGGCAGCGTAGAGGATCATGGCAAGGAGGATCCAATCCGTTAAGGTCGTTTGAATCATCGCCACGCCAAGAACACCGGTTGCAAACAGAACGGGACGTGAATCCAGCTTCATACCTTCATCTGTCATCTTGACAAACAAAATGCCGAACGCCCCCAGTGCAATCATCAACAAAAACAGGGGGCTCGTGACCATCGATGCGTGAACAAGGCGTTGCATGGGCTTGTAAAGCAGGTCGATATTCAGCACCGCCTGGAGAGACATCCCGGTGAACAGTCGAGGAAGGTAATCCACGAGATGATAGGTCATCAGGCCAAACAGAACACTGAGCCCTAACTTTTCTTGAAGCGAAAAGTGGTCCTTCCCGTTGGCCCAGACAGCATACAAGGCGACCGGCGCTAGCGAAATGGCCACCATGGAGTATCGTGTTTCCGGGTAGAAAAACAACAGCGCAAAGGTCACCAAGACAACGTAGGGGAGTCGAACCTGTTTCACGCGTTGACGATCAAACACCATCCACGCGACCAATGCACCAATTCCTAGCGTACCGAGCAATTTCCGTATCCAACGCCCGGATGAAAGCAATTCCTGATCACGAACCACCGTTGCCATCAAGATGAAGACGATGGAAACAACAGCGATGAGTGCACCTTGATACCGAGTATGTTCAAACATAACCGGGAGGGGGGCCTTGTTGGACATGGCCCATGCAACAAGCCCGGCAACAATTCCAAGGCTGAGCAACATCGGGAGATACGGCAATCGCTGTTCGTTCTTGTCCAGCAGGGCCCATTTTGGATCGTCGGGCAATCCATCGATGTAATCGCCACCCTCGCTTTCCATGAAGGCATGATGCGCCAAGACGTTCTCCCAGTTCCACTGCTCGTACCGTTCCCGCTGCCATTGGGTTAAATCAAGCATGTCCAGCGGGATGACTGCATCGCTCGACGTAGGCAACGGCAGACCCAACAACGAAGAGAGAAGAGGCGAAATATCTCGCTGATCCATCGTTGAATCCAACACGCCGGGGGAGCCAATGCCTGTTCCTTTGGCAAACAGATACACCTCCTCGGCGGCAGCCCCTGTACCAAGCGCATGACCACCGTAGTTTGTGAGGCCGTGATCAGAAGTTAACAAAACGGTCCAGTCGCTGGGAACGGATGAAAACAAGCCTTCCAGTTCTTGGTCAAGTTCCCGCAAACGCTCCTTGTAAATCTCCGATTCCAAGCCGTGGATATGGGCGGCGTGATCGGTCCCCCCAAGATGCGCAACCATCAGTTGATGGTGGTCGCCGTTTACCCACCCGTTCACCACATTCATGGCGTGGTCATCAGCAAGCGAGATGTCTTCAAAACCAAAGTCAGGGCTCGTTTCATGGAGGAAAAAATCCTCAGGATACATGTTTTGCCAGACATAAAAACCGGTGAATGCAACCGAACCGCCTTGGTATTCAGCATAGTAGAACGGATCATTTCTGATTTCGTTGCTCACCTCCCAATTTCGAATGGCGTCCATAGGAGCAGCGTTCCGCCCCGTTGCCATCTCTTTGATGCAGGCACCCGTGAGGGTCAGTTCAGATGTCTGAACGGGAGCCTTGACGCCAATTTGATCAAACGAAGCCGTAAACGGCATGACATCTGCGTCATCAAAAACCGATCGTGGAACCCCATCCAGCACGA
>JAYPIL010000099.1:0-1999 GCA_038127845.1 Candidatus Poseidonia sp.
GACGCTACGTCGCATCCTATCCGATTCGAAAAGAGATGGGTGCACGGTCACAGCGAAGGTGTTTACCTGGTCCCATTCCGAACCCAGAAGTCAAGCCCTTCTGCGTCTCTCCCATTACTGTGGTACGAGAGTCCACGGGAAAGGAAGTCACTGTGCCCCTCTCTTTTCACTTCGGTATCCTCGACCCGAAAGGGCGCTTAAGGCCGGTCCCTCCATTGGGGCCGGCCTTTTTTGCGTTCTGTCGCCGTATCAACATCACCTTTTAGGACTCGTAACCATGCATTGGAGTTGAGCACATGCCAATTGACACCGTAGACATCTTTGGCAGCGACCAAGTCGGAATACACCTGGCTTCGGTTGACAACGTGCTGTTTCATCCTCCTGAATTGCCCCAACCCGTGTTGGAAACGCTCGAAGCGACATTGGGCTTGGAAATGCAGCCTCTTACCGTTGGCGGCTCAAATTTGGTGGGGGCATTGGTTTGTGGGAACAGTCGGGGTATCGCCATTGCAGACATTGCAAATGAAGGCGATATTGACCAACTCACTTCCTACGGGGATGTCGTCGTTATGGAGGGCGGTGTGAACACCGCTGGAAACCTGCTTGTCGTCAATGAACAAGGAGCGGTCGCCTCACCGAGCATCCCGCATGAAGGCCTTGAAATCCTCGCGGAGGTCCTTGCCGTCGATGTCGCCTCCACCACCATTGCTGGTCAAGACGTTGTTGGAAGCCTTGCTGTTACCAACGACCAGGGTGTTCTCCTCCATCCCGATGTGACTCCTGATGAGGCCATGCTCATCGAGGATGTGCTCGGCGTGAAACCGATGGTTGGAACAGTATCCTTTGGTTCGCCCTATGTTGGTGCAGGTGTTTGTAGTTCCAATACCGGTGCCATCAGTGGGACACAGACGACAGGTCCTGAACTCAATCGGATCGAAGACGCACTTGGTTTCTTGTAAGTGGCTTCAAATTCGGTGGATGAAAGGTTCAAAGGCCGTTTTCCTCGGTTCCTTTGTATGGGAGAAATGCTCTATCAAGGGAAAGTGAAGCAAGTTTGGTCGACCGACGATCCGGATATCTTGGAGTTCCGATTTACGAATCAAATTTCTGTCTTCGATCAAATCATTCCTTCCCTCATCCCTCGCAAGGGTGAATCCTTGAATCGCACCACTGCACACTGGTTCAAACTGGTTGAAGATGCCGGCATCTGCAAAACCCACCTCATCGAAGTCAACGCTGCAGACCGTTGCTTGGTCCGTAAAGTCGCCGTGATCAAAGAACCGGGCGCCATCCCAAGGGACATGGAATGGGTCTTTGTTCCTCTTGAAGTCATCGTGAGGCACTACCTCTCCGGTTCTGCATGGCGACGATTTCAACGAGGCGAGTTGACAGCTGACGCTCTGGGTGTGGCACCTGATTGTGAATACGGTGTGAAACTCGAGAAGCCATTCGTTGAAGTCACGACCAAATTCGAAACCTTTGACCGTAACATTGACCGCACGGAGGCGCTGGAAATCTCAAACATCACCGAAGTGGAATTGGATGCCATTGTTGCGGCAGCACTCGCCGTGGATGAAATCATTGAGAAAGAGGCTGCACGTAATGGTTTGATCCATGTTGATGGGAAGAAGGAGTTTGCTCTGGGAACCAACCGGGAAATCGTGCTTGTTGATACCTTTGGTACCCTTGATGAAGACCGCTGGTGGGATGCTGAGGCTTATTCGCAAGGTGAGTGCATTGAACTCTCCAAGGAATTTGTTCGTGCTCACTACATTGAGACGGGACATCAAGCGAACCTCAAAGCGGCCCGTGATGCGGGTACGGAAGAACCCCCTATTCCCGCTCTTCCTCAATCGGTCATTGATGAAACCGCATCGCTCTATGCCTCGATGTACGAGCGCCTCACATCGCAGACGTTCTGATTTCACCGATGGGAACGCAAAGCAAGACCGACCCGTCTCCGTTCCGCCGCTTTGAGTAACGTCGAGAGGTGCTTCGC
>JAYPIL010000100.1:0-1915 GCA_038127845.1 Candidatus Poseidonia sp.
CGCCCGACCAGGCGTTCATGAGGTCAAGATAACCGACCTGGGTCATCAGCACCATCAGGATGGACAAGATGAGGGGGGTTCTTACTTCAGCAAAGCGTCCGCTGGACATGGAAGGAACTGATGCTGACGGCTCATAGACTTCCACCCTATCATGACCGGAAAGGAGGGGTTTGGCATCCCTATGGCTCGTTGACAAAGGCGTGAATGATGGTGGACTCCGCCGATTGAAGGTGTTCACTGACGGTGGCCTGTTTGATGTTGAGCGCATCGGCGATGACCCGCTGCGTGCAGCGTCGAGGTCGGTCGTAGTAGCCCAGTTCAATCGCCTTGTCGAGCACTGTTCGTTGTTTATCTGGCAACAGTTCGAGGAACTGTGCGTTGTGCAGCGATTGGGCGCCCAACTTCATCTTGTACCCCTCGCCCAGCAGGTCGGACAATCCTTGGCGTGCTGAACGAAGCGATTCTTTGGTACCCCGCACCGTGATGGTCATGCCACCCGGGCCGAGGAGGGTCGGTGAGACCCACCAGACGTGCTTGAGTGCAGCGAAAATTCGTGGAACCGGACCCGTCGTGACGACTTCCAAGAGGGCTGCTTTGGGGCCTTGTTCGAGGACTTCAAGGATTTGAAACGACTGTTGCGGCTCGTTGAGAGACGACGGCGTGTCGTACTGAACACGGACCAAACAGCGCATGCTGTCTCCTTCGGTGCTGATGTGGGAGAGAAACTCAACGTCGTGGAAGATGTTCAACAGGCTCAACCCAGGGAGGTTGGCGCCCACTTCGGGGGTGATGGTGATCTGCATGTAGCGGAGTTCAGCAGACGTCATCATCTATCATGAACGGGTTTCCGTACATAAATCCGCCGACTCGTTTTTTCAACAAAACGAGGCGCAAGATGTCGTTTATCCTCAACTATCGCCGGCCTCAAACATGCTCAAAACGCGGTTGAGTTCCCGCAGGGAATCTTCCAGACCTTCTCGCTCGGTTCGGCCCAAATCGGGGTCCTTGAGTTTCTCCGTGATGGCCTCGATTTCCCACTTGGCCTCGGCACGCTCTCGCTCGAGGGCCTTGTCCTCCTTGATCATCTGCAGGCGAGCACGGCGCACGTTGGTGGCCTTGCGCTGCTTGTTGTAGGTCTCCTTGTGGGTGGCCCCAATTTCCACAGCGGTGGGGAACGGGATGCCGATGCCTTCCGCTTCGAAGCGTTCGGCGATGTTCTTGAACAGCCAGTCTTTGGCGACGAATTCGTCAGAGTAGTCCTCGACCCAGGCGTACATGCGGAAGATCTTGGCGTACTCGCCCAGTTCGTTGAGCAGCACACGGGGTTCTGGTGTATCGATGATGTAGGGGCACTCCCGCAGCAGCTGGAGCGTGGTGTACTTGACGTGGGAGATGTCCTCGTCGTATTCCACGCCGATGTCAAGCACGAGCGAGATACGGCGACCTTGTCCGTCGCCACCACCACGGGCGTGGTTGATGACGGTCGAGTTCACGAGGTTGTTGTTCGGGATGACGACGAGGTTTTCGCCGATGGTCAACACCTTGGTGGAGAGAATGCCAACCGAGACCACCGACCCGAGATGGCCTTCCACCTCAATGCGGTCACCGACCTCAAAGGGCTGGTCGAGGGCGAGCATGAACGAGTTCACGATGTTGCCGAGCGTCTGCTGCATGGCCAAACCGATGATGAGCGAGAACACCGCCAGGGAGGCGAGCAGACCGAGCAGTTCGAAACCCAACTCGTTGAGGGCGAGGTACAAACCGCCGAACCACACGCCAGCACGGAACAGAAAGACGACGAGGGAGTTGCTGCCAGAAACGGTGACCGAGCCGGGGTTGGAGAACTTGTCAATGATAACGGGAATCATGATCTTGATGGCGACGCTGGCCAACGAGGTCGTCAAGAGGATGTAGA
>JAYPIL010000101.1:0-1819 GCA_038127845.1 Candidatus Poseidonia sp.
GAGTCGCTGTCGAGCATGAGTGCATCGCACACGATCTTTGAACGACAGCCGTGGGCTTTCGGTGTCACCTGCAACATCCCACGGTAGGACGAACGACCGCCGTTCTTCGAAATGGACTTGGAGAGAATGTTGGAGGTGGTGTTGGGGGCGAGGTGGTGCACCTTGGCCCCTGCATCTTGGTGCTGGCCTTCACCGGCGTAGGCCACGGAGATGATTTCCGCATGCGCACCCTCGCCCTTCAGCAGGACAGCGGGGTACTTCATGGTCAACTTGGAACCGATGTTGCCGTCGACCCATTCAACCGTGGCGTTCTCGTGAGCGAGCCCACGCTTGGTGACGAGGTTGTAGACGTTGGCCGACCAGTTCTGAATGGTGGAGTAGCGAATCTTCGCACCCTTCATGGCGATGAGTTCAACCACGGCGGAGTGAAGCGAATCGGTGGAGTAGGTCGGGGCCGTGCAGCCTTCAACGTAGTGAATGGTGCTGCCTTCATCGGCGATGATGAGGGTTCGCTCAAACTGACCCATGTTCTTGGCATTGATCCGGAAGTAGGCTTGAACGGGCATTTCAACATGAACGCCCTTCGGCACGTAGATGAACGAGCCACCCGACCACACGGCGGTGTTGAGCGCTGCGAACTTGTTGTCGGTGTGAGGCACGACGGAACCGAAGTATTGCTTCACGATGTCGGGGTGCTGCTTGAGGCCGCTGTCCATGTCAAGGAACAAGACACCCTGTGCTTCCAAATCCTCTCGAATCGAGTGATAGACCGCTTCGGATTCGTATTGTGCCGTCACGCCACCAAGCCACTTTTGCTCGGCTTCTGGAATTCCAAGACGGTCAAAGGTGTTCTTGATGTCTTCAGGAACGTCGTCCCAATCTCGCTCCGTCGCATCCGAAGAGCGGAGGAAGTAGGTGACGTTGTCAAAGTCAATGTCGTTGAGTTGGCCGCAATTTCCCCAGTCGGGCATTTCACGTTCCATGAAGTGATGGTAGGCTTTGACGCGCAACTCCGTCATCCATTCCGGTTCGTCTTTGAGCGCCGAGATGTCTCGGACCACTTGTTCAGACAACCCTTTGTCGAAACGAATGGTGGCGTTTTCAGGGTCGTGGAACCCAAACCGGTAATCGCCCACGGCCTCGCGTGCTTCGTCGCTCATGTTCAGGCCTCCTTGGGTGCTTCGAGCCACTCGTAGCCTTCCTCTTCCAGCTTCATGGCCAATTCAGGACCGCCGGATTCAACGATGGATCCGTCGATCATCACGTGGACGTGATGCGGTTTGACGTGGTCGAGGAGACGCTGGTAGTGGGTGATGATGAGACAGCCCGCTTCGGGAGCCACGGTGTTGATGCCTTTCGCTACGATGCGCAGGGCATCGATGTCGAGACCGGAATCCGTTTCGTCCAACAGGGCAAGATGGGGTTTGAGCAGGAGCATCTGAAGGATTTCCAATCGCTTCTTCTCTCCTCCACTGAACCCGTCGTTGACATAGCGTGAGAGGACGTTCTTCTGCATCTCGAGCGAGGCCATGGCCTCGTTGAGTTCCTTGCGGAATTCACGACCCTTCAGCGGCTCGTCACGAACGGACTGCACGGACTTCTTGAGGAAGGTACCGACCTGAACGCCTGGAATCACCGCAGGATATTGGAAGGACAGGAACATCCCTGCACGGGCCCGCTCGAAGACACTCATCTCTTCGAGGTTGGTGCCCATGTAGTGGATGCTACCCTTGGTGATTTCGTAGGCCGGGTGGCCCATGATGACGCTGGCGAGGGTGGATTTTCCCGCACCGTTCCGCCCCATGATGACGTGGATTTC
>JAYPIL010000102.1:0-1632 GCA_038127845.1 Candidatus Poseidonia sp.
CCGACCATCTCGGGCGGCGTGGCCGATTCGTGGGCCATTGAACCAGCGTTGCCCGCCGGCCTCACGTTCGTGAACGGCTACATCGTTGGCATCCCAACCTCGGTGCTCAATTCGACGACCTTCACCGTGTGGGCCAACAACAGCGGCGGTTCAACCAACGCCACGTTCACGCTCTTGGTGGAGTACCCGACCTTCTACGCCCGCTACCCCGTGACTCGCATTGTGCTCGACGTGAACGAGACCATGCCGGAACTCGCCCCGCTCTACTACTTCGGTGACACCCGTAACCCGGTGTGGTCCATCTCGCCTGCGCTCCCAACGGGTCTGAACTTCTCCAACGGTGTCATCGCCGGTACGCCGAAGGTGGCCTCCAACGAGACGAATTACACCATCACGGTCACGGGCGAGATGGCGCCGGTGAACTTCTTCCTCATCCTCGAAGTGCGAGGAGAAGCCAACACCACCGTTGAGTCGGTCCGCAACACCACGGAAGTGGACCAGTTCACGCTGCCTGAGCCAGAAGTCGATGACGACTCCTTTGACATGTATTGGATCTGTCCGCCGTTGCTGTTCATCGTGCTCTTGCTGGCTGCTGCGGCCATCAACAACTTCCTGGCGCTTGCGAAGGACGATGACGAAGAGGAAGACCCTGAGAACGAGGACAAGGACGAAGGGGAAGATGATGGCGAAGATTGACCCTTCTCTCACCAATCTCAGCACCGAAAGTCATACAACAGCAGGTGGGGTGTGAAAACCATGAGATGGTCTGAACAATTTCCACCAACACATTTCCGTGACTATGTCCCAGCGGACCCGAATGGATATGCAAAAGAAAACAGAGCATGGACCGGTGATCAGAAATTCACACTTCTTGCAAAAATATTCGGTGAAATGCTCATCTCATCTGCTCAAAAATGTCTCAAAGTTCCCATGCAACTTCCCGGGAACGTTCCCGAATTTGCCTCAAATCGGGTGATTCAACCGTTGGGAATCAGTGGCCTTGTGCTAAGTGCGAACGGGACCACGTCCGGTTCGGGCGTCTTCACGTCAAAGCGGTATGTTCGCCTTTCGCCCCTTCCCTTCCATGCCAACTCGTGCCAGTTCTTTGTTGAAGCTTACATGTCGGGGGCTCAACATGACCGAAATGACCGAGACCCATCGGATAGGGTGTTCAAGAAACATGGATTTCCCGTCAAGGAGGGCCACATGGGTCTGACGGTGGGATGCTCGGTTATCCTTCACAGTGAGGGTTTTGATTTTTCAAACCCAATTGAATCAGAAAAATGGACCCTCGCTGCTGCTGTTCTCGACGGTGACCGCGATGATTTTGACCAAATCTGCGAAGAATTCGATGATCTTGCTGAGTGCGTTCAGGAGGCTGCAAAACAACTCAAGCCAGAAGCACCCCCAATGTTGGATGGACGGGTTGCTCGTGTCCGTATCAGATTGCCGGACCTTTCTCTCGAGAGTGGAGATTGGAACGAATGTGGGATCATGGATGCACTGGATGAACTTGCAGCTCTTGTCTGTCCAACGCTTTCCCGATGTGGGAAATCTTGAACGCTCGTCGAGCCGCTACCGAAAGTCATAGAGAATGCCACCCCATCGGAGAACACAGAGGGAGAGCACCGT
>JAYPIL010000103.1:0-1563 GCA_038127845.1 Candidatus Poseidonia sp.
CAGCGGCTTCTTCCTTGGCCTTCTTGTCAGCCTCGGCCTTCGCCTTCTTCTCGGCTTCCTTGGCTTCCTTCTCGGCAGCGGCAGCAGCGGCAGCAGCGGCTTCTTCCTTGGCCTTCTTGTCGGCCTCGGCCTTCGCCTCTTTCTCTGCAGCCTTAGCAGCCTTCTCCTCAGCCGCCTTGGCCTTCTTGGCCTCGGCGTCCGCCTTCTTCTTGGCAGCGGCTTCTTCCTTGGCCTTCTTGTCAGCCTCGGCCTTCGCCTTCTTCTCGGCGTCCTTGGCTTCCTTCTCGGCGGCAGCAGCAGCGGCAGCAGCAGCGGCTTCTTCGGCCTTCTTGGCAGCTTCCGCTTCTTCAGCGGCCTTGGCTTCGGCCTCAGCCTTGGCTTGGGCTTCTTCAGCGGCCTTCAGGGCCTCTTCGTCGGCCTTGGCCTCGGCACCGATGATGTCGCGAGCCTGCTTGACCCATTCGTCTCGGCGGATGCGGCCCTTGTAGTGCTCAATGGCGTCGTTGACCTCGTCCTCCGTCTTGCGGTCGAAGTTGGCCAGTTGGGCGTAGGTGAAGATGCCCAACGCGTTGAGTTTCTCTTCGCTGTAGGGTCCGATGCCCTTGATGGCTTGCAAGTCGTCGGCGTTCTTCTTGGTCGCCTTACCGATACGCTCGAAATCAAAGGCCTTCTTTCGCTTCTTGATGCGGTCCATGGTCTTCTTCTTTTCCGACTTCGCCTTGTGCTCGTCGGCCATGACGGTGACTTCCCACAGGAAGTAGACGCTGGCCTTGCCCAACTTGATGCGGCCCGTGTAGGTGCCACCCTCGTAGGTCGGGAATTCACGGTCGTCGAACTTGAAGTTGATGACCACTTCACCGTCCTTGCCAACAGCCAAGACACGGGTGCCTTCCATGCTGAAGGCCGACTCGTACATCGAGAAGCGGCCGTAGTTGTCCTCGTCGTTGAAGTCAACCATGTCGATCTTGATGTCGCCCATGTTCGTGATGGTGATTTCTTCCACCGTAGATTCCATTGAGCCAGGCTGCAGCGGTCCAACAGGTGCGAGGATGAACGGATCGTCCTCGGTACCCGAACCGGCAACGAAGTTGGGTTCAGCCGTGGTGTACTCGGGTTCTGGGCCGTCAGCCAAGAGGACCAACAAGCGGTCTCGCCCAAGCAGCAACGGAATGATGAGCAACAGCAAGAGCAGGAGCAGGCACGGGAAGCACCACATCCAGTTGAAGCCGTCGTCGTCGTCACCGCTTCCAACATCAAGACACACGGCCACCCATTCGCTCTTGCCCGACTCGTTGTCCAACGGGTCGGAACCACAAGCGATTTCTTGGTCGTCAGGCAGGCCGTCGTTGTCGTCGTCAAGGTCGGCGGTCAAGTTGCCAACATAGCCTTCTGGCAAGGAATCCGGAATACTGTCGTTGTCCAAATCGTCGAACACCGTCAAGGAGAGGGCAAAGAACTCGCTGTAGACCGAGTTGTTGGCCCAAATCGTGAGGTTCACCGTCTCGGTTGCGTTGGTGGGCGTACCGCGGATGCTGCCGTCCATCATGGCGTCTCGAGCAGGGC
>JAYPIL010000104.1:0-1544 GCA_038127845.1 Candidatus Poseidonia sp.
CACGCAAACAGCGCTTTGAACACGACCCTCGCTCCCTCAGTTCCTTTTTTGCTCTTCTCCCGCCGCTCATCTCGCCATCCAAGTCTGTGCGGTCAACACCGAAGGGGGGATGCCTTGAGAACGACCTCCTCCTCCCACGACCATGCGCACCTGTTGGGTTTTGGACCACCCGGCTCATGTGCGCCTGTTGGCCCCGTTCCTCCGAGCAGGTTCCACGGCCGACCTCATCGTGGCGTGCGAGCGTCCTGAGGTGCGGGCCATGCTCGAGCAGGGCGACGGGCGCTTGCCTCGCCGTCAAACGCTGTGGGTTCCTCGTCCCGTGGGTGAAGGAAAGCGTCGCAAAGCCCTCTACCGTATCCGAAGCGTCCAGCGCTTGCTCAAGGCCGCCGGTCAAGACGGTCAGGGCGCGGTCGAACGCATCGTGGGGGTGGGAGCGGCCTTGGAGATGCTCGCGGCCAAACCCCGCTGGTGGCGTCGCTCAACCGTGCGCCAGCGGTGGTACATCACGGACACCGAGGTGAACCATCTTGCACATCGTCTTGCCCGCAAGGCCGCCACGCACGTCGTTGTACCAACGCACTGGCGAGCGGACCTTGACGGCGGTTTTCTCGCCTCTTTCAAAGGCCAAATCCATCGTTTGGACGGGCTGCACGGTCACGTTCATCTCGCACCACAACGCCGACCTTCCAAGGTCTCGTCACCTCCCCGAATCCTCGTTCGCCGCTTGGAGGGCGGTGGTGTTCACGACGACGAGGAGATCGTGGCGCTGCCCGACGATGCCCTTGACGGGGTGGTGATCACGCTGGCCGACGAGAACGCCTACGAAGGTGATGCGTGGGCGCTTGACCGAGAACTGGCGACGCACGACGGCGTCATCACTCAGTCCGTGACCTTGGCCAGTGAGTCGGCGTTGCTCGGCACGCCGACGCTTCTGGTTTCGGCGGCGCAGCGTGGGTTCCTTGACCGTTTGGAGGCTGACGGCGCACCGTTGTTTCGATGGATTGGCGAAGGGGACGAGGAGGATTGGGGCTCTGTTCACGCTCGGTTCTTGGCGGGCTTGCACCTGACCGATGCCCTCGAGCCTGCTGATTGGCCCGATGCCAAGGGGCAACTCGATTCCTTCCTCGCTGATGCCCGTTCGTGAATCGCACCGAGGCCGAAGCGACGTTCTCAACGCCTGCTTGAGCACCGATTCCGGCGCCCGTCATGAACTTGCTTTGCGGTGTCTTGACCCTGCCTCATGCCGTCTCTTCAACGGTCACAGTTCGCTCAAGTTGGATCGACCAGAGTTCGTAGCCGTATTCTCCGTCGTTCGCAGCGAAGTAATAGGTGTCGTCGATGAGGATGGACATGTACACGCCTGGTTTGCTGCTGCTCGACCCGATGTTGATGTCAGCGAGTTGGTAAGAAACGCCGAGCACGTTGTCGTATGCCCACAATTCAGAACCGGTGGTTCCGTCGCTTGCACTGAACACGAAGAGGTCGCCGTATTGCACCATCCCGTAGTCACCCACGTAGCTGTTGGTGTAGCGCTCGGTGTTGAT